>NZ_AP021861.1:0-306666 GCF_009177095.1 Lacipirellula parvula
GCCTCTGGAGAGAGATCGGACCGGTGTTAGATGAGCAGAACGCTTGTTGTAGCCCTGGACTCTGCCCGGGGGTAGCAGTTCGCGGGGCCTTCGCCGACTGGAATGGCTAGCGACCCCCGTGGCTAGGCCTCGATGGCGACGCGGGGGGCGGTGCGTTCGGCGTCGTTTGCTAGCTCGAAGTAGCTACCTCGTTCGACGTTAAACATACTCGCCACGAAATTGCTGGGGAACGTATCGCACAGCTGATTCATTTCGCGGACGTTGGCGTTGAAGAAGCGGCGGGCGGCGGCGAGGCGGTCTTCCGTGATGGCGAGCTCTTGCTGCAGCGCGAGGAACTGCGTGTCGGCCTTCAACTGCGGGTAGTTCTCGACGACCGCGAAGAGTTGCTTCAGGCCGATGGCGAGCGCCGTTTCGTCGACCGCTTGCTCGGCGGCGGCGCCATGGTTGGCGGCGGCCGTATTGCGGAGGCGGACGACCTGCTCGAGGACGCTGCTTTCGTGGGCGGCGTAGCCCTTCACCGCGGCGACGAGGTTGGGGATGAGGTCGTAGCGGCGTTTGAGTTCGACGTCGATGTCGGCCCAGCTTTCGCGCATGTGCTGGCGAGTGCTGACGAGGCGGTTGAACGTGGCGATGAGCCAGATGAGCGCAAGGAGCGCGACCACGCCGACGGCGATCAGGGCGATGAAGGCGGGGCTCATGTCGGTGGATTGGTCCATGGCGGTGGTAAGTGGGATGCGGTGCGTGCCCCCGGTTTGAAGAACCGGGGGCTAATTGGTTGTTTGGCGGCGGGTGGCTAGGTCGGCGATCACGTGGCGGGGCCAGTGTTCGAAGAACTCGGTCGACCATTGGATCGTCGCGGCGAGGTCTTCGACTTCCAGGATACCGCCATGATAGAGGCAGCACTGGCTGCCGCGGAAGTCGACCGTCGGCGGCGTCGTGGCGAGCATGAACTCCATTACCTGCGGCGAGACGACGTCGTACGCGAACCGCTTGTCGCTGCTCTTCACGTGAAAATCGCGACTGAACTCGACCGATTCGAAGTCGATGTCTTCGAAACCGATGGCGCTTGCGATGCGATCGAAGAATCTCTCTTTGCGAATGAAGAGATCGGGGGCCGTCGCGTAAGGGCTGTCGAGAATCACGTAGCTGAGGAGGTGGGTTTGAGTCGTCGTCGTTTTGCCGTTGGAGGAGGTTGTTTGGTAATGGAAGTCGCCGTACTGGAGAGGCCAGTCGTCGCCGGCGATGACGACGCTGCCACGGGTAGTGTTGTATGCGTAGCGAGAATGACCGTTCGTGAAGACCGAGAAGTGGCTGAAACGGGCGTCGTGCGTCGAGTCGTTCGACGGATCGAAAGTCCAGCCATGCTTCGCGGCGAGGCGGAGCAACGCGAGTTGCCGCTCTTGCTGACGTTTGCGCGAATAGATCACGCTCGCGATGAACAGCGCTGCGACGATGGTGATGATGAGAAAAGTGAAGGGTGGCATCGGCGGCGTATGTGGAGCAAGCGGGCCGAAGGCTGGCGTTTGGCCCCCGGTTTGAAGAACCGGGGGCTAAGTTGACGCTTGTTGGCGGGCGGCTAGATCGGCGATGACGTGGCGGGGCCAGTGTTCGAAGAACTCGGTCGACCACTGGATCGTCGCGGCGAAGTCCTCGGCCTTCAGCACGCTGCCATGATAGAGGCAGCACTTGGCGTCGCGGAAGTCGACCGTCGGCGGCGTCGTGTCGAGCATGAATTCCATCATCTGCGGCGAGATGACGTCGTAGGCAAAACGCTTGTCACTGCTCTTCACGACGAACTTGCGGCTGAACTCGACCGACTCGAAGTCGATGTCGGGGAAGCCGATGGCGCTGGCGATGCGATCGAAGAAGCCTTCTTTGCGAATGAAGAGGTCGGGGGTGCCGGCGTAGGGGCTTTCGAGGATCACGTAGCTGAAGACATGCGTCTGGGTTTCGGTTTTGGTGTTCCCTTCGCTGTCGGTGCTCGTCGTGGTCGTCTGGTAGTGGTAGTCGCCGTATTGCAGCGGCCACTGGGCGTCGGCGATCGTCACGCTGCCGCGGGTGGTGTTGTAGGCGTAGCGCGACTCGCCGGTGGTGAAGAGCGAGAATTGAGGGAACCGCTTGTCTTGCGCGTAGTCGTACGACGGATCGAATTGCCAGCCGCGACTCGCAGCGAGTTGTTCGAGCGCGAGCCGCCGCGCCTTCTGCTGTTTGTAGGAGTAGATGGCGCCGCCAATGATCAACGCCGCGAAGGCGACGAAGATCAGGATCATGAAGACAGGTTCCATCGGCGGCGTTTCGGCGGTGGGTGAAGTGGCGGGGACTGGGGAATCGTTGAGACTAATTCGCTGGATGGGACAGAATCTTGCCGGGCGGCGGCTTTCCGCGGGTGGTTCGCAATGGTCGGTGCGGGCGGGATGGCGTATCCTTCAGGGCCCGGTTTCAACGACTCAAATCTACACCGTCTGACGGTGAATTCTAGCTCACGACCCATGGCCCCGCCCCCCCGAACCAACAGTGTCGATGCCGCCCGGGCAGATGCCGCGGCGAACGCCGTCCGCGGCATGCGGGCGGCCCTCACGGCGATCGTCATCAGCGGGCTGCTGGGGGCGGTGAAATTCACTGCTGGCGTCTTGGGGCATAGCTACGCGTTGATCGCCGACGGAATCGAATCGCTCGTCGACATCGTCGCGTCGATCGCCGTGTGGGGCGGGCTGAAGGTCGCCGCGGCCGATCCGAGCCAACGGTTTCCGTATGGCTATGGCAAGGCGGAGCCGCTCGTGGGGCTCGTCATCTCAGCGGGGCTCGTGTGCGTCGCCGGGGTGCTTGCGGTGCAGAGCATTCACGAAATCCGCGCGCCGCATTTGGGGCCGGAGCCGTTCACGCTGCTGGTGCTCGTGCTGGTCATGGCGGTGAAGGAGATGCTGTTCCGCTGGCTGGTGAAGACCGGCAAGGAGATCGACAGCAGCGCGATGCAAAGCGACGCGTGGCATCATCGGAGCGACGCGCTTACCTCGCTCGCGGCGTTCGTCGGCATCACGATCGCGCTGTGGGGCGGCAAAGGATATGAAGCGGCCGACGATTGGGCGGCGCTGGCGGCGTGCGGGCTCATTGCGTTCAACGGCGTGCAACTATTTCGTTCAGCGCTGCATGAAATTCTCGACGCGGCGCCGTCGGCGGAGGCGCTACAGAAGATTCGCTCGATCGCGACGGCAGTGCCGGGGGTGACGGGGATCGACGATTGCCGCGCGCGGAAGAGCGGGCTGGGGTGGCTTGTCGATATTCATGTGGAAGTCGACGGCGAGATGCCGGTCCGCGAGGGGCACCGCATTGCGCATGCAGTGAAGGATGCGCTGTTGGCGAGCGATGCGGCGGTGCTCGATGCGCTCGTGCACATCGAGCCGAGCGGGCATGGGCCTTGTGACGTTTGACGCTGGGGGCACGCGACGGCGTGGATACCGACCCCCGGGCGGAGCCCGGGGCTAGAGTGACGCGCTCAGCCTTCACGATTTGCGACGCAGGTGGCGACGATGCGGATCGGTTCGTAGGGAACTTCGCCGCCGAGGTGGTCGAAGATCGGCTTGAGGCCGACGAGGCCGACTTCGGCGATCGCGAGTTCGATCCGTTTCACCAGATCGTCCTCGACCCAGGGACTGGGATCTTGCACCTGCTCGTGCCGCAGGTACTCGCTGAGGTAGCCGGCAACCGTGGAGCGGGCGCGGCCCATTGCTTCCATCGTTTCTTCGATCGACGCGCCGCGGCGAAAGTGGGTGAACGCGGCGATTGACGAGGCGTTCGGGCCTTCGGCGCGCGTGCGCGGCGAGGCGACCGGCGTTGACGCGACTTCAGCAACGTCGACGGGGACGCCGCCTGTGGAGCAGTAGTCGACGATCGCGGTGATAAACGCGTCGCCGTAGTCGTCGCGTTTGCGTTCGCCGACGCCGCGAACTTCGAGAAACGCGTCGAGCGTGCTCGGCCGGCGGCGGGCCATGTCGCGGAGGGCGGCGTCGCCGAACACCACGTACGGCGGAACGCCATGCTCGTTAGCGAGCGTCGTGCGCAGCTTGCGGAGCTCTTCGAACAGACCGCGATCAACCCCTTCCCAGTTATCGCTCGACGAACCGCTGCGCGAACGGCGTTCCTTCGCGGCTGGCGCCGGCTTGGTGAGTTGCGGACTCCCCTCCCCTTTGAGCACCGCGCGGCCCGCTTCGGTGAGTTCGAGCGTGCCGTACTCGCCCGCTTTGCGGAGGAACGATTGGCCGACAAGCTGCTCGACCCATTCGCGGATCGCCGAGTTGCGATGCTCGCTGAGCAGGCCGTAGGTGCTGAGGCGATCGTGGCCGAGTTCGCGGATGCGAGCTTCGTTCGAGCCGGCGAGAACCTTCGAGGTGTAGTCCGCGCCAAAGCGTTGGTCGAGCCGCAAGACGCACGAGAGAATCTTCTGGGCGAGCACGACCGGCTCTTCGACGAGGTTGAGCTCGCCGAGGCAGACGTCGCAGGCGCCGCAGTTGTCGTTTTCGAGCTCTTGGCCGAAGTAGTTGACGATTGCCTTGTGCCGGCAGGTAACGCCGCCGCAGAATCGTTCCATCGCGGCGAGCGATTCGAGAGCCCCGGCGTCGGCGCCATTCTCGCCCTTCTCGATGAGCTGCCGCCAGACGATCGCGTCGCGGCCGCTGTAGAGGAGCAGGCAATCGGCTTCGAGGCCGTCGCGACCGGCGCGACCGCTTTCTTGCACGTAGTGCTCGAGCGACTTCGGCATGCCGGCGTGGATGACGTAGCGGACGTTCGACTTGTCGATGCCCATGCCGAAGGCGACCGTGGCAACGACGACGTCGGCCTCTTCGTCGAGGAAGGCGTCTTGATTGCGGTGGCGCTGGTCGTCGCTCAGGCCGGCGTGGTACGGCAACGCCCGGTAGCCGAGCGAGCGGAGGGCATCGGCCGTTTTGTCGACTTCCTTACGGCTGATGCAGTAGACGATGCCTGCCTCGCCCTTGCGTTGTTCGACGAGTTGGCAGACCTCGGCGAACCGGTTCGCGGGACGGCGGATGCGGAAGTTGAGGTTCGGCCGATCGAACGAACCGATCAGCATCTGCGGATCGGCGAGGCCGAGCTGGTCGGCAATGTCGCGCTGGACGGCGTCGGAGGCGGTGGCCGTGAAGGCGTGGACGCTCGCCTTCGGGAAGACTTCCTTGAGGATTCGCAGGCCGCGGTACTCGGGGCGGAAGTCGTGTCCCCACTGGCTGATGCAGTGGGCCTCGTCGATGGCGATGAGCGAGAGGGGCGTTTGCTTGAAGAACTCAAGCGTCCGCTCGGCTAGCAAGCGCTCGGGGGCGACGTAAACGAGCTTTAACTTGCCGCGGCGGATTTGCTCGGCGACTTCGCGGCGTTCGCCGGCAGTGAGGGTGCTGTTGATCGCCGCTGCGGGGACGCCGCACGCGCGGAGGGCGTCGACCTGGTCCTTCATCAGCGAGATGAGGGGCGAGATGACGAGCGCGAGGCCGTCGCGGCAGACGGCGGGGGCCTGATAGCACAAGCTTTTGCCGCCGCCGGTAGGCAGGACGACGACCGAATCTTGCCCCGCCATGCCGGCGGACATCGCCTGTTCTTGCAGCGGCAGGAATGAGTCGTAACCCCAATAGCGGCGGAGCGCTTCGAGGAGTTGCGTGCGAACTGGCGGGGAGGATGCTAACTGGCTCGGCATGGGAGGGAATTTTAGCCGCGGCGGGCGATGGCGGGGAAGGAATTTTCTTGGGGAGTGGCGGGGGGCGAGATTGGGAAAGTGCTGTTTAGGCTAAAGCCGGGTTGTGGGAGGCGTCTCCGACGCCGATGCCGGTCACTACTCCAGGCGGTTTTCGGTAGCTCAACGCCGCTTCGGGGTCGGAGACCCCTCCCACAGGTTTTCTCAAGTCCCTCCCGCAGATTTACTGGCAACGCGGCCGGGTGTGACGGTTTTGTCGGCAGTTGGCCGGTGGTTTTCGGGCTGCAAAACTGTCGCTAACCTGCGGCCGAGCGGACATAATGGAAGGACTCGACCGAACTCCTCAGGAGCCGCACCGACGATGCGTCGACTTCTCTTTGCCGCCCTCGTGGCCATTGTAGCGCTCAGCTCGCACTCTGCGCGGGTGCTAGCGTTCGATTTGCAATTCACCATCCCGAACGATGGCGGGCAGTTCGATGCGAATGAGATGAACATCCTCAACGCGGCGCTAGTGCGCGTCGAGCGGATGTGGGAGATGGTGATCACTGGCTATCAGCCGGGGATCAATGTCGCGAGCGTGCCGATCACGATCTATCCGACGACGAGCGGACTCGCGGCGGCGAATTTTTCGAGCTTAGCATCTCCAGCCGATTCTCCGGTTTTTGCGGTCGCCACGAGCGGGTTTGTGAACGTCAACGTGAACGAGATTGAGAACTTCGCCAATTGGCAAGGCGTTGGCGCCAATGGGCGGAACTACATCGACGAGTTGCTGGCCCACGAAGTGGGGCATGTCCTGGGCATCGGCACGCTGTGGACGGCGAACAACGTTTACGCGAACAACACATTCCACTACACCGGCGCTTACGGGTTGGCGGCGTATCAGGCAGAGTTCAACCAAGCGGTCGCCTATGTGCCGGTCGAGAACGCTGGCAACCCCGGCACGCCGAACTCGCATTGGGATCAACTGATGCGGAGCAGTCCGCAAGAGGGGAACCCGAGCGATCCCTTCTCGCTCGACCCGCGCGTCGGCGTCGTCGACCAGTATGGCCGCGACCGCGGGCTGGAGTTGATGACGGGCGCCATCGACCCCGATTATGGCGAGCCGTTCTTGTCGCGGTTCACGGTCGAGTCGATGCGCGACCTCGGTTACACCGTCGCGAAGTTTGAAGACTTCAACGGCGACGGCGTCGTGAATTTGGCCGACCGCGCGATTCTGATGGCGAACATGGGCGCCACCGGTTTGGAGATCGACAGCATTGCATTCGGCGATGCGAATCGCGACCGCGTCGTGAACGCGGCGGACCTGGCGCTGTGGCAAGCGGCGGCCGGCGTGCCGGAGCCGAGCGCGTGGGTGCTGGCGCTCGGCGCGGCGGCGGTGATTCGCCTGCGGCGGAAGATCGCGATGCGGCGTGAAGCCCCATAGGGGCGGCATCATGTAGCCAGGGGCGTGAGCCCCTGGTAAACTTTGCATTGCTCTAAAGCCCTGAAAGGGCGCTGAAAGGGCGAAAGAGTTCCTGCCGCACCGCAGGAGTTATGTCGCCCCTCCGGGGCTCGCTTGCCTCAGATCGACGCAGACCAGGGGCTTGCGCCCCTGGCTACATTATTCCGCCCCTCTGGGGCTATCGCGCTTCTGTGCTAACTGACCTCTGCTCGCGGTTCGTCCGCCCGGCGGCCGAGGTTGCCGTAGCGGTGGTAGACGTGCGACAGGCTTTGTTCCTGTTGGTACCAGAGCAATTCCACGCGGCCGTGGGCGAGGACGGGGGCGTCGGCGATGTAAACGTAGGCCTCGGTCGCGGCGATGCGGATGGCGTCGGGGACGCGCGAGCGGTCGGCGTAGCGGAGCCGCCCGACCCCGCCGGCTTGGATCGCAGCGACGAGTTGCTCGTCGCTCTCCGTGATGAACTCAATGGCGCCGGCCCAGTTGTCGGTCGCCCCGTCGAGTAGTGCGACCGCTTGTCGCAGCGACTCGGGCAGCGCCGGCGACGAGCTGACGACGACGCGGCAACCGGCGGCGCGGGCGGCCGCGGCGCGTGCGAAGACGTCCCATGGCGCATCGCCGTCGGCGACGCGCAACCGTACGTTCGCCACGGCGCGATAGCGCCGCAGGTTATCTTCACCGACGAGCAGGAAATGATCGTGGGCCGGTTCGAACTCGTCGAGCGTCCAGGCGAGGTAGCTGTCGATCGCGTGGTCGAGGCGGGCCAGATCGGCGGCGGTGAGGAGGAGGCGAGCCGACTGGCCGAGCGCGGCGAGCGTGTGGCGGAGCGAGTGGAGGTGCGTTTGGCGTTCCGCGACCGATTCGTGGGGGAGGATGAGGGAGTCGGGGGGGAAGACGATGTCGAGCTCTTCGGCGCGTGAGGATTGGGCCGCGGGGACCGGGGGGATGAACCCCCCGGCTCGCTGTTGGTTTGCCGGTGACTCCTTATCTTCAAACGCCATGAGCGGGGCGACGTAGTTCGGGCCGCCGGCTTTGATGCCGGGGCCGAAGGCGCTTTTGCCCAGGCCGCCGAATGGTTGCCGCAGGACGATGGCGCCGGTCGTCGGGCGATTGATATAGAGGTTGCCCGCGCGGATCCCTTCCTGCCAAATGCGATGCTCGCGATCGTCGAGGCTTTCAAGACCCGAGGTGAGGCCGTAGCCAGTGGCGTTCACGAGGTCGATCGCCGCGTGCAGGTTCTTCGCGCTCATCACGCCGAGGAGCGGGCCGAAGAATTCCGTGAGGTGAGTGATGCTGCCAGGCTGAACGCCCCACTTCACGCCTGGGCTCACCAGCGAGGCGTTGCCATCGACGTGCAGCCGCGGCATCACGGCCCACGATTCGCCCCCTTCGAGTTCCTTCAATGCGCGTTCGAGGTCGCCGCTCGGCGGGCGGATGAGGGGGCCCATTTTTGAATGGAGTTCCCAGGCGGAGCCGACGCGGAGGCTTTCGACGGCGTCGCACAGCGTCGCGCGGAACTTGGCGTCTTCGTACACTTCCTCTTCGAGAATCAACAGCGACGTTGCCGAGCACTTTTGTCCGCTGTGGCTGAACGCTGAGTGGAGGACGTTCTTGATCGCGAGGTCGCGATCGGAGAGCGCGGTGACGATTGTGGCGTTCTTGCCGCCGGTTTCGGCCAGCAGGTTGATCGACGGCTTGCGGTGCAGCATGTCGAGCGCCGTCTCGGTACCGCCGGTGAGGATCACGGCATCGACGGCGTGATGGCTGATGAGTTGTTGGCCGACGGTGGCGCCGCTGCAGGGGACGAACTGCAGCGCGGTGCGCGGCACGCCGGCGGCCCAGAAGCATTCGCAGAGGGCGTGGGCGATGAGGACCGTGTCGGAGGCGGGCTTGAGGATGACCGTGTTCCCCGCCGCGAGGGCGGCCGCGACGCCGCCGCACGGGATGGCGAGCGGGAAGTTCCACGGCGAGACGACTATAACCACCCCTCTGCCGCGCGCGGCGAGTCCCGGCAGCTCGTAGAAGTCTTGCGCGGTCTCGGCGTAGAAGCAGCAGAAGTCGATTGCTTCGGAGATTTCGGGATCACTCTCGGTGAGGAGCTTGCCCCCTTCGGCGAGCATGGCGCCCATGAGATCGCCGCGGCGGCGGGCGAGTTCGTCGGCAACGCGGTGGAGCGTGGCGGTGCGCTCGCGCGGCGGCAGGCGGCGCCAGCCGTCGGGGTCGGCGGCGGCGCACTGCACGGCGTGGGCGGCGTCGTTCGCGGTTGCTTGGCGGTACTTCGCAACGACTGTCTTGGGACGTGACGGGTCGGTTGAGGGGCGGACTTCACGGTCGTCGAAGAGTTGTTCGCCAGCGATCACCAGCGGGACTTGCGTGGCGTTGTCGCCGTGGCGGGGTTGCCAGCGGGCGAGGATGTCGGCGCCCCAGTCGCTGTTGGCGGGTAGCGACCAGTCGGTGTCGGGGGCGTTGGTGAAGTCGGTGGCGGGGTGCGTGGGGGAGATGAGTGGAGCGGGGGGCGGGGGGACCGCGGGGATGAACCCCGCGGCTCGCGAGTCGTTGGTTGTTGATTCTTGGGTTCGATCTTGAACTCGGCGCGGTTCGTCAGTGAGCGTCTGCATCGCATCGAAGCTGGCGACGAAGTTTTGCTCCAGGCGGTTCCAAGTGGCTCCGCCGACTTCGAGGTTGAAGGCATAGCGCAAGAAGTTGTCGGGGCCGGTGTTTTCGTCGAGGCGGCGGACGAGGTAGCCGATCGCGTTGATGAAATCTTCTTGCCGGCAGGCGGGGGCGTAGAGGAGCAGGTTCTCGGCGAGTTCGAACAGCGCGCGGCGTTGGTGGTTCGCCATCCCTTCGAGCATCTCGAACTGGACGTGATCGAGTTGCCCCGACTGCGCGGCAAGCACCAGGCCGTAAGCGATCGAGAAGAGATTGTGCGAAGCGACGCCGAGCCGGACCGCGGCGAGGTTCTCCGGCTGCATGCCATACTGCAGCATGCGGTGGTAGTTGGCGTCGGTGTGAAGCTTGTCGCTAAACGTCGCGAGCGGCCAGCCGCGGAGGCTCGCTTCGACGCGTTCCATTTCCATGTTGGCGCCTTTCACGACGCGGATCGTCGCGGGGGCGCCCCCCTGCTCTACTCGGCGGCGGGCCCACTCGGTGATGCGGCGCTGCGTGGCGAACGAATCGGGAATGTACGCCTGCAGCGCGATGCCGGCGTGGAGCTGTTCGAATCCAGGCCGATCGAGCGTTCGCATGAAGACTTTGGAGGTGATCTCCTTATCGCGGTACTCTTCCATGTCGAGGTAGACGAACTTCGACACGAGTTGGCCGTCGTGACGGCGGAACTTGTTCTTCGCGGCGGCGCGGTAGAGGAGTTCGAGCCGATCGCACAGCACCTCGATCGTATGCTCGCGGGCGAGGCCGGAGATTTGCGAATAGATTGTCGAGATCTTCACCGACATCACTTCGATGAACGGCTCCTGCAGCGCCTGGAGGTACGACTTGAGGCGAGCCTGGGCGTCTTCCTCCCCCAGCAGCGATTCGCCGAGGTAGTTAACGTTCATCCGCAGCCCTTCGTGGCGGCGGTCTTCGAGATGTTGCCGCAGCAGGTCTTCCTCGGCCGGCAGCACGACGTTGGCCGTCTCTTGCTGCATCTTTTCCTTCACGAGCGGCATCGCGACGCCGGGGAGGTAGGCGCCGAACGATTGGAAGCCTTTCAGCAGCGTGCGGTCGAGCGGGCCGAAGAATCGCGGCACGCCCTGGACGTCGAGGATGTGAATCAGCTGGTCGGCGGCGCGGGGCGAGAGCTGGGCGCGGAACGCCTGGTCGGTGATCTCGACCATCGTCGCCTTGTCGGCGGGCGATTGAATCATGCGGTCGAGTTCGGCCTGTTGACGCCGCTCGGCCGAGGTTTGCATCTCGCGGGCGGTTCCCTGCAGCTTGCGCGCGATGAGGAGGGCGCGTTCGACGTCGCTGGCGGGCGACCCCGCGGCGACGGCGGGCGTTTCGGCCAGGAGTTTTGCAAGGCGGTGGGTGAGATTGTCGTTCGCTGCCGGCGCCACGGTGTTGCTCCTTCACGGCGGGTGGGATTGCCGTAAGGAATTGTAGAGGCGCGGGCGGCGAATCATAGCGGAGCACGGTGCGCAATGGCGGGGTGAATTTGGCGCGCCGAACCTGGCCAGTTTGCTAGCCGACCGGAGATTGTTCGGTGAGATACGCCAGGATGCCGCGGATGGAGATCACGCCGACGAGGCGGGAGTTGTCGTCGATGATTGGCACGTGGCGGAAGCCGCCGACGTTCATGCGATGGAGGGCGAACGCGATTTTGTCGCGGGCGCGGAGCGTCGTCGGGTTGCTGGTCATCACCGAAGAGACTGGCTTGTGGCGGAGGCGGTCGACGTCCACGTTAAGCCGCAGCAGTGCGTCGCGTTCGGTGAAGATGCCGAGGAGGCGTTGCTGGTCGTCGACGATCGCGGCGCAGCCGACGCGCTCGGCGATCATGCGGCGGAGGACTTCGCCAATCGGCGATTCGGGCGGGAAGCAGACGGGCGGGCGGGGTTTGAGGATCTCGATGCGGTCGTGGAGCAATGCCCGCTCGACTGGCGTCGTCGCTTGGGGGAGCGACAGCTCCGTGAGGGGAGCTTGGCACTGCTCGCAGGCGTCGGCGCCTTCGAGGTTTTCACAGCCGCAGGCGGGGCAGATGAGCATGGGGAGTTGCGGGGTTCGAGTTTCGAGTTGCGAGCGAGGAGTTGCGCGACGGGAAGCGCAGTTCGCGAACCGCGCGCAGCATGATGCAAGTTGCAGGCTTCCCTGCATTTAACTCGCAACTCGCTACTCGCGGCTCGTAACTACTCCACCGTCCAAGTGTCGCCCGAGTTGAACAGCGCTTCCAAGTCTCCCTGTCCTCGTTTCTGCGTCGCTTCTTCAATCTGGCCGTTGATGAGGGCGTCGTACCGCGGCGCGTCGACGCAGCGGAAGACGCCGATGGGTTCCGGGAAGCCGTCTTCGTACCGCATCCGACTGAGGAGGTACGCGAGGCTTGGCTCGGGGCTGCGCTCGTCGTGGAACAGCAGATCGTCTTCGGTGATTCCTTTGCCGAGTTCGACCACCTCGGGGTTCATGCCGTTGAGGCGGATCCCCTTCTCGCGGAGTTTGCCGAACAGCAGCGGCTTGCCATGTTGCAGTTCGAGCGTCGTGTCGAGCTTCGTGTCGCGGTCCTTCGCGTAGTCCCAGGCGCCGTCGTTGAAGACGTTGCAGTTTTGGTAGACCTCGACGAATGAGGCGCCGGGATGTTCGGCGGCCCGTTTAAGCGTTTCGCCGAGGTGGTTGATGTTCGTGTCGATCGAGCGGGCGACGAAGGTCGCTTCGCAGCCGATGGCGATTGAGAGCGGGTGGAGTGGATTGTCGATCGCCCCCATCGGCGTGCTTTTGGTCTTCTGGCCTAGCGGCGACGTGGGGGAATACTGCCCCTTGGTGAGGCCGTAGATGCGGTTGTTGAACAGGACGATGTTGATGTCGAGGTTGCGGCGGATGGCGTGCATGAGATGGTTGCCGCCGATCGAGAGACCGTCGCCGTCGCCGGTGATGACCCACACCTGCAGGTCGGGGCGGACGCATTTCAGGCCGGTCGCCACTGCCGGCGCGCGGCCATGGATCGAGTGAACGCCGTAGGTGTTCATGTAGTACGGAAAGCGGCTGCTGCAGCCGATGCCGCTGATGAAGACGGTTTTCTCGCGCGGCACGCCGAGCGTCGGCAGCACCTTCTTCATCTGGGCGAGAATCGAATAGTCGCCGCAACCGGGACACCAGCGGACGTCTTGGTCGCTGGCGAAGTCGGTGGGTTTGAGGACTGGGAGGGGTGTTTCGATGCTCATCTTATTGGTGCTTCATAAGAAGATGTCTCACGCAAAGGCGCAAAGGAAATGCGGGGGATTTCTTCTTTGCGTCTTCGCGCCTTTGCGTGAGATTTTTCTTCTGCGTGATTGAATGATTTAAGTGCTCAGTAAGTGTTCGATCTTCTCCACCAACTCGCCGACACTGAAGGGTTTGCCTTGCACTTTGTTGTGCCCGATCGCGTCAACGAGGTACGTGGCCCGTAGCAGCATGCGGAGTTGGCCGAGGTTGAGTTCTGGGACGAGGATTTGTTTGTAGTTGCCCAGGATCTCGCCGAGGTTTTTGGGGAGCGGGTTGAGGTAGCGGAGGTGGCAGTGGGCGACGCTGCCGCCGTGGTGTTGCACTTTGTGAACCGCCGTGGCGCAGGCGCCGTAGGTGCCGCCCCAGCTGACGACGAGCAGGTCGCCGCTGGCGGGGCCGTCGACGGTTTGCATCGGGATGTCGTCGGCGACGAGCGCGACTTTCCGGGCGCGGGTGTCGACCATGTGCTGGTGGTTGAGCGGGTCGTAGCTCACGTTGCCGGTGACGTCTTGCTTCTCGAGCCCGCCGATGCGGTGCATGAGGCCGGGCGTGCCGGGGACGGCCCAGGGGCGGGCGAGGCGTTCGTTGCGCAGGTAGGGAAGGAACGCGTCGCCGTTGTCGGTCGGTGCCGGGTGAGTGATCTCGGTCGGCCGGAGTTCGCTGAGCTGCGGGATCCGCCACGGCTCCGAGCCGTTCGCGATGTAGCCGTCGGTGAGCAAGATGACAGGCGTCATGAATCGCGCGGCGATCCGCCACGCTTCTTGGGCAGCGTGGAAGCAATCGGCCGGGCCGCTGGCGGCAATCACGGGGAGGGGGCACTCGCCGTTGCGGCCATAGAGGGCCTGCATGAGGTCGGCTTGCTCGGTTTTTGTTGGGAGGCCCGTCGATGGGCCGCCGCGCTGGACGCTGATGATTAAGAGGGGCAACTCGGTCATCACGGCGAGGCCCATCCCTTCGGCCTTCAGAGCGATGCCAGGGCCGCTCGAAGCAGTGACGGCCATTTCGCCGGCGAACGAGGCGCCGATGGCGCTGGTGATCGCCGCGATCTCATCCTCAGCCTGGAACGTGAGGACGTCGAAGTTCTTGTGATTGGCGAGCTCGTGGAGGATGTCGCTCGCCGGGGTGATCGGATAAGCGCCGAGGAAGAGCCGTTTGCCCGACAGCTTCGCCGCGGCGAGCAGGCCGTAGGCGAGGGCCGTGTTCCCCATGATGTTGCGGTACTTGCCGGGCGGCAGCTTCGCGGCGGCGACGTGGTACTGCGTATTGATCGCTTCGACCGTCTCGCCGTAGTGGTAGCCGGCGCGGAGACTGGCGGTGTTCGCTTCGGCGACTTCGGGCCGCTTGCCGAACTTTTGCGCGATGAAGCGAAGCGTCGGTTCGAGCGAGCGATCGTAGAGCCAGAAGACGAGCCCCATCGCGAAGAAGTTGCGACAGAGGTCGGCTTCCTTCTGGGTGAGGCCGAAGCCTTCAACGGCGAGACGGTTGAGCTTGGTCATCTCGACCGGGTGCATGCTGTAGTGGCTGAGGCTGCCGTCTTCGAGCGGGTTCGATTTGTAGCCGGCTTGTTCGAGCCCTTTCTTATCGAACGAATCTTTGTTGATGATCAGCACGCCGCCGTCGCGGAGGTCTTCGAGATTCGTGACGAGCGCCGCCGGGTTCATCGCCACGAGGGCGTCGACCGTGTCGCCGGGAGTGTAGATGTCGTTGCTGGAGAAGTGGACTTGGAAGCCAGAGACGCCGGCCTTCGTGCCGCGGGGAGCGCGGATCTCGGCGGGGAAGTCGGGGAACGTGGCGACGTCGTTGCCGGCCAGCGCCGAGGTGTTGGTGAACTGCGTTCCGGCGAGCTGCATGCCGTCGCCCGAGTCGCCGCAGAAGCGGACGGTGGCGTCATCGAGCGGGGCGATGGGTTTGTGAGGGGCGAGGGTGTCCATGGTGCGTTCGTTTGAAGACTGGACAAGATCACAGGATGAGGTGATTGGCTCGTGCTACCGTCGGACTGGTACGTCTGACCTACGCTCCTTCGCGTTGCTCGTAATGCTTCCCTGGTTCGGGGGGGAGCGTGTAGATCGTTTGGGGGAAGTGTTCGACGAGGTACTGCACGATGCCGCCGACGGCGACGACGCCTTGTGGCGTGCCTTGCTCGTCGACGATCGGCAAGTGGCGGAAGCCGCGCTGGGCCATCAGTTGAATGCCGGCTTCAACGCTTGCGGTTGCGGGAAGCGTCGCGGGAGTGCGCGTCATTGCGAGGCGGATGTTGACGCCGGTTTCGCCGCCGGCGGCCATCCAGCGGAGGGCGTCGCGTTCGGTGAAAATTCCTTCGAGCTGGCAGCCGTCGGCGTCGTCGCCGCAGATGAGGACGCAGCTTCCCCGTTGGGCCCGCATGAGTTCCAGGACCTCGCCCACCGTCGCGTCGGTCGACACGGGGAGCGATTCGTCTGGATAGGCCTGCGTGATGAGATCGGTGCTGAGGCTGAGATAACTCACTGCCTAGCCGAGTGCCGTCGGTCGGAATAACCTCCGCAGCGGGCGCCGCACACCTGCTGTGGTTCGCGAGGCGAGAGCCGTCTCGAGAAACCTGCCGTCGTCTATCTGCTGTTAATCTAACACCGCGCCGGCGCCGATTGAACTGGAAAATGAGGGCTAATTTTTGTGAGATCGCGCGTCGGTTTTACGTTGCGTTGGCGACGCTTGGCGTTCGGTGGGAGCGCGATGGGCGGTTGCTTACGGGAATGTCAGGATGATGAGCGCCGCCAAGACCGCGGGGATGAACCCCGCGGCTCGCTATGGGGATGACGGCTACTCGTTGCGGTTGGGGGCGTCGAAGTCGGTCGGTTTGTAGAAGCGGTTGAGGTCGATGCCGCCGCGTTGTTCTTCTTCGACGAGTTTTAAACGCGATTCGAGTTGCTCGACCCGTCGGGCGAGGACAGGCAGCAAACGCTCTTCGGGGTTCTCGGCTTCGGGCCGCGGCGCTTCGGGGTAGCCGAGTTGACGATGGAGTGCGCCGAAGAGCAGCAGCGGGTCTTTCTTGCGGTTCGCCCAGGCGATGCGGCCTTCCTGTCGGCCGAAGAGGGGCGGGAAGCCTGCGGCAGTGGCCTCGGCGATTAGCTCCGCGGCGAGCGACGGGTTGCCTTGCTCGGCGGCTTTGCGTTCGTGATAGAACTCGCTCCGCACGAACAGCAGGTCGGCCGTGTCGACGATGCCGATCTGGCGGCGGACGGTGAAGATCCAATTCCGCCAGTTTTCGTCGAATGCGGGATCCTTGGCGATCGCATCGAGGCCGCTGTCGTAGCCCATGCGGTTGCGGCAGAGGACTTCGAGCTGATAGAGGAACAGTCCCTGACGCGAGGCGCCCTCGGCGCGGTACGCGGCTTCGCGGCGCAAGATTTCGAGCGCGACGCGGATGTCGAACCGCTGCCGATCGTTCTCCGCCTCAGCCATGACGAACGACTGAAACGGCGTGAAGTAATGCGGCAGCCGTTCCATCGCCGTGGCGAACGCGCCGAGGTGGCGAAGTTCGGCGAGCATGAAGTCGACCGCCATCGGCAGTTTGGTCGTGGCGAGGATCTCTTCGCGGACGCTTTCGAGAATCTCTTGCGCGGGCATGTTCTCGCGCATGCGGGCGGCGAGGACTTCGAAGAGGTGGGCTTGTTCGACGTATTCTTCGCGCGGCAGCGGCGAGACGTCGTCGTGCGACGCGTCGTTAAGCGAGCCGGGGCGTCTCGCCCCCGGCGTGTTCGCGTTTGGGTGTCTGGTCAATGGGGGACCGGGGGGATGAACCCCCCGGCTCGCTGCTTGGAGGTGAGGGTTACTTTGTTTTGGGTTTGAGGTGTTCTTCTAGGAACGCGATCGAGCGTTCGATCGCTTTGCGGTCGACGGCGGCGGCGGTGTGGCCGAGGTAGGGAACGACGTAGAGATCGCTCGCGATGCCGGCGGCCTTCAGCGCGACTTGCATATTCTCGGGGCTGGCGATCGGCACGAGCTGGTCATCCTCGCCGTGATAGAAAAACATTGGCGGGTCGTCGGGGGTGACGAACGCCGCGGGCGAGGCGAGGCGGTACTGCTCGGGGCACTGGGCCCGCGAGCCGCCGAGGAAAAACGCGAGGCCTTCGACGTCGGCCGGCAGCGGACGCAAGTCGCAAGGTGCTCCGCCGCAGGCGACGCATTGGATGCGCGTGCTGGGAACGCTCTTGGGATCGGTGACCCCTTCAAGGCCGTCTTTGTCGTCGGTCGTCCCGAGGAGCGACACGAGGTGGGCACCGGCCGAGTAGCCGAAGCCGCCGATGTGGTCGGGATCAATTTTCAGTTGCTTGGCGTTGGTACGCATCCAACGGATCGCTTCTTTGCAATCGAGAATCTGCGCGGGGAATTTGTGAGCGGGCGCCAGGCGGTAGCTGATCGCGATCGCGGTGAAGCCATGCTGAGCGAGCATTTGGGCGGCGCCAGAAATATCGCCGCGGGCGCCCATCCGCCACGCCCCGCCGTGGACCACCAGCACGCCCGGGAATGGCCCTTCGCCTTCGGGAATGTACAGGTCGGCCTTCAACGGGCCCGATTCGCGCTCGGCGTAGATTTCGCCGTACTTCGCTTTGAATTCGCCGGAAAACGCCTGCTGTCCAGCGGCCAGCAGGCTGGCGGCCGCGAGTGCGAGGCCCAGTATTCGTCGTCCCGTCACGCCCAAGGCTCCTGTCGAATGGAGGTCGAGTTCTGTAGCCTCTATAATATCCCCTGAACCGCAGAAAAGCGGCAATGGCAGAAGGCTGATAGCTGAGGGCCGACAGCCCTGCCCGCTCGCCTGCCGACAAACGCTCGCCTTCCAGCCCCAGGCCCCCACCTTGAGTCATCAATTTTCCAGCATTGAGTCCGCCGTCGAAGCGATCCGCCAGGGACGCGTCATTATCGTTGCCGACGATGAAGACCGCGAAAACGAGGGCGACTTCGTTTGCGCCGCCGAGAAGGTGACGCCCGAAATCGTCAACTTCATGATTACCTACGGCCGCGGGCAGCTCTGCATGCCGATTTTGCCCGACGTAAGCGAGCGGCTGGAACTTGGCGCCATGGTCGAGTCGAACAACAGCCCCCTCGGGACGAACTACACGGTGCCGGTGGATCACCGCACGAGCAAGACGGGGATTACCGCCGGCGAGCGGTCGACGACAATTCGTGCGTTGTGCGATCCGACGAGCGTGCCGGCCGACTTCATTCGGCCAGGACACTTGTTTCCGCTCGTCGCGAAAGAGGGGGGCGTGCTACGTCGCGCGGGGCACACTGAAGCGGCCGTCGACCTGACCCGCATGGCGGGCCTTACCCCCGCGGGCGTGCTGTGCGAGATTCTCGACGACGACGGCGACCGGGCCACGCGGCCGAAGTTGCAAGAGCTGGCGAAGAAGTTCGACCTGCCGGTGATTTCAATCGAGCAGTTGATCGCCCACCGCCGACTGAGCGAGAAGCTGGTCTACCGCACGGCCGAGGCGAAGCTGCCGACGAAGTACGGCAACGGCAAGATTATCTCCTACGGCGTGAAGTATGAGTCACAGGAACCGGTGGTCTACGTGATCGGCGACCCGTCGTCGGTCGCGGCGCCGCTCGTGCGGCTGCATTCGTCATGCTTCACGGGCGACTTGCTGGAGTCGCTCCGCTGCGACTGCGGCGATCAACTCCACATGGCGCTCGACATGATCGGACGCGAAGGCGCCGGCGTGCTCGTCTACCTGCCGCAAGAAGGCCGCGGCATCGGGCTGGTGGAAAAGATCAAAGCCTACGCGCTGCAAGACCAAGGAATGGACACGGTCGAGGCGAACATCGCCCTCGGCTACATGGCCGACCCGCGCGATTACGGTGTGGGGATTCAGCTGCTGAAGGACCTCGGGCTGCGGAAGGTGCGGCTGCTGACGAACAACCCGAAGAAGACCGACGCGTTTATTTACGGTGGGTTCGATTTGGAGGTGATCGATCAGGTGCCGATCGTGGGGCCGATTCACGAACACAACGCGGCGTACATGGCGACGAAGCGGGAGAAGATGGGGCACAAGTTGCCATAGGGTAGTTCGGAAAGACCGGGGGCGAGGACGCCCCGGCTCACTGGAGGGAGTCGATCCTTTACTAGCGAGCCGGGTCGTCTCGACCCCGGCGTGCGTCTCCGAAGGCGATCGCCATGTCACTCCCTCGACAGGCCCTCGATCCTTCGCGTACGCCGTGGCACATCACTTGGGGCACCTACGGAACTCGCCTCCACGGCAGCGTACGGCCAACAGTCGAACGCGAGCACAACAAACGGGGGGAAGCGTTTGTTCCCGCCAATGCTCAGCGCGAACAAGCGATTCGCAAGATTCTCAACTTTCCGCCGGTCGTTTTTACTGGTGTGCAGCGAGAGTTTATCGAGGCTGCTTTACCGGCCGTTTGTGAACGCGGCGGTTGGACCTATCGCATCGCGGCTGCGGCGGGTGACCATGTTCACATCTTGTGCGATATAGTTCCCGCGATTCACGGCGAGAAGGTGCGACGGTTATTGAAGCGGTGGCTAGGCGAGGCGCTTTCAACGGAGTGGCCGTTGCCCGCAAAGGCGACTTGGTGGGCGGAGGAGGGATCGAATCTTGCGGTGAAGGATGAGGCGTATTTGAATAATGTTTATCGTTACATTGCTAAGCAGCGGGCGACGGTTGTGAAGTAAGTTGACGCGCGGCGGGGTCGGGACGACCCGGCTCGCTTGAAGAGATAGAACACCTAGCGAGCCGGGGCGTCCCCGCCCCCGGCGCAACCTCAGATAAACATGCCTTACCGTTTCCACGCGAATATCTTCGCTCTGCCATTACACGCCGTCGCAGGCGAGCGGTTTGCGTTGCGTGGAGTCGACGTGCAGTCGTTGCGCGCGAGTGCGTTCGACGCCTTTCTGCCAATGACGTTTGAAGAAGCGTACGCTGCCCTCGCGAAGTTGCCGCGGGTTGATATCGAGCCCGATGGGTTCTTCGTCATTTCGGGGGAAGTGAACGGGCAGCGCTGGCAGCTCAACGGGCATCTGTTCGACTTCGGCGATCGCTTGCACCGCGTTGAGCTGCATGGCGACTGCCCCGCTGAGTCGCTTGATGCGATTCTGACTTGCATCGGCTGGCCGGCGACGCCGCTCGTGTTTGAGCTGGTGCGCGAGGGGGTGGCGCTCGACGAAGCGAACTTTCGCTGGTTCGCCGCGGCGGCGGCTACCAGCTGATGCCGACGCTCGGCGTGACGCCGGCGAGGCTCACTCGTTGGATTTGCGGGACGTCCCACGTTTGGATTTCGAACGCGCACCGTACGAACAGGTCGGCGCGGGGGAGCTTGCGGCGGTACTCAAGGCCGACTGCCGCTTCGCCGACGGTGAAGCTGGCGTCGCGCCCTGTGCGCCAGTAGGAGGCATCGGCTTGCTGTTCGCCGACGAGATAGGCGAAGCGACCAGATCCAAACACCGACCACTGGTGAGTCGGAGAATTGTTGATGCGGTGCGATCCTTCCAGCAATAGTCCCAAACCCCCGCCGCGCGTGCGAATCTTGTCCGCATCTTCTACGGTGACCACGTTCTGAGTGTAGGTGGGGTTGTAGTAAGAGTAGCCCGTGTAGTCGTCGATAATATAGTTGTAATTGTAACTGTATGTTGTGTACTGGTAGGCGTACTCGTTGCGGACGGTGAGTTGAGCGGCCGTCAGACTAGCTCCGACTCGCAAGTACCCTCCCTCGAATTCCATGTGCTTGTAGAAGTCGAGATCAAACTTTCCGCCGCGAAAAATGAGTTTGTTCTCTGTGAGGTTGGTGGGGTAATAGTAGTACGAGAAGTTCTGCGTCATGAGCGGCGAGCCTTCGACGTCGACGGCGTTGTCGAAACCCCAGCCGCGCGCTTGAACGCCGAGTCCGTTGGCGTTTTGCCAAGCAAGCGAGAGTCGCGGTCCGAACACCGGGTTCTCTTTGGGCGTCGTCACGACGCGCGAGTCGAGATATGGCAGCAGGATGGGGAAATCGACGAGCACCGCCCAGCGACGGCATTGGAGGCGATTGGGTTCGATGAGCGCTGCTAGGCCGATTTCGTCGCCGCAGTCGACGGCGTCGGTGCATTCGAGCGCAGGGTCGGCGTTTGAGTCGTCGCTGAATTCTTCGTTGGCGGGAACTTCTTCGGCCCACTGCGCTGCTTGCAGGAACGGATCGACCGTTTTCGATTCTTCGGCCGCCGCGGGGAGCGCGCAGCAGAGCATCAGCCAGCAAATGGCGGCGACAAAGCGAGCGAGGTGCGTCGAGACATGCTGCATGGGGACGATCGCGACGACTGGGCGGCGAATGTCAAAAGTGGCCATCGAAGTCACTTTTGTAAGCGATCGGCGATTTGCCGCAAACCCCAATGCGCGCAGCGGCTTGCTAGCACTCAAGTCGATCTGTGGGAGGCGTCTCCGACGCCGATGAAGCGTAGAGGGAGAGCCGACATGGAAGTGGTGAGCGGAATCGGCGTCGGAGACGCCTCCCATAAACCTACGCTGCCTTAGCGATCGGCAGCGATCGCCCCAATTCCCGCTCAGCGGCGGCGAGGGCCTGGATGATCGTTTGATCCATATCGAAGTATCGATAAGAGCCGAGCCGACCGCCGATGATGGTCGAGGTTTCGTCTGCCAAGCGACGATAGCGCTGGTAGATTTGCACGCTCCGCCAATCGCGGACGGGGTACGACGCCTCGCGCCCCTGCTGGTAGGCCTGCGGATACTCGTAGGTGACGACGGTCCGCTCGCTCTCGCGCATCGCGAAATGCTTGTGCTCGATGACGCGAGTATAGGGGATGTTGACGTCGGCGTAGTTGACGACCGCGGCGCCTTGGAAGTCCCCGGTCGCGCGGGTCGTTTGGAAACGCAGCGAGCGGTATTCGAGTTCGCCGAAGCGATAGTCGAAAAACTCGTCGATCTTGCCGGTGAAGACGACGGACGTTGCGGCAGCTTCGAGTTCTTGACGATTGCCGAAGAAGTCGACGTTCGTTTGGACCTTGATATTCGGGTGGTCGAGCATGTTCTCGAACAGCCGGGCGTAACCGTCGACGGGGATGCCTTGGTACTCGTCTTCGAAGAAGCTGTCGTCCCAAGTGAGGCGGACGAGCGGCCGTTTGATTGCCGAGGCGGGAAGTTCGCTCGGATCGCGGCCCCATAGCTTGGTCGTGTAACCTTGGAAGAAGCGCTCGTACAGTTCGCGGCCGACTTCGCCGACGATCCAGGTTTCAAAACTGTCGTGCGAGCCAGATTGTTGGACGGTTTCGAGCCGGCGGCGGGCTTCAAGCGGAGTGGTGACGCCCCAGACTTGCTGCAGCGTCGCGAGATTGATGGGGAACGAGTAGAGCTGGTTCCCTTGCCGAACGACGCCGCGATGGCGGTAGCGGTTGAACTCGGCGAAGCGATTGACGAAGTCCCAAACCTGCGCGTCGCGGGTGTGGAAAATGTGGGGGCCGTAGCGGTGGACTTCGACGCCGTCGACCGGTTCGCTGAAGCAGTTGCCGGCGATGTGGGGGCGGCGGTCGACGACCAAGGCGCGGCGACCCGCTTCGGCGACGGTGCGGGCAAAGACGCTGCCGTACATGCCGGCGCCGACGATTAAGTAATCAAAACCAGCCTTCATCACTGCACTTCACGCGGTCGCGGGGCTCGCAGATTGCGGCCGGCAGAGTCAGGCCGGCACGAGGGGGCGGAACTTATAGCAACGGGCCACGATTCGGAGAAGTCGATTCGGCGAGTGCTAGCGAGACAAGTGCGGGGTTGGGACGGCCTAAGAGTTTGTCGCGAAACGAGTGGCACACGCTCTGCCTAATGAATGGTTTGTGGGAGGCGTCTCCGACGCCGATTCCGGTCACAACCACAAGCTGTTGTGGTCACGCAAAGCTGCTTCGGGGTCAGAGACCCCTCCCACAAAGTATTTAGATAAAGTTGCTAGCACTTCGTCCACCGGCGGAGCCGGTGGCTTTTATGGGGCGATAGCGCGGGATTGTCGATGAAAGGGCCCGTTTGTCCGAGGCGTTTTTGGCGTTGCTCGCATTGTTTCCGGACTGTTACTATCCTGCCGCCTGCTCGGGTTGCCACATGGAAGGGGCGGTCGAGCTTACCAAAATGTCACCGAACTGGGAGCGATGCGTGCCGACGACAATGTCTGCGCCCTCGCTTCCAACCACAGCGGCGATCCTTTCGTCGTCCTCGCGTTCCGGCTAAGGAAGGCCACGATGCGGATCGGATTTTATTCAACGATGAGCGGCATGCCGTGGGGCGGGAGCGAAGAGCTCTGGAGCCGCGCCGCTCACCACTTGCTGCGACAAGGCCACGACGTTTGCGTCAACTACAAGCGGCGACGTAAGCAAGTCGTTAAGCAGTTGACGGCGCTGGAGGAGGCGGGCGCCGCGGTTCATCTGCGCAGCAGCGTCCGCGTCGGCCGCGCGGTGCGAAAGGTGATGAAGGCGTTGCACCTGGGGCAGTCGCCGGGGAAGGATTGGCTTAAGCAATCGCGCCCTGACTTCGTGCTGATTTCGGTTGGCTTCCACACGGATGAAACGGCGATCACGCCGACGCTGCGAGAGTTGGGAATTCCGTACGGCATCTTGGTGCAGTCGGCCAGCCCCTATCACTGGATCGAAGGGCAGCGGGTAACAGTGGAGCGCGAAGCGTATGCTGGGGCCGATCGTTGCTACTTCGTCTCGCAGCAGAATCAGGCGATCGTTGAAACGAACCTGGCGGTTGATTTGCCGGAGTCGGAGATCGTGGACAATCCATTCCAGGTGTCGCTCGACGCGGCGCCGGCGTGGCCAAGCTGCGACAAGTCGTGGAAGCTGGCCTGCGTGGCGCGGGTGCACTTTCAGTCAAAGGCCCAAGACCTGCTATTGCGGGTGATGCGGCAACCGAAGTGGCGGAGCCGACCCGTCGAAGTTCACCTCTGGGGGAGCGACGGCGGCAGCGCCCAACAAGCGAAGGAGCTGATTTCGCTTCACGGGCAGCAGAAGCAGTTCTTCGTCCATGGATTTACTGAAGGGATCGAGAAGATTTGGCGCGATCACCACGCCCTCGTGCTGCCGTCGCGGTTCGAAGGGAACGCGCTGGCGATGATCGAGGCGATGCTGTGCGGGCGGATGCCGATCGTCACCGACGTTGGCCGCGTGTCGCAGTTGGTGGACGACGGCGAGTGCGGATTCGTGGCTCCGGCGGCGACGTTCGAGTTGATTGACGATGCGCTCGAGCGGGCGTGGCAGCGTCGGCACGAATGGCAATCGCTGGGCGCCCGAGCGGCGACGACAATTCGTCAGCGGCACAGTTTGCAGCCGTCGGAAGACTTTGCGGAGTTGCTGCTGAGCGCCTGCTCCGGGCAGCGGAACGCGAAGCGTCGCGTGGCGGCTGCGTAGCGGTTTAGTTCTCCACTTTCCACGCGAAGCCGCTGAGCTGTGCGAGCGTCAGGATGAGCGATTGCGTGCCGTCGCGGGAGTGCCCCTGCCCGGCGGCGGCGCGGTAGAGCTGCTCCGCCAGCGCGACGCCGGGGAGCGCCAGGTTCATGCGGCGCGATTCTTCGAGGACGATCGCCAGGTCTTTGAGAAAATGCTCGACGAAGAAGCCGGGGGCGAAGTCGCCGCGGATGATCCGCGGGCCGAGGTTCGAGAGGGCCCAACTGCCGGCGGCGCCGGAGGCGACTGATTCGAGGGCACGGTTCAAGTCGAGTCCCGCGCGGTGAGCGTAGAGCAACGCTTCGCAGATGCTCATCATGCCGCCGGCGACGAGCGTTTGGTTCATCATCTTCGTGTGCTGACCGGCGCCGGGGCCGCCTTGCAAGATCCACGTCTTGCCCATCGCTTGCCAGCAAGGTTCGAGCGCGTCGACCGCTTCCTTGTCGCCGCCGATCATGATCGAGAGCGTGCCGTTGCGGGCGCCGACGTCGCCGCCGGAGACGGGGGCGTCGATCGACGTGACGCCGCGCTCGCTGGCCACGGCGGCAATCCGCTCGGCAAGTGACGGTTTGCTGGTGGTCATGTCGACCAGGATGGCGCCTTCTCGGCAACCGGCGAGCACGCCCTCCGGCCCGAGGATCACCTCGTGAACGTCGTGCGGATGGCCGACCATCGTGAAAATAACGCCGGCGTCGGCGGCCGCCTCTCGCGGGGTGGCGGCGAACTTGGCTCCGCGAGCGACGAGGGCGTCGGTCTTGGCGCGGCTGCGGTTTTGCACCGTCGCCGCGAAGCCAGCGTCCATCAGCCGGCCGCACATGCTGGAGCCCATGACGCCGGTGCCGATCCAGGCGATGCGAGTCGAGGCGGGATCGATGGCGGGGCGCGGCATGGCGAGGTCTCCTGAGTGGGTGAAGCTCAGGTGACCTTACCATGGCGGGGGGAGCGCTGCCACGCACGCGTCGACTCACGTATTCCTAGCCCCGGGCGGAGCCCGGGGCTAGCCAGCCGTGCAGAGCAGCGCTTGCGGCATAAGTTCGCCCATCGAGATCGCTTCGTTCAACGGCGGGCGTTGTTCGTCGGTTGTCGTTTGCATGACGATCGTCACGAGTTCCGCCACCGAGCGAATGCCAAGCTTCGCGAAGATGCTGCGGCGGCGGTTCTCGATCGTGCGGACGCTGACGCCGAGCCGGCGGGCGGTGATCTTATTCGGCGAGCCGTCGACGATTTGCCACATCACTTCGCGTTCTTGCGGCGTGAGGCTGCCGATCCGTTCTTGCATGCTGGCGTGCCGGCCGCGGCGGTAGCGGCGTTCGGCGTCGAGTGCGAGGGCGGCTTCGACGGCTTTCCACAATGCTTCGCCGGTGCAAGGTTTGTCGAGCACCGCGATGGCGCCGTTGCGCATCGCCGTGACGATCAACTCGGTTTGGGGAGTCGCGGTCATCAAGATCAGCGGCAGCGAGATCTCGCGGCGTTGCAGTTCGAGCTGCAGGTCCAGCCCGCGCATGTCGACGAGGGCGTCGCCCGCGATGATGCAGCCGGCGCGATCGACGCAAGCGGCGAGCAGCGCTTCGGCCGAGGCGTGGACGCGGCATTCCAAGCGGAGCGAGCGGAGGTGGGCGGCGAGCGAGTCGATGTTCGTGGCGTCGTCGTCCACGACATGGATCAGGGGAGATTCGTTCATGGGGAATCCTTCGGCGGGAGTTTGACCGTGGCGATCAAACCGTGGCGGGCGGTAGGCGGAAAGTTGTCGGGCGGCGTCGATTCGTGCGACGCCAAAATCGGATCCGAGCAACTCTAACCCCTTGCTGTCGCGCCGTTGGCAGAATTTCGCTGACCGCTAGAGACTTCGCTCTACGCAGAGTCAGCGGATGTGCCGTGTATGCCGGGATGGGC
The DNA here is from genome assembly GCF_009177095.1 of Lacipirellula parvula. Taxonomy (NCBI): domain Bacteria; kingdom Pseudomonadati; phylum Planctomycetota; class Planctomycetia; order Pirellulales; family Lacipirellulaceae; genus Lacipirellula; species Lacipirellula parvula. The sequence continues at coordinate 26,341 of NZ_AP021861.1, forward strand.
CCCCAAAGGGGGCACATTGATCCGTAAACCCTGTGATGCGAACACCCCCGGCCCTGGAATGCGCGGAAACACCGGCTTTCTAGGCGTTGTTGACGAGCGTGCGCGGCGGTTGGGGTGAATGCGTCACGGGCGCGTGCAGCGGGGGGCTTTTGCCGTTGTGGGCTGGGGTGAAGCCTTTGAGGCGCGGGATGAGGCTGTGACCGCGGGATGAATCCGAAGACCGCAGGGATGAACCCTGCGGCTCGCTTGGATGCCACTACTTCGTCGTGCGTTCGTCGGCGTCGAAGACGTAGTGGTCGATGCAGGCGAGGATGCCCATGGCGACGATCGAGAGGACGAAGGCCGAAGCGCTCATCAGCGAGAGCATCAAGTAGTCAGCCGAGTCTTCGCCGCCGTCGATCTTCCAGAGGCGAATGCCGTGCACCAGGTAGTAGACGGCGCCCGTCAGAAAGACGAGGCCCAGCACCAGGGCGACCCAGGCAGCCAACTCGATCGCCCGCTCGAAAAGCCAAGCCATGTCCGTCGCCTCGCAGCTAGAGGAGTGTGTTAACGGACACAGTTTAGACCGGCGCAGCGCGGATCGCCACTGGGACGCGGCGAGCGGCATGGTCGCGTTCTAGCCCCGGGCTCCGCCCGGGGGTCGGCGTGAACTAGAGACGACGCTCCATCGGCATAGTGCGCGACCCCCGGGCGGAGCCCGGGGCTAGGTTTACGCCGCTTCGACGGGGAGTTCGCAGTGGGCGAGGAGGTCGTCCTTCCCCATGCGATGGCAGAAGTCGCCGAGCGCTTCGCCGGGAGTCCGGGCGTCGCGGAAGTAGCGGAAGACGTTCGCCAGCCGCGTCGGCACTTCCTCGGCCGGGACCATGTCCTGGTAGATGAAGCTGAGTCGATCGCCCTGTTTGCGGCCGCCGAGGAAGATCGTGTACTTCCCCTTCGCTTTGCCGACGAGGCCGATGTCGCTGTTGTAGGGGCGAGCGCAACCGTTGGGGCAGCCCGTCATGCGGGTGGTGAAGACTTCGCCCGCCAGGCCGAGCTCGGCGAGGCTGTGCTCCATTTGGTCGATCATGCCGGGGAGCGCGCGTTCGCTCTCGGTGATCGACAGGCCGCACGTCGGCAGCGCGGGGCACGCCATCGACCAGCGGCGGATCGTGCTGGTTTCTTCAGTGGTCGGGACGCCGTTGCGATGGAAGATTTCCATCAGGCGGCCATGGTCCGACTCCTTAAGGTCGCAGAAGATGATGCCTTGGTGCGGGGTGAGCCGCAGCGGCGGGGCGATCGTCCGGCAGACTTCGCGGAGGGCGGTCTTCAGCTTGAACGAGCCTTCATCCTTGATGCGGCCGTTCTCGACGTTGAGGCCGTAGAACCACTTGCCGTCGCCCTGGGCGTGCCAGCCCATGCCGTCGTTTTGGTCGGTGACGATCACCGGCTTCGGCGGAGCGAGCGGACCGCCGTAGTATTCTTCGACCTTCTCCTTGAAGCGTTCGATGCCCCAGTTGTGGATCAGGTACTTCAGGCGGGCGACCTTGCGGTCGGAGCGGTTGCCGAAGTCGCGTTGGACCTTGATGACCGCCTTGGTGACTTCGATCGCGTGCGCCAGCGGGATGTAGCAGAGGGGTTGGGCTAGCGCGGGGAAGGTTTTCGCCGCGCTAGGGGTGACGCCAAAGCCGCCGCCGACCAGGACGTTGAAGCCAGAGACGTGCCAATTCTCGGCGATCGCCATCAGGCCGAGATCTTGGGAGTAAAGATCAACGATGTTGTCGGCCGGCAGACCAATGCCGATCTTGAACTTGCGCGGCAAATAGGTGGGGCCGTAGAGGGGTTCGACTTCGTCCCCCTCAATCTTGCCGCCGCCGACGAGTTGCCGTTCGCGGGTCTCTTCGTCGATCAGCCACAGCTCATGGTACGCGCGGGTGCGCGGACGCATGTGGGTGACGAGTTCGTCGGTGAACGCCTGTAGTTGGTTGTAGACGGCGTCGCCATGGTAAGGGCATGGCGAGCACATGATGTTGCGCACGACGTCGCCGCACGCGGCCAGCGTCGTGAGCTGGATCTCGTTGATCCGGTTGATCGTCCGCTGCAGGTCCGACTTGAGAATGCCGTGGTGCTGCAGGCCCTGGCGGGTGGTGATGCGGAGCGTGGTGTTGCCGACCTCGTCGCAAAGATCGATCTCGGCCAGCATCTGATTGCTGGTCAGCTTGCCGCCCGGAATGGCGGAGCGGACCATGAAGCTATAGGTCTTGCCGTTGCCGCGGTCGTCGCGGTTGTCTTGCTGGTAGGTGCCGTGGTGCTTGAGGAGCTGGATACTCTCCTTGCCGAAGAAGTCGTTTTCATCGACGAGTTCGGTCGGGATCGGGCCCCGCAGGTAATCGCTTTCGATCTTGAACCCTTCGACGGGGCTCAACTTCTCTTCTTTGGTGGGGGCGTCGCTCATGATCCCGTGTGCTTACGGCCTGCCAGGTGGGAGGGCGGCCTGCGTAGATTGCCTAGGTAGGTAGATTTGACTCGAACACTCATCATACCTGTCGACGGAATGGCGGGCCATATCGTTCGGGGGGATCGGCCGAAGGCGTCGGAGGCCTTTCGTCGCTGGAAACCTGCCTCTGCCGCAGGAATCGCGAGTGGCGAAAGGCCCCCGACACCGTTGGCCGCCGCTTGTCGCCCCGGCCTGCTTCGCCGTACGATGCGAGCCATGCAAGCAGATGACACGCACGATGAGCCCACAGGTTCGCTCGGAGAGCGGCTGGCGGTTTGGCTAGCCACAGGACTAGGGCTGGGGCTCGTGACCCCCGCCCCGGGGACAATTGCGGGGCTCTGGGGGCTGGGCGTGGGGGCCGCGGTCGCCCAAATCAGCGATCTGGGCGCCCAGATCGGCGTCATTGTCATGCTGCTGATCGCCGCCGTCTGGATCTGCGGCGTCGCGGCTCGGGCCCTCGGCGGCGGCAGCGATCCGGGAGCCATTGTTCTCGATGAGATCGTCGTCCTGCCGATCGTGTACCTCGTCGCCCCGGAAATGAACTGGGCGATTTTGTTGACCGGCTACGTGCTGTTCCGGATCTGCGATATCTGGAAGCCGGGGCTCGTGCGGGTGGCGGAGCGGCTGCCGGGCGGATTTGGGATCGTCGCCGACGATGCTGTAGCCGCCGTGTTGGCGGCGCTACTGCTCCAGATTCTGCTGTGGATCGAGCAGGCGGCTGGGGTGAAATGGCTGGTGGCGAGCGCCTGACGCTTGCGTGGGGTGAGGGGTACAATCGGCGGAAGGTCCGAGGGGATAAACCCCTCGGCTCGCTGGCGAATGCGACGCATTTGCTGAACCCTGACACCTGAACCCCGACGCCTCGCCGATGCCTGCCCAACTGCTTGATGGCAATGCTCTCGCCCGCCAGATTCGTCGTGAGCTGACTGCCGAGGTCGCCGACTTCATCGAGAACAATGGCGTCGTGCCGGCGCTGGCGGCGGTGCTCGTCGGCGAGGACGCGGCCAGTCAGGTCTATGTGCGGAACAAGCGCCGCGACTGCGAAGAGGTGGGGATCCAAAGCTCGCTTCACCGGCTCGGCGCCGACGCGACGCAGGAAGAGCTGCTGAATCTCATCGCGAAGCTCAATCGCGACGAGACCGTCCACGGAATTCTCGTGCAACTGCCGCTGCCGCCGCAGATCGACACCCGCGTGATCCTCGAAGCGGTCAGTGCGAACAAAGACGTCGACGCCTTTCACCCCGAGAACGTCGGGCTCGTCGTGCAGGGACAGCCGCGGTTTTTGCCGTGCACTCCTTCGGCGGTGCAACAGATTCTGGTTCGCAACAACGTGCCGATCGCCGGCAAGCATGTGGTGGTCGTGGGGCGGAGCGACATTGTCGGCAAGCCGCTGGCGATCATGCTCGGGCAGCGCGGCGAAGGCGCCGACGCGACGGTGACGCTCTGCCACAGCCGTACCCCCGATTTGGGGGCGTTCACCCGGCAAGCCGACATTCTGGTGGCGGCGATCGGCAAGCCGAAGTTCATCACCGCCGACATGATTCGCCCCGGGGCGACGGTGATCGACGTCGGCATCAACCGGACCGACGCGGGGTTGGTGGGCGACGTTGATTTCGAGGCGGCATTGCCGGTGGCGGGGCGTATCACGCCAGTGCCGGGCGGCATTGGTCCGCTCACTCGCGTGATGCTGTTGGTGAACACGCTGACGGCGGCCCGGCAGTTGGAAATGTAGGGCTGACTTCACGGCCTTCGCGGCATCTTCACGCCGCAGGCATTTTTGTTGAATTCACCCGCGCGAGTGGTATGCTGACCCAAACCAGCAACCGGCGAGCCGGAGGGCTCACCCCTCCGGTCCCCTAATTTCCCGCGCCGTGCACCCTCCCCGCCTTCCCGCAGGTTCTCCCATGTCCGACGCATCCGCTGACGGTTCCTTCTCCTTCGGTCGCGTGCTGCTGCTCGTCGTGCCGTTGGCCCTCATCGGTTGGGCCGCCCGCATGTACAGCGGCAACCTCGAGAACAGCGCTCAGGCTCACCTTGAGCGGACGATGGCGTCGCGGCTACTGTCGGACGTTGCCGCGTCGGAAAAGCTGAACGCGAAGTACGCCGACGCTGACAACGATCTCGTCGCCGATCCGCCGAAGGATGAAAAGGAACTCCTCGATCCTGAGACAATTAACTTCTCGTACGTCGCCTCCAGCGATACCGAGGATGAAGCGACGACTTGGAAAGAATTCATCGCCGCATTGTCGGAGAAGCTTGGCAAGCCGGTGAAGCTTGTCACCTACGCCGACGTCAACGAACAAATGCGGGCCCTGCAGAATGGTGAACTGCAAGTGACGGCGTTTGCCACCGGCGAAACGCCTGAGGCGGTCAATGAGGCGGGCTTCGTCCCCGCCGCGTGCTTTGCCGACGCCGACGGCAACTTTAGCTACACGATGAAGATCATCGTCCCCGCCGACAGCGACATCGCGAAGCCGGAAGATTTGGAAGGGAAGCGGATGACGTTCGTGCGGCCCCGTTCGAACAGCGGTTGCACGGCCGCCCTGGTGATGCTGATGAACGAACACGACCTGCAGCCGGAGCGCGACTACAGCTGGGGTTTCTCGTACGGGCACGAGAATTCGATCAAGGGCATCGCCGAGAAGAAGTTCGCCGCCGCTGCGGTGGCGAGCGACATTCTCGCTCGCATGATCGCCAACGGCGACATCGCCGAGAGCGACGTGAAGGTGATTTACGAATCAAAGCCCTACCCGCCGGGCGTCCTCGGCTATGCGTACAACTTGAAGCCGGAGCTGCGCGACGGCATCGTCGAAACGTTTAAGACGTTCGACTGGAAGGGAACCGGTCTTGAAGCGGGCCCAGGCAAGTCGGGGAGCGTGAAGTTCGCGCCGGTGGAGTACAAAAAGGATTGGGAGCCGGTTCGCGAGATCAATAAGACGGGCGGCGAGCTGTTCACGAAGCTCGCGAGCACAGCGGCGTAGTTGCGATTGCCGTTGAATGTTTCATTAGCCCCCGGTCAGTGACCGGGGGGAAACCCGCGCTGCCGTTGCGCTTCGTAGAACAGCACGACGGCCGTCGCCGACACATTCAGGCTGTCGGCAATCCCGCGCATCGGCAGCCCAATCGCCGTCACCGCATCGCCGCTCCAGGCGTCGGTGAGCCCTTCGGCCTCGCTTCCCAGCACGATCGCCGCGCCGCCGCGGTAATCGACGTCCGTGTAAAGCTGCGTCGCATCGGGCCGCGCGGCGAAGGCAGGAATTTGCAAGCCGCGCAGCCAAGCTTGGGTCTCCGCACTCGTCGCTGTGCAGACGTTCGGATCGAAGATCGTCCCGAGGCTCGCGCGGATCGCGTTCGGGTTGAAGAGATCGGTCCGCGGATCGGCGATCACCACGGCGTCGACCCCTGCCCCGTCGGCGCTGCGGAGGATGGCGCCGACGTTGCCCGGCTTCTCGACCCCTTCGATGATCGCGACAAGCGGCGTGGCCGGCAGCTTGAGCGCGGCCAGTGTTCGCACCGGCGTGCGGGCGATGGCGAGCACCCCGCCGGTGCGCTCCCCGAAGCAGAGCTTTTCAAAGACTTCTTCCGTGACCGTCGCCACGGCGGCGGGCGAGTTGCTGACGGCTTCCGCAGCTTGCTGCGTCTCGGCGTCGCGGCAGCGGGATTCGGAAATAAAGGCTTCGACGATCTCGATGCCGGAGCTGATCGCTCGCAGCAGTTCGCGCGAGCCGTCGATGACGAACCGCCCTTGCTGTTGCCGTTGCCGCGCGAGGCGCAGCTTGGCGGCTTCTTTCACGCGGGCGTTTTGGCGGCTGGTGATGTGTTGCGGAGGCATGCTCAAGAATCAGCCAATCGTTTCAGCACTTCGTGGTTGTCGACCATGACTTGATGAGCAATTGCCAGCTGATTCTGCAGCTCTTCATCGGTTCGGACGATCTGCAGGGCTTGGTCAACTACCTCAATAGTGACGTACTCGCCTTCGTGGACTTGAAGATACCTCATCACTTCGATTGGAAGCGAGATATCCAGCCCATTGCTCGGTGAGACTCGGAGAATATGGCTTGGGTGACTGTGTGATTTCATACTGCAGCAGACAGTTGCAGGATCGGTTAAGTTCACCCCGGCCAGCGGGCGGCGATGCCGCTGGGGAGGCGGCGGTTGTCGGCGGTTTGGAGCGAGAGTTCGAGCGTGCGGGGCGGTTGGCCGCAGGCGCCGAAGATCCCTTCGCTCAGGTACGCGGAGAGTTCTGCTCGACCGATGCCGGGCGAGTGGCAGGTGAGGAGCAAGAATTTCGGTCGACGGTCGGTCAGCTCGCCGCAAAGTTCCAAGAGCGGCAGTAGGTCGCGTTTGACGTTCCACTCCTCGCCTTTGGGGCCGTGGCCGTAGGTCGGCGGGTCGAGGATGATCGCGTCGTAGCGGTTGCCTCGTTTCACTTCGCGGCGGCAGAATTTCACGGCGTCTTCGACGATCCAGCGGATGGGATGTTCGGCGAGTCCCGAGGCCGCGGCATTTTCCCTTGCACGGGCGACGACGCTCTTGGCGGCGTCGACGTGCACGACGTTCGCGCCGGCTGCCGCGGCCGCCAGCGAACTGCCGCCGGTGTAGGCAAACAGGTTGAGCACGTTGAGCGGCGCTGCTGCGGCCGCCGCTCGCAACGCGATCCACGCCCAATTGTCGAACTGTTCGGGAAAGACGCCAATCTGCCCCGACGGCAGCGGTTCAAGCAGCATGCGGAATGAACGCTCGGCCCCGAGCGGCACGTCGAGCGTCGCTTCGCGTTGCGGCCACTTGGCTGCAGATGGCGACCACTCGCCGTCGGCGGCGCGATCGCCTTCGAAGCGTGCGATCGCGCCGCGCCAGGCCTGCGGCTTCGCATTAGCGAGGCCAACCGCCGTCGGACAAGGGCGATCGAGCGTCCACTCGCCAAACCGCTCCAGCTTGCGACCGTCGCCGAAGTCGAGCAGTTCGTAATCTGGCCAAGCGACGGTCATAGCAGTGGGACGCGATTGTTGAAAGAAATGACGAAACCAGAATGGCGAATGACGAATGAAAGACCGTAAGGCGTGGACGCGCGGCGTTTCAATTCGTCATTCGTCATTCGTATTTCGTCATTCGTCATTTCTTCTCCACCAGCGGCGTCACCAATTCCGTCCAGACTTCGTAGCCCTTCTCGTTCATGTGCAGCCCGTCGTCGGCGAACAACTCTTTCCGTGGTTCGCCCTTCTCGTCGAGCATCCCCGGCCAGACGTCGACGTAGGTGATGTTGCCGAGTTCTTCGAGGTCGTCCTTGATGAGTTGGTTCGCTTCTTTGATCTTGTCGGCCAGTTTCCAGCGGGCGATGCTCGGTTTGATCGCGAGGAAAATAATCGGCAAGTCGGGCTGCGGGCCGCGGACCTTTTCAACAAAGTCGTGGAAGTCGTTGCGGACCTGCTCGGGGCTCTTACCGCCGGCGATGTCGTTGTCGCCGGCGTAGAAAACGACGACCCGCGGTTCGTGGATGTTGACGATTCGATCGGCGTAGTGGGTCGAGTCGCAAATTTGCGAACCGCCGAAACCGCGGTTCACCGTGAGCATGTCGGGAAATGATTTCTTCACGTCCCACAGCCGGATGCTGCTGGAGCCGAGAAACAAAACGCCCTGCTTGGGGGGCGGCATCTTCTTATCCTCCTCTTCGAACTTAGCGATCGCGTCGGCCCAGACTTCTGGTTTGCAGGGCTTCGGCTCCTTGGCGCGGGCGGGGGCGGCGATGCTGGCGCCGAGAGCGAGACACATCAGGCCGAGCAGCGGCGTGCGGGAAATCGTAGGCATCGGGAGTCGGCTCCGTGCGGAGTGGTGGGCGTTGGCGGCGGCCTGAAAACTGTGCCGTTGGATTCTTGCTGGACGGGCGTACAATACGGGATTCGATTTGCTTGCAAAAATTGACAACACGAAGCTCAGCCTCGACCAAGCTTGGTCGGGGCTAACGCAGGACGCACCTCTTGGCGATCTGCAGCCTCCAGCCGAACTCCCCGCATGCCTGCCTCCGACATCATTATCAAAGGCGCTCGCGAGCACAACTTGCGGAGCGTCGACGTCACCCTCCCCCGCAACCAGCTGATCTGCCTCACCGGCGTCTCGGGGAGCGGTAAAAGCTCGTTGGCGTTCGACACCCTCTTCGCCGAGGGGCAGCGGCGGTACGTCGAAAGCCTGTCGACGTTTGCCCGCCAATTCCTGGGCCAAATGCCCAAGCCCGACGTCGACCACATCAGCGGCCTGAGCCCCTCGATCTCGATTTCGCAGAAGTCCTCCGGCAACAATCCCCGCTCGACCGTCGGCACGATCACCGAGATTTACGACTTTTTGCGGGTGCTGTACGCCCGCGTCGGCCAGGGGCACTGCCCCCAGTGCGGCAAAGTAATCACTGCCCAAAGCCGCGAGGCGATCATCGGGCGGATCGAGCAATTGCCGGCGAAGACGAAGTTCATGGTCCTCGCCCCGGTGGTCCGCCGGCAGAAGGGCGAGTTCAAAGACCTGTTCGAAGATCTGCAGAAGCAGGGCTACGTCCGCGCGCGGGTCGACGGCCGGGTGGTGCTGCTGAACGAATCGCAATCGCTCGATCGGCAGATGCGGCACGATATCGAGGTGGTGATCGACCGCCTCGTCGCGGGTCCGACGATTCGGACGCGGCTGGCCGAGGCGGTGGAACTCGCGCTCAAGCTGGGCGACGGCAACCTCATCGTGACGCCCGAAGTCGATGCGGCTCAACCATCGCTCGAACTCGATGACGAAGATCGCGCTGAACTCGCGGCTGGCGATGACGAGGACGAGCCCAAGGCGCCAAAGGCGCGCGGCCGTAAGAAGGCGGCGCCTGCCGCTGAGGAAGAGGGGGACGAAGAAGAAGCTCCCGAAGCCGCCGCTCCCGCCGTTCGTGGGCGTCACAAAGGACACGGCCAGCCGGGCGACATCACCCTCAGCGCCGACTACGCCTGCAACTCGTGCGGCATCAGCTTCCAACCGCCGACGCCGCAGCTCTTCAGCTTCAACAGTCCGCAGGGGATGTGTCTCTCGTGCGACGGGTTGGGCGAGATGTTCAGCTTCGATCCCGAGAAGCTCGTTCCCGATCCTTCGCTGTCGTTTGGCGGCGGAGCGATCGAGCTGATCGGCTCATGGAAAGATCTCGGCCGCTGGAAGCGGCACATCTACGCCGGCGTCGCCGACACGATGGATCGCAAGCTCTCGCTCGGCGACAACTATCTGCTCGAAACTTCTTGGAATGACTTGAGCGACGAAGAACGCCGCATTTGGCTGTGGGGGACCGGCAGCGAGCACATCACCTACACGTGGCGCAACGGCAAGGCGTCGCAGAAGTACGGCGGTACGTTCGACGGCGTCATCCCTGAACTGCTCGAAAAGTACCGCACGGCGAAGAGCAAGTCGCTGATCGCGAAGCTTGAACAGTTCATGAACGTCATCCGCTGCCCCGATTGCCATGGCAAGCGGCTCAACGCCCAGGCGTGCGCGGTGCGGATCACGACGGCGGACGAAGCGTTCGCCGATGCGCCGACGCTGACGCTCCCTGACCTCTGCCACATGCCGATTTCGGAAGTCGAGAAGTTCTTCAGCGGTCTGATTCTCGACAACACGCAGCAGCAAATTGCCGAGGAGGCGCTCAAGGAGATCCGCGGTCGGCTCGGGTTCCTCACGAACGTCGGCCTCGAGTACCTCAGCCTCGACCGCACGGCGCCGACGCTTTCAGGCGGTGAATCGCAGCGGATTCGGCTCGCCGGGCAAGTCGGCTGCGGGCTTGTTGGCGTGCTGTATATCCTCGACGAGCCGTCGATCGGCCTCCACCCGCGCGATAACGATCGCCTGCTGGCGACACTCGAACGGCTGCGTGATCTCGGCAATACGGTGGTCGTCGTCGAACATGACGAAGATACGATGCGGGCGGCCGACCACATTATCGACTTCGGCCCCGGCCCCGGCGTGCGCGGCGGTAAGGTCGTCGGCATTGGCAAGGCGAAGGACGTCGAGAAGTCGAAGGAGAGCGTCACCGGCGCGTATCTCAGTGGCGCGCGGAAGATTGAAGTCCCCAAGGAACGCCGCGTCACGCCGTTCCGACCGACGACGCCGACGCGCTTCCGCGGCCCGGTTCCCGCAGCGCCGGAGTTGGAGCCGAACGAGTTCCCGACGATCCGCATCGTCGGCGCCCGCCACAACAATCTGAAAAACGTCGATGTCGAGATTCCGCTCGGCAAGTTCGTTTGCGTCACCGGCGTCAGCGGCAGCGGCAAGAGCTCGCTGGTGAACGACATCGTCAGCGAGTCGCTGCTCCGCGATCTTATGGGAGGCAAAGGAACGCCTGGCGAGCATGATCGGATCGAAGGCATCGAACAGCTCGACAAGCTGATCGCGATCGACCAGACGCCAATCGGCCGGACGCCGCGCTCGAACCCGGCGACCTACATCAAGGTGTTCGACGAGATCCGCGATCTCTACGCGCAGCTCTCCGAGTCGAAACGACGCGGTTACAAGCCGGGGCGGTTCAGCTTCAACGTCGTCGGCGGTCGCTGCGAAGCGTGCAGCGGCAACGGCTCGAACAAGCTCGAGATGGATTTCCTCGCCGACGTCTGGATCACTTGCCAGGTCTGCCAGGGGCATCGGTTCAACCACGAAACGCTGCAGGTGCTGTTCAAAGGGAAGTCGATCGCCGAAGTGTTGGAGATGGACATCCAGCAGGCGATGGAGCACTTCGAAAACGTGCCGGCGGTGTACGATCGGCTCGCAACGCTTCACGCGGTCGGCCTCGATTACATGAAGCTGGGGCAGCCCTCCCCTACCCTGTCTGGCGGCGAGGCGCAGCGTATCAAGCTCGCCCGTGAGTTGGTGAAAAAGTCGACCGGCCGGACGATGTACCTGCTCGACGAGCCGACCACCGGCCTCCACTTCGCCGACATCGAACTGCTGCTAAAAGTGCTGCACGACTTCGTCGACGTCGGCAACACGGTGCTCGTGGTCGAGCACAATCTCGACGTCATTAAGACCGCCGACTGGGTGATCGAGATCGGCCCCGAGGGTGGCAAGGCAGGCGGCCGCGTCGTCATGGCGGGGACGCCCGAGCAAATGGTCGACCACGCCATCAAAGCCGAGCAGCAGAATCCTTCCAAGCGAGCCGAGGGGTTAACCCCCTCGATTCCATCGGCCGACGCGCTCCTTCCTTCGCACACCGGCCTCTCGCTTGCCCCGTACCTCGGCGTGAAGACGCCTAAATCAATCGCCGCCCAACAGGCTGCGAACTCAAAACGCGTCCCCGTCCCGCAAGCGACGCACATCACCGTCCGTGGCGCTCGGCAGCACAACCTCCGTAACGTCGACGTCTCCGTGCCGCGCGATGAAATGACCGTCTGCTGCGGCCCGAGCGGCAGCGGCAAGACCTCGCTGGCGATGGACACGATCTATGCCGAAGGGCAGCGTCGTTACGTCGAGAGTTTGTCGAGCTACGCCCGGCAGTTCATCGGCCAACTGCAGAAGCCAGCCGTCGAACATATTGAAGGTCTCTCGCCGGCGATCGCGATCGAGCAGCGCACCACTGGCCACACGCCGCGGTCGACAGTCGGCACGGTCACCGAGATCTACGACTACTTCCGTATTCTGTTGTCGCGCTTGGGCCAGATGCACTGCCCCGACTGCGACATTCCGATCGGCACACAGTCGCCCGACGAAATCATCACCGCCGTGCTCAGCGAGCCCGAGGGAACCAAGGCCTACTTGATGGCCCCCCTCACGCTCGCACAGGGCGAGCAGTACGAGCAACTGTGGGCGAAGCTCAAGGGTGACGGCTACCTGCGCGTCCGCGTTGACGGCCAAACCTTCGAACTCGACGCCATGCCGGCCGTCGATCGCCGCCGCAAGCACGACGTCGAGGTGATCGTCGACCGCATCACGATCCGTAAGGAAGGCCGCGGACGGCTGGCCGACAGTATTGAGAGCGCCCTCTCGCTCGGCCGCGGCGTGCTGCACCTCGCGATCGTCGACGACAAGCAGACCGAGACGCGCTGGCCGGTGAAGGTTCACAGCCAGCACCTCGTCTGCACGCAGTGCAATCGGAGCTTCGAGGCGCTGTCGCCGCATCACTTCTCGTTCAATAGCTCGCTCGGCTGGTGCGGGGCGTGCGAAGGACTCGGCACCGAAGTCGGCGCCAACCCGGCGTCGCTCTTCCGCAGCATGTCGATGAGTCTCGCCGAAGGGGCGATCCTCGTCTGGCCGAACGTGAAGCAGCCGCTGTTCGCCGCGATGCTCGGCGCGCTGCGCGACCGGTTTGGCATTCCGATCGACGTGCCGTTTGACAAGTTGTCGCCGCGCAATCGCCGGTTGGTGATGTACGGCACCGGGGAGGAGTGGATTGAGGTCGTTCCCCAAAACGCCGTTCAAAAAGCCGCGACCGGTGGTCGCGGTTCCGCCGTCTCCGAAGACCGCGACCACCGGTCGCGGCTTTCTGCATTTCGTTTCCAATACAAAGGGTTGTACCCGGCGCTTGAGGAAGCGTCGCGTTTGTCGCCGCGCCTGCGCGGCCGCCTCGAACATCTGGTCGACGAAATCGAATGCAGCCAGTGCGGCGGCAGCCGCTTGCGCGACGATTCGGCGGCGGTGCGTTTTCAAACGCGCACGATCGACGAATATTGCCGCCTGCCGCTCGGCGAGTTGCTGCCGACGGTCGACAAGTGGAAGCTCCCCGCTCCGCAGAAGAAAATCGCCGGCGAGTTGGTGCGCGAGATTCGCAACCGGCTGACGTTCCTCTGCGACGTCGGGCTCGAGTACCTCACCATCGGCCGCTCGGCGCCGACGCTCTCGGGCGGCGAGTCGCAGCGGATTCGCTTGGCGAGCCAAGTCGGCAGCGGTCTCTGCGGCGTGCTCTACGTGCTCGACGAACCGACGATCGGTCTCCATCCGCGCGACAACACGCGATTGGTCGGAGCGCTGCACAAACTCCGCGATCTCGGCAACACGCTGCTCGTGGTCGAGCATGATCGCGACGTGATCGCCGGCGCCGACGGGCTGCTCGACTTCGGGCCCGCGGCAGGGAAACTGGGCGGCGACATCGTCGCCCGCGGCACGCCGGAAGAGGTGAGCAAGAAACGGGGCAGCGTCACCGGCCCGTACCTCAGCGGTAAGAAGGCGATCCCGGTGATCAAGAACCGGCGCGTCCTCAGCGAAGATCCTGCCGCTGATGGCAAGAAGTCGAAGCCCGCGGCCAAGTCGAAGGCGAAGGCCTCCGCACTGCCGCCGTCGACGTTCCCATCGTCGTCGCTGCGGATCATCAACGCCCGCCACAACAACTTGAAGGGTGTCAACGTCACGATCCCGCTCGGCACGCTCACCGCGGTGACGGGCGTTTCGGGGAGCGGCAAGAGCTCGTTGGTCGAAGACGTGCTCTACAACCAGCTCGCTCGCCAGCTTCACCGTGCGAAGACGGTTCCGGGCAACCACGACGGCATCGCCGGCGTCGAGCAGATCGACAAGGTAATCCGCGTCGATCAACGGCCGCTTGGCAACACGCCGTCGTCGAACCCTGCCACGTACACCGGCGTGTTCGACCTCATTCGCGAGTTGTTCGCGCAGCTCCCCGAGGCGAAGGTCCGCGGCTACGCGGCGCGGCGGTTTAGTTTCAACGTCCCCGGCGGTCGCTGCGACGACTGCGAGGGCGCCGGCCAGAAGTGCATCGAGATGCACTTCCTACCCGACGTGTGGGTCGACTGCGATACGTGCCAGGGGCATCGCTATAACCGTGAAACGCTCGACGTGAAGTATCGCGGCCGCTCGATCGCCGACGTGCTAGAAATGTCGTGCGGCGAAGCTCGCGAACTGTTCGAGAACATTCCGAAGGTTCGCAAAATCCTGCAAACGCTCTGCGACGTCGGTCTCGATTACGTCGCGCTCGGCCAGAGCGCCGCGACGCTGTCGGGCGGCGAGGCGCAGCGCGTGAAGCTGGCTGCCGAACTCGCGCGGCCTGATACGGGACGCACGCTCTACATTCTCGACGAACCGACGACCGGTCTTCACTTCGACGATATCGCGAAGCTGCTCGACGTGCTTCATCGGCTCGTCGACCTCGGCAACACGGTGCTGGTGATCGAGCACAACCTCGACGTCATCAAGCAGTGCGATTGGCTGATCGACATTGGCCCCGAAGCGGGCGCCGGTGGCGGCAGCGTCGTTGGCCAGGGGACGCCGGAGCAGTTGGTCGAGCAGATGCAGGCGGCTGAAGGCGGAACGTCGAAGGCGAAGAAGAAACCCGCAGCGAAGGGACCGGGCCTCAGCAATCCGCCGGCCGGATTCCCGTCGCACACGGCGTTTGCACTGGTTCCCGTCCTCGCCGAAGGGCCGCATGTCGAACGCAAGCCGTACGACTTTGCCGCGGCGGAAGCGAAGCGGCACGGCGACCTCGATATCAACGACCTCGGCAAGGAAGTAAAAATGCCGTGGGAGCTCGATGGCCGGAAGTGGCACGTCGAGGACCGCGTGTCGCGCAGCGGCGATCCGGTGCGGTGGGACGGGCGGATTCTCGCCGCGATCGACGAGCGGGTGCACCAGCTGAGCGAATCGTTCCTGCCGACAGATTGGTCGCATCGCACGATCGTCGAGATCAACGGCCAAAAGAAGTCGGACGGTTGGTTCTTCCACGCGATCACTGGCGAGCCGTGGGTGCTCAAGCTGAAGTTCCGCACCGCGAAGCGGACGTTCAACGCCGAGCGACTCACGGCGGAGCTCAACCTGCCGCCGTTCAACGATCTCGCCGAGATCGAAACCTACGGCAACGGCCCGCGGGTAAAGTGCAAGAACCTCCGCGGTCCGTTCCAAGAGGTGCAGGTCTTCGCCCACGGGTGGGACGAGCTCAACACGCCGGCGTTTTGGTCGATGGTGGAACTCGCCGTCGAAGGATTCAAGAAGTTCACCGAGCGCGTCGGGAAGAATCCCGAAGACGTGATGCCGTGGAAGGTGCTCGGCAAGAAGTGGCACCTCGCGCGCAAGGGCTTCCCGCCGGGGAAGAAGGTGGCTTGGCCGCAGGAGACGCTCGAGGAGCTGCTTGAGCTGTTGGAGTCGACCGCCGCCGCAGGACTGGCCGCTGAAGCGACCAGTCCGAATGGCGATGCGAAGGCGGGGCCGCAGTTCTTGTGGAACAATCAGCAGGTGGTGCACCTGATGATTCCAGGGCAGCGGATTCCGTGGGCGACGGTGCAAACCAAGCGGACGGTCGGCGTGGACGTGTCGCTGCACGGCCCCGCGGGGGCGTTTGCGACGGGCCGCGTGGCGGAGATCGGCGTGAAGCAACTCATTCAACCGGGGAGCGAGGGGTATGACGCGGTGAAGCTGCGGTTCATCACGCCGGAAGACCTCACGCGCGGCGGACTGCAGAAGTTTCTGGCGGAACACCTCGAAGCAGTGCGGGCTGTAGCGAAGTAGCCGCGGGTCAACGACCCGCCGGAGCGGCACGCGTTGGGCGTCCAATCGCGGTAGCGATAACGGTGTGCAGACCGCAGCCTGTGGCAGGGCTTCTACCCCCTCCCTAGCCCCGGGCTCCGCCCGGGGATGATGGCGCGTAGGGCGACGTCCACTGGAATGGCGGCCGACCCCCGGGCGGAGCCCGGGGCTAGAACGCGCGGCGGTGCGAGCGATGTTGCCGTTTCGCCACAGCGCGTCCCAACCGAAATAACCGGCCAAACTTTCGGCTCGCTGCAGCCGAAATCGCCCCAGGCCGCGCCGCGCAAAGGCCATTCTCTGAGATAGCTTTTCAAGGTCTGCCGCTCCTCGACCTGCCTCTTCCCAAGCTGCCTCTTCCCGCCTGCGGCCTCGCTCCCTCCGCAGTGGCTCGTCTGCGATCGACTCGCTCGCGAAAACCTTCCGGTTCTCGCTCCACCCTTCTCTTCGAGTTACTTCCAGGAAGCCGCGCTGTGAAAACTTCGCCTGCAGCCCGTCCGCGCTCGTTACAGTTTGAACCGCTCGAACGCCGCGAAGTGATGGCCGCCGCCATTACGGCCGGCTTCAACGCCGGCGTGCTCACCGTCACCGGCACGGCGGGCAACGATACGATCAACTTCCGGCAGACGGGCGGTCGCATCTCGGTGGCGAACGTCAGCGGCAGTTGGGCCGCGGCCGACGTGAAGTCGATCGTCGTCAACAGTCTGGGCGGCAGCGACGTCGTTTCTCTCAACAGCATTGCAAACGGCGGCGCTCAGGCGATGGTCGAGGACGTGACCGTCAACGGCGGCGTCGGATCGGATCGCGTCAAGCTGACCGATGGCCGCGACGTGCTGTTTAGCAATCAACAGTTTCGCGTCACGGTCGCGGGCGTCGCCACGGTCGCGGGCAAGGCGGTGCCGACGGCCGCCCCGCCGAAACCGGCCAATTGGTTTGAAGCCAACATTCGCGACGCCGCGCTTCGTACGCTCGGCGCTTCGCTCTACCAAGATGGCGTGATCGATCGCAAAGACGCCCTCGCGCTGTTGCGGAACGTGGAGGACGGCAACATCGTCGATGCGTCTGAACTCGCCGACCTGCGCGACATCGTCGCCAACACGAAGCTGTTTGGCACGCTTGAGTACGTCGGCAAGCTCACCAGTTACATCGTCTCGGCCAATCCGGCCAATGCGAAATACCTCGGCGGCGCGCTCGGCAACCTCACGGTCAATTCCAGCTCCGCCCAGTTGGAGAAGTTGATTGGCAAGTGGTTCCTCGGCAACGATCGTCCGCTCGCGTCTGGGACGTACAAACAGGCGGGCGGACAGCTGTTCGTGAACGGCGCTAGCTACGAGGACATCAAGCAAGGTTCCGTCGGCGATTGCTACTTCATGGCGTCGCTCGCCGAGGTGGCGCTGAAGAATCCCGCCGCAGTGACGAACATGTTCATCGTCAACGGCGACGGCACCTACACGCTGCGGTTCTACAACGGCGGGCAGACGGCGTACGTGACGGTCGACTCGAACCTGCCGACCGACGGCGCGGGGCGATTCATCTACGCCGGCATGGGCCAGCTGGCGGCGAGCGCGGGGAACGAGCTCTGGACGATGCTGGCCGAGAAGGGCTATGTGCAGCTTAACGAAATGGGCTGGCAGCGGGCGGGCCTCACGGGCTCGGGACAGAACTCGTACGCCGCGATCGCCGGCGGCTATTGCTACGCCGCGCTCGGCCACATCACAGGCCAGGCGACGGTCGCCTTCGCGCAGACGAGTTCGGCGGCGAACTTCAACGTCTTCGTGACGGCGTTCAACCAAGGGAAGATGATCGAGTTCGCGTCGAAGAGCACGCCTGCGTCGAACGCCGTCGTCGGCGGGCACGCGTACGCGGTGGTGGGGTACAACGCGCAGACGCAGACGATCACGCTCTTCAATCCGTGGGGCGCCAACTACGCGCGGGTGACGATGACGTGGTCGCAGGTCCAAGGCAGCTTTGCTTACTTTGATCGCACGGCGTGAGCGCAGCGCCAGTAGCCGCGGGTCAACGACCCGCCGGAGCGAGACGAAGATAAGCAGTTCTTGTTCGCCAGCCGCCATTTAGTCCTTCAATCGCCCGCGCGACGCTGGCGGTGCAATCAATCGCCGATTGGCGAGCAGCGTGCGGCGACACCGTGCGTTGAGCGATCACTTTCCCCACGGGATTGTGGATCGCGCGGAGTCGCTGGGCATAGCGCTTCACGCGCTTGTTGGTCAGCGGTCGCATGCTGCGTGCGATCCGCCAGCGCGTCAGGCCGGTCAATCCGCTGGAGACCCAATCTCGTTGCTGCTGCGCCAACGGGTCGTCGCCGAACATCTCCAACGGGAAGTGGGGGCCCAGCATCTCGGGCCAAGCGTAAGCGAGGCGTTGCGCGGCGTCGGGAGCGAACCATGCGTAGAGCTCTCGCGCCTGCTGGGAAAACCAAGTTGAGCTAGGCGCCGCGGGGGACGTTAGCTCACGTAGAAACTCGGCGGTCTGCTCGCCCATGAGCCGCGCGGTCGCCGGCTTGTCGAACGGACGAGGGTGGCCGGCGAGCAATCGCTGGAGTTGTCGGCGTCGGAGTTCAAGCCGCTGCGCTGCGAGTTCGCGGTCCAGCAGCGGTTCGTCGCACAGCTCCAACGTCACATCGAGAGTTTTCAGCTGATAGAAATAGTATTCGAGCAGCGCGTCGACGAGTTGAGGCGAGTCGCCGTCGTCGGGGAGGCGATTCAAGTCGACTAGCCGTTCTATGCAGAGGTCGACTCGCATCCCAACCTGCATGCACTGGTCGAATGCCGGCAGTCCGCGCAACGCGTCGATGAGATCGCGTCGCGTCGCCGCCGGCAGATCGAATTGCATGACCAAGCGACGGAGGGCGTCGACCGTTTGGCGAATCGTGACCATGACGATGACGCATTCGGCCCAGCCCCCTTCGCCGCGGACAATGAGCCCCAAAAATTGGAGTGTTTTCCGGAGCTCGTCGGCGGCGAGTTGCGAGGCTCCGTCGTCTGCCGCGAGCTGAGCGCGGGCCCAACGCAGCTGGGCGAGTTGCCGCAGCTGGAGGCCTGGCGATAGCACATCGGCGCGCTCGCTCCAATGCTCGGTAAAGATCGGCCAGTGAAACTTCGCTCGCGAAGCCCCCTCGTCGCACAGATCGATCGCTTGTTGGTTCGATTCGACCCAGGCCCGCATCGTTTCGCGTTCGGCAGGTTCGAGCGGCGTCGGCCAGTCTTCGTCGGGGTTACGCTCTAGCTGGTCGAACCAGAGCGGCGGAAAGGTTGGCTCGCGATACGCGGCAATGCCTTGCGCCCAACATTCGTAGGCGTTGTCGCCGTCGGCGAGCGGGACGCGCTCGTAGCGGAGTTCTATTGGCAGGAGCGCCAGGAGTTCTTGCTGCAACATCGGTCGCTCCGAATTGCTGATCGAACGGATCGCGGCGGAATCGCGTGGAGGTTATTTTACTAGATGACTCTTTAATTGGCGCGTTGATTTGAGTTGTCTGTATGCTGCAACCCTTTCAGGGTTGGGGATGGTGTGCGGGGGTGTTTCCCGGGGTAGATCGCTGCTGCGATCAACCCCGGGCTGGATGATGGAACGCCGTTGGCGTTCGATTTGATTCCAGCGATTCCGATCATGCTCCGACGGCGAATTTTGCGTTCGTGTCGTGTCGCTTTGGGCTTAATTGCAAAAAGCGATTTTAGGCGACACTAAGCATTGGCGGTAACTTGTTGCGGTGATTGGGATTGCGATGTCGTGTCGTGTTTTAGTGTCGCATTGGACGCGACATGAAGGGGTAACGGGCGGGCGAAACGCTGAGCCGCAAGCGGCTGCTGCGGCACGGTTCGGCCGCGCATTAGCGATGTGAAGCGGCGGCCGTCATCGGCGTCGGAGACGCCTCCCACAGCTGCGGCGGCGCCAGCGGTTCGTCGTTTCACCGGCCATCTTTTGCGAGGTCTGGTTCTCGTTTGAGATGGCTTGTGAACGTCTGTTTAGTGTGGCGCTATGCGCGGCCGAAAGCAACGTGTTATTTTCTGCCACGTCAATGGCGGATCGCGGCTTTCCGAAGTTACGGGGCGTTGGCGCCGTCGCGGCGAACCACTCGCATAGTCGGACGGTCCTGCTTGCCGTAAGATTGAAGCTCCTGCCGGCGATGACTTTCGTCTCGCCCCAATGCACTTCGAGCCCACCGATGAGCAGTCCCGCCGCGTCCGCCCTTTCCAGCGAGTTGCCCCCGTCGACGCCGGTCGTCGAGAAGACGGCGCTGAAGGTGCTGCTGGCGATTAGCGTGGCTCACATGCTCAACGACATTATTCAGTCGTTGATTCCGGCGACCTATGTGTTGCTGCAGGGCTCGCTGAAGCTCGATTACTTCGACATCGGCCTCATTACGTTCGCGTTCCAACTCACCGCGTCGCTGTTGCAGCCGGTGGTGGGGTTGTATACCGACCGCCGGCCAAAGCCGTATTCGTTGGCGATTGGGATGGGGCTGACGCTCGTGGGGCTGCTTTGTTTTTCCCAAGCGCGGTCGCTGGTAACGCTGATGGCGTCGGCGGCGCTCGTGGGAACGGGGTCGAGCATCTTCCATCCTGAAGCGTCGCGAATGGCCCACATGGCCGCGGGCGGGCGGCATGGGTTTGCGCAGTCGTTGTTTCAGGTCGGCGGCAACTTCGGGACGTCGCTGGGGCCGTTGCTCGCTTCGGCGCTCGTGATTCCGTACGGCCAGGGGAACATCGCCTGGTTCTCGTTGATCGCGCTGGCGGGCATTATCGTGCTGACTCGCATTGGCGCGTGGTATCACGCGAAATTGGCGACGCGGGCGGCGAAGGGAATCGTCTCGAAGCCGCAGCGGCACGCCTATCTCTCGCGGCGGCAGGTGGCGAGCGCCATCGGCGTGTTGGTGGCGCTCGTGCTGTCGAAGTACGTTTACCTCGTGAGCTTCACGAGCTACTACCCGATGTACATGAAAACCAAGTTCGGGTTGAGCGATCAGCAGGCGTTGCAGGCGTCGTTCGCGTTCTTGTTCGCGGTGGCGGCGGGGACGTTTGCGGGCGGGCCGCTCGGCGATCGGTTTGGCCGCAAGGTCGTCATTTGGTTTTCAATCCTCGGCGTGGCGCCATTCGCGCTGGCCTTGCCCCATGCCGGGATGGTGGGGACGATCGTCCTCACGGTGTTCATCGGGGCGATCTTGGCGTCGGCGTTCTCGGCGATCTTGGTGTTCGCTCAAGAACTGTTGCCGGGACGAGTCGGCGCCGTGGCGGGGCTGTTCTTTGGCTTCGCGTTCGGGATTAGTGCGATCGCGGCGGCGGTGCTCGGGTACTGGGCCGATCGGACCAGTTTGGAGCAGGTGTTTCAGTTTTGCGCTTACTTGCCGCTGATGGGGATCATTGCGGCGTTCTTGCCGAAGCTGGAACAGCGTAAGGTTTGATGAGTGCGCTTTAGCCCCCGGTTCTTTAAACCGGGGGGTGAGTGGACGCCGCAGTGGGCCCCCGGTTTGAAGAACCGGGGGCTAATAAGGGATCAAACGCGCGGCGGGTTACGCGCTGCGGCGGGTGATTGATTGCGGATCTTCCGCGGGCGCTTGCTCGTTCGCGCGGGCGCGTTTCCAGAGACGGATGATCTCCATCGTCAGCGAGCGGGCCTCGGTCTGGCGATAGGGCGAGTCGGCGGGCAGCTCGGCCATCAACCGGCGATGGGCCTTCGCCATCGCGTGGTACGGCATCGTCGGGAAGATGTGATGCAGCGCGTGGAACCGCAGGCCGATCGGCGCCCAGAGCCCGCCGATGAGCGGGGCGTGAGGGTAATTGATCGAGTCGAGCATTTGCTCGACGAAGTTCATTTCGGTGCCGTGGCTCGTCCAGCGGTGGGCGCCGAGCGTGCGGAGCGAGTTCATCGCGACGATAAACACGCCGGTGAGGTAAATCTGCAGCAGCATCGAAGGCGGCAACGGTTCGTTGAACAGTAGCCCGTAGCTCATCGTCATCCGCACGCCGACGAAGCAGATGAAGAGGAAGCAGCAGACTTCCTGCATGCGAATGATCCGCAGCGCCTTCTTCGTCGGCAGCGGGCGGATATATTTGGGATCCATGATCATCGACGACATGTGTTGGTGGACCCAGTTCCGCAAGCGCGGGCTGAACCAAGTCATCGGCGTCAGGATTCCCCACCGCACGACGCCGAGGATCGGCAGCACGAGGATCTGCGATAGGTAGATCAGGATCGCGCGAGCCGGCATGTTCGACAGCGAGATGTATTCGCCGTCTTCGTGCGTGCCGTAGTGTTTGCGGCGGTGATGGTCGAGATGCGTGTAGTAGACGAACGACGGGATCAGGAAGGGAATCCCGCAGAGCATGTTCCAGACAAATCGGAACGTTTTGAATTCGTCGGCGCGGATGTGGACGAGCTCGTGAATGAACAGCGAGCAGCGGTAGTAGAGCAGCGACGACACGAAGAACATCGCCACCGTGGCTGGCCAGTGCCAGTCGGTGCGGGCGGCGAGGTCGGCGTTGTGCCAGAGGGCGTTCGACGCCAGAAGTTGCGGATGGGTGACCCCGGCGAAGGCGGCGACGCCGATCGACCAACTCGTGAGGAAGTCGGTCCAGTAGATCCAGGGATTGGGGCGGAACGATCCGCCAACGATCGTACGAGCCTGCGACAACGAGAACCCGCCCAGCGGGCCGGCCCCGCGGGTCGGCTCGGAAATCGAGATCTGCGACACGTTCAAGCCCCGCACGCTCAGTCGTTCGGTGCGTTGCCCCGCGGCGGTGCACCAACCAAAAGTCTGGATCGGACGGCGGAGGGCGAACTCTTCGATCAAGGCTGCTCGGATGGCAAGGTCAGCGGAACCCCACCGTGCGGACAGCCCCCCAAATGGTACAACTGCCCAATTCTCGGGCGGGGTCATGCCCTGGCCCGGGGGCGGCCGACGTGCTGCTTGTTGCCCCCTAGACCCGTAGTTAGACTGGCAAGATTCTGGCCCCCGGGTTTTCGGGCGAGTTTTCCAGGCCTACCGCACGTCCCCCCCGCGATCTCACTGTGCCTGAAGTCGTCGTCACCGGCCTGGGGATCGTCTGTCCGATTGGCGTCGGCGCCGATGCCGTATGGGCGTCGATTGAGCGGGGACAGAGCGGCGTGCGGGCCGTGCCCGAACTGCTGCAGGCGGAGCTGCCGATTCCGATCGCCGGCGACGTGGCCGATTTCGACCCAAAGGAGTTCGTCAAACCGCGGAAATCACTCAAGGTGATGTCGCGGGAGACGCAGCTCGGCTTTACCGCGTCGGAAATGGCGTGGGCTGCGGCGGGGCTCGACGGGGCAAATATCGACCCCGACCGGCTGGGCGTGACGAGCGGGTCGAACATGTTCTGCCCCGAAATGCCGGAACTGGCCGCGGCGTGTCATGCGAGCGATTCGGGGGACGGGATCTTCGATTTCAACCGCTGGGGAAATACCGGCCTGCGGGAAGTCTTTCCGCTGTGGCTGCTGAAGTACCTGCCGAACATGGCGCCGGCCCATGTGAGTATCGCCCACGACGCCCGCGGGCCGAGCAATTCGATTGTGGCGGGCGATGTGTCGGGGCTGCTCGCGCTCATTGAGGCGGCGGACGTGGTGGCCCGGGGGCACGCCGACGTGATGCTGGCCGGCGGGGCGAGCTCGAGCATTGGCTGGATGGATCTCATCTGGCACGCGGGCGCCCGGCTGTCGCAGCGGGTTGATGAGCCAGAGCGGGCTTGCCGGCCGTTCGACGCCGATCGCGACGGGATGGTCGGCGGCGAAGGGGCGGCGATGTTCGTCCTGGAGACGCGGGAACATGCCCTGGCGCGGGGGGCCAAGCCGCTGGCCAGGATTGCTGGCTACGGGCGGCGGTACGAGGCGGCGACGGCGTCTTACCAGCCAACGGGGCAAGCGATTGGGCAGGCGATCGAGGCGGCGCTCGCCTCGGCCGGTGTGAAGCCGGGCGACGTCGGACATGTGAGCGCCCATGGGCTGAGCACCGAAATTGACGACCGAATCGAGGCGGCGGCGATTCGCCGGACGCTGGGGGATGTGCCGGTGACGGCGCTGAAGAGCTACATCGGCAACGTCGGCGCCGCGTGCGGAGCGGTGGAACTGGCGATGACGCTGCTCGGGCTGCAACGCGGGCTGGTGGCGCCGACGCTGAATTACGAAACGCCCGATCCGAAATGCCCGGTGAATGTGGCGACGGAACTGGCGAATGCGGCGTCGCCGTTGGCGTTGTTGTTGAATCACCGGACGACGGGGCAGGCGGTTTCGCTGCTCGTTGAGGCGGAGTAACGCGCTCAGCTGCATCTCTCCGACCTCAAAGAAAACTAAACTTTGAGGTCCCCTCCCCTTGAGGGGGAGGGTTAGGGAGGGGTGATTGAAGCTGGTACCAACGTTCCACCCCCTCCCCAGCCCTCCCCTCAAGGGGGAAGGGGGCCACAACACTAGTAGGTTGGGTCGTGCGGAATGGTGAGCGACCCCCGGGCAGAGCCCGGGGCTAGGGCGCGTGTCACTCAGCAGTTACCGGCCGCGGCGCATGGCGCGGTCGATGTCGCGTTGCATGTCGCCCTTCTTGATCGACTCGCGTTTGTCGTAGTTCTTCTTACCGCGGCAGATGCCGAGCAGGACTTTGGCTCGGCCTTCTTTGAAGTACAGCTTTAGCGGAACGAGCGTGAAGTTTTTCTCGTAGGCGAAGCCGGCGAACTTGTCGATCTCGCGGCGGTGGAGGAGGAGCTTGCGGCGGCGCTTGGGCTCGTGGTTCCAGGCGTTCGCGTTTTTGTATTCCTGGATGTCGGCGGCGACGAGCCAGACCTCCCGCTTTTCCATCCGCGCGTAGGCTTCTTCGATCGAGACGAGCCCCGCGCGCAGCGATTTGACCTCGCTGCCGACGAGCATGATGCCGCACTCGAGCGTGTCGACGACTTCGTAGTTATGGCGAGCCTTGCGGTTGTGGGCGATGACCTTTTCGTTGGGGTCGTCGCCTTTGGCCGCCTTGCTGGCAGGTTTCTTAGCCGTGGGAGGGACTTTCGAAAGGGGAAGTGGGAAAAGCGACAGGGGCCAAGCAAGGACCGCTTCGCGGGGACGGGGTTCGCGGTCGCGGCGGAAGGTGCGCGACAGTCCCGCAGAATAGCTGGCGGGGGCGGGGAAGGAAACGGGCAGATCGTGCCCGACCGCGGCCGAAAAAGGCAGCTAAGCCGCCGAGCGGCGAGAAAAACGCAATCTGGGGCCCCGGGAGGGAGGCGTGGGAAACGTTGCAGGCCCCAGATTGCGACGGGGTGCAGTCGTGACTTGCGTGGTTAGCCGGCGCCGCTGTTGGCCCTGTTGGGCGCGGCGCCGCCGGCTAACTCACAGTTTCCAGTGTTTCGTTGGCTGGCGATTATTGAATCACTGTCGGAAAGCCAGGCAGACCTGCCAACCCGGGCAAGGCGTTGGCGACGACCGGCGTTCCGCCGCGTTGCTTCTCATTCAGCGCTTTCTGGCCGAAGTATTCCTGCAGGTCGACGTGAAGTTGCACGCAGTCGACGTAGCGCGAACGCACGGTCGAGTTCTCTTCGAGCAGTGATACCAAGCGGGCGAAATCGGCTTCGTCCAACTCGTCGTCGAGTAGGTCCCAAATCAACGCTTCGGATTCCTCTATCTGGCCTTCGAAGTCGCTTGACTGCGAACGGTTTTCAAATCGGTTGTTCATCGTAACTCTCCGCCTTGACGAGTCTCGGGCCGCAGTTTGTGGAAGCCGTGGGCTTCGCGAAACCAGCGGCGCAACTGCGCCAAGAAGATTCGTGGGCAACATCCTTGTCGTGAAGCAGCCGCCGTTTGCTCGCGCACCGTGCGGCCACTACCACAATCTTCGGTCGAAATAGGGAAGCAAACGGCATGCCCGCCTATAAAAAGAACGAAAATCCGGGCCGTTTGGTTCGCTAGCATGCGAGAAATAGCGGTGTTTTCGCTGTTATGGCCCAGTGCCGGCCCTGTCGCGGCAGGCGGTGCCAGCGGCCGCGGGAGTGCCCAATGCTGAAGCAGCGGCGGCGGAAGGTTGCCGCTGACGGGGGCACGCGACGGCTACAGCGGGATGATCGTTGCCTCGAGCGTCGGCAGGTCGACGATTGCTAGCGAATGAGGATTCGCTCGGTAGAGGGCGCCCGGATTGAGGACGAGCGTCTCGCCGATCCGCTCGATCGCCGCGACGTGGGTGTGGCCGTAGCAGACGAGGTCGTAATCGCCAGAGCGGATCGCTTCCTGGAAGCGGCGGCGGTCGTCGCTGTGAATGAGCGCGATGCGGCGGTCGCCGATTGCGAGGTCGCCGAAGGCGCCGTGGCAGGTCTGCCCTGCTCGTTCGATCGCGGTGGCGAATTCGGCGTGGTCGTAGTCGCAGTTGCCGAAGACGAAATCGGTCGGCCACTGGGCGAACAGCTCGACGACCGCGATCGAACCGATGTCGCCGCAGTGGACGACGCGATCGACCTGCAGGCTTTCCAGCATGCGGATCGCGGGGCGGGTGACCTCGACGTGGCCGTGCGAATCGCTGACGACTCCGAGTCGCATGGCTTACTCCTCGGGATAGAGTCGGGATTCGACTTGGGCGAGCAGCCGCTTCATCTCGCTATCGTACTTTGCGGCAGGGGCGGCGGCGAACGCGGTGAGGATTGGCTGCCCGAGGACGATGCCTTCGCCGGCGGCGGGGATGTCGGCAAGTTGGCACGCCGCGGAGTCGAGCGACGAGTGGCTCATCGCCCAGGCGTGGAACTCGTCGCTTACCAAGGCCTCGCGTTTAGCGTAGAGGATTGTCTTGCCGTGGATGAGCGGTTCGTCGTCTGTTTTCGAACTGGTCTTGCTGGAACGTTGCGAGGGCACGGGCTCTGCCAGTTCACCTTGGCAGGCGTTGACGTGCGCCTCGACGGCGTTGACGCCGGTCATCCGTTCGACAATTTCAGCGGAGGATGAGTAGCGCGGGTTGATTTCGATGATCCAGGCCTTCTCGCCATGGATCACGAGGTCGACGCCGACGAGGCCGAGGAGTTTGAAGCGCTCGCTCAGGAGTTCGCCGAGCCGCGCGAGTTGCACGGCGACGGCGTCGCTTACTTGCAGCGGGCCGACGGAGCCGGAGTAGTGCCAAGGCTTCGCTCGCGCCGCGGCGTCGCCGACGAGTTGGTGCGTGACGCCGAGCAACTGCGAGCCATTGCGCGAGCAGACGAACACCGCGGCCGCGGAGGCGCCGCCGATGAAGCGTTGGAAGTAGGCTTCCGCGTCGAGCGCCCGTTGGCGAGACTCGGCGCCGTCGAGGAGCCAGACGCCGGAGCCGTTGGCGCTGCGGTAGGTTTTGCAAAGCCACGAGCGATCGAGCGGCAGCTTGTCGGGCGTTTCGACGGTCTCAGGAAACCAGAGACCGGCGGCGTGAATGACCGGCTGCAGCAAGAGCGGATTGCGAGTGGCGCGGATCGCCCCGCCGCTGCAGCCGATGAGGGGCCGCACTTTCGCGAGCGAGGTGATCAGCTCGTGATGGTTTTCCATCGCGCCGGTGAAGAGCCAACCGTCGCATTCCGTGTGCGACAGCCAGTCGGCGATCGATTCGGGGTAGCCCGATTCAATCCGCGTGACGTCGCAGTGCGCCCGCAAGTCCGCGTCGGCGAAGAGGTCGGCGGCGACGACTTCGTAGCCGGCCCGCAGCGCGGAGAAAGCCGCCGCGCGAACGCTGGCGCCGACGATCGCGAGTTTCTTGATTGGCTCAGCCATCGCGGCGATACCGGCCGCGGAATTCCTCGGCGGGGTATTTGAGGCGGTTCTTCACCATCTTGTTGCGGATGGCGTCGGAGACGTCGATGCCGAGCTCGTTGGCGAGCGCAAACGAGTAGCCGATGACGTCGGCGAGTTCTTCGCCAATGGCGGCTAGCTTCTCAGCGTCTTCAGGCAGCTTCCGCGAGGCGTCGACGTCGAGCCACTGGAAGTGTTCCATCAGTTCCGCGGCTTCGACGGCGAGGGCCATCGAGACGTTTTTCGGAGCGTGGAACTGGCGCCAATCGCGTTCTTCGACGAACTGGCGAATGATTTGGCGGAGCTCTTCGACGGTGGTGGTGGCGTCGCTCATGGGCGTTTCTGTAGTGAAGAGCCTAATAAATGATCTTGTGGTCCCCTCCCCTTGATGGGGAGGGTTAGGGAGGGGTGACTGCAGCTGGTACCAGCGATCTACCCCCTCCCCAGCCCTCCCCTCAAGGGGGAGGGAGCCGAAGGGTTTTTTATAAACTATGCCGCCCGTTCAAACCCCGGCAGCAGCTGCTGGCGGGCCGGGTGGCGGCGCTCATGATAGCGCTGCCGGTAGCCGTCTGCCAAGTGGCTCATCACCTCCAGGGCGAGCAGGTCGGCCCGGTTCATCACGTGCCGGGCGCTCCGATTGCCGAGCCCCTGCACCAGCTCTTCGAGGACTTGCAGGTGGAGCTGCAGTGCTCGCTGGGCTGAGACGTTCGCCTCGGCCAGCAGCGTCGCGAGGTCGGACATTTCGCGGGCGAGGTTGCCGGCGCCCATGATCACGTAGGCTCGCAGCAGTTCGCGATAGTGAGCGACGAGTTCCGGCGGCAGCGGGTGCGGCTCGCGCGGCGCCATTGCGAGGAGGTCGATCCCAATGCAGGGCGCGTCGTCGGCTAATAAGCCGTCGGCGTCGGCGATGAGCGATAACGTGACTGGCGGCGGCTGGCGGCCTGCACTTAGTTCTTCCAAGTCTGCGATTAGCGCCCGCTGTTGCTCAAGCAGGCGTTCTGCTTCTTGGCGCTCTTGCTGCAGGCGGTGGCGTTCGGCTTGGATTAGCCGGCGGTTCTCGCGACTGAGCGCGGCACGCTCGATCGCCCGCGAGAACTTCCAAAGCAGACCGCGAACGGTGGTCTCGGCGAGGCAGCAATAATCGTCGGCGCCCGCTTCGTAGCACAGGGCGTCGAGCGTTGCCGGCGGTTCGTGGCCGAGCAGCAGAATCGGGGCGTCGTGCCCGCCGGTGCGGAGGGCCGTGGCGAGTTCCAGGCCGTCGAACACTAGCGGCTCGTGGCCGATGAGGATCGCGTCGAACGCTTCGTGGCGGAGGCGAGCGAGGCCGGATGCTTCGCCGATCGCTTCCTCGACGGTGATTTGCGCGGCCCCATCGACGGCGAAGGCGTTGGCGAGCCACGTGGCGGCGCCGCGACTAGCGGCGATGAACAGGAGCTTCAGCCGGGCGGGGAGCGGCGCCGCGGCGACGCCGGCGTGATGCTCAGCAGCGGTGAAGGCAACGGCCATGGCGCGTCCTGTGTCGAGTGGGCGGTTTGTTGAGAGAGGCGACGGAGGGTAGTCGATTCGTCTTTTTTCCTCAACGGCGGCGGGCTACTGGCGGAGAATGATGGTTGTGGGAGGCGTCTCCGACGCCGAAGCCGCGGTCCATACTAACGCGGCATGGAGAATCAAATCGGCGTCGGAGACGCCTCCCACAGGATCGAGTTCAGGCTCCGGCGCGGGGCGTGGCATGATTTCCGGCCTCGCGTAGCTTTCCTACAATGACGGCCGGCCCTGCGACGATACTACAACGTGAACTTTGAACCGCTGGCGCCAGCATTGCTGGCAGGCGGATGGAATGACGAACGATGCGAATTGCTTACCTCGATTGCGCTAGCGGCATTAGCGGCGACATGACGCTCGGCGCCCTCGTCGACGCGGGCGTCGATCTGGCCGCGGTGCAGGCGGGGATTGATTCGCTCGGCCTGCCGAGTTGCCGGCTCGTCGTCCAAGAGACGAAGAAGTGTGGATTCCGCGCGACGCAGCTCACGGTGGAGCATGAGCCGGAGCACAAGCATCGCCATTTGCATCACATCGAAGCGATGATCGCCGGCAGCGTGTTGACTGCGCGGCAGCGGGAACTCGCGCTGCGGATCTTTGGCAAGCTCGCCGAGGCCGAGGCGAAGGTCCACGGCACGACGATTCAGAAGGTTCACTTCCACGAGGTGGGCGCCGTCGATTCGATTGCCGACATCGTCGGCAGCGCGATCGCGTGGGACCTGCTTGGCGTCGAGCGGATCGTTTGTTCGCCGGTGCCGACGGGGACGGGGTTTGTGCAGATCGCTCACGGGCGGTGTTCGATTCCGGCGCCAGCGACCGGCGAGCTGCTGCGCGGCATTCCGCTGGCCGACTTTGCTGCAGAGGGCGAGCTGACGACGCCGACGGGGGCGGCGATTGTGGCGGCGCTGGTCGGTGAGTTCGGCCCGTTGCCGGCGATGACCGTCGAAACGATTGGCTACGGCGCCGGGCAGAAAGATTTTACGCATCCAAATTTGCTGCGATTGCTGGTGGGCGAATCGTCTGCCAAGGCCACGCCCTCGATGAGCGACACGATTGTCTTGCTCGAAACCAACCTCGACGACGTTACCGGCGAGGCGATTGGGTTCGCGAGCGAACGGCTGCGGCAAGCTGGCGCCCTCGATGTGTCGACGACTCCGCTGGCGATGAAGAAGAGCCGGCCGGGCGTGCTGCTGGCTGTGCAGTGCCGGCCGGCGGATGCGGAGGCGCTCGCTGCAGTGATCTTCCGCGAGACGACGGCGCTCGGCGTGCGACGTTCGACGGTCGAACGCATCGTCTTGCCGCGGCGAACGACGACGGTGTCGACGGCTCATGGTGAAGTGGGTGGCATCGTCGCGACGCTGCCTGACGGGAGCGAACGGTTCTCGCCGGAGTACGACGCGTGTGCGAAGCTCGCGGCAGAGCGTTTGTTGCCGTTGGAACAAATTCAATCTGCCGCGCGAGCGGCGTTTACAACTGGCTGAGCGAACGCTCGCCGATTGGTTACACTCCGCATTCAACAAGGAAGTTCGATGGCCGGGATTCACGAGATCGTCCGCGAGACGCCGAAAGTCAAACGCCCTCCCCTGCAGCCGAGCGAACTGCTGCCGGAACTGCGGCGCCGCGTCGGCCGGTTCGAGGAATTCGCGTCGCTGAATCGGGAGCTGACGAATCTGGTGGAGGCTCGGCTGCAGGAACTGGCGGCGTCGGCGTAAGCGGGCGAGGCTATCAAGGTCCGCGATCGCTGAATCGACCCGAGGCGCCGGGCCCAAAGCACGCGGACTGGAAGCGGCTCACGGCTCTGTATCATCGGAAGTGGCTTCAACCGGCAGTTGAAACGGCGGCAACGGCAGGCGGATGGCGAGGTCGCAGTCGTCGTGTTCACGGCGTTCGACTTCATCTGATTCGACCCATGCGCCGTCTCTGATTTCCCCGGTGAAGTCGGAGCCGTTGTCGTTGTCCTTGTCTTCGAAGAGGCTGTAAAGGAGATACCCGTCACGTGTTCGCCGGTAGATAAGGCGTTCGTCGGAGTACGGGTCGCCGAGGAGCGTCGCGTCGTCGAGAGCGAGTTCGTCGAGCGACGTTGGATAGCCGTTGTGCTCGGCGCGGTAGACGGCGAGCTCAACAGCGACGCGCAGTAGCCGCAGTCGAGTCTCGTCGCGACTCTTGGCTTTGAATCCCGAGGCTACTGCGTCGAGAAGGTAGTATGCGAGCGCATCTCCAACTGCTCGCGACCGTTGATCGCGGTTGAGCGATTCCGTCACGAGGGGGACTGATTCCGCTAGTTCGGCGAATAGCTGCTTTTGAACTCTCACGCGGCGGCGAGACTGTGGCTCACGTGCGGCGCGTGCGACGCGGTCATGCCAGTCATTGACGATGAGAAGCACCTGCGATTCGTCGAAATCGATCGTTCGGAGTCTAGTCAAGGAGTCGGCGTCTTCGACATTTAGTCCGCCAAGTCGGCCACGGAATAGTCGCAGACAGATGTCCATCGCCACGCAACGTTCGCCGAAGTCAATAATCGGCGCGAGATCGGTCGACTGCTCCAAGGTCGAGAGGTCATTCCGTATCTGATGGAGCAACTTCGTAGAAACTTCAGGCGACTGAAGTATTGCAAGCGTTACTCGACCCGCACGTTCGCGTAGCGAAACGCAGACTAGTGAGTTGATCACCGTCCATCCCTGATTCGCTTGATTGCTCTGCTGCCACATGGCCCATGCGTCCTGCCAGGCTTCTGCGCACTGTTTCTTGGAAAGGCGCCAATTGGCGCGAAGTGCAAGAGCACAGGCGGCGCTGCGAAGTTGTTCAGCATCGGGCAGAGTAACGAGGGCCAGTTCGCTGGACTGATCTTGCAAGAGGTTCGGAGGGGGGCTGTAGAATCGAGGCCGTGCAGCGCTGGCGATGAGTTGATCGAGCCGCTGTTCATTTGCTTTCAACCATGAGGTCGCGGGCGGTACGCTTGAGGCGAGTAGCCTTCCATCTGTGACGGCGTTGATCACTTGCTGGGACAGTTCGGCAGCGCTCGCCGTATTGAGGGTAGGATCTTGCGATTGGAGCCACTCGACGAGCCTCTGCTCAAAAAGCTCTGTGCGCGGGCCGTCGAAGCGTGGCTGGCAAGTCTGCGGATCAATTCTTAAGGCACCGCAGATACGTTGAAAGTCGTCATCGCTAACCCCACTCGGCCCCATCGCTTGCCAAAAGATGATTGCTCCATTGTTATCCTCGGTCACGCCCTTCGCTTGGCGATCTATGATCGCTTGGGCGTAGTTTGGCAAGTCATCCTCAGCGAGCGGGTTGGTGATGAAAGTCGTCTCTCTGTCGAGTTTGATTGCCGGCTCCGCTGCGGCGATCAAACTAGAGCCCGCGCCAGTCGCGGTTAGGGCGACGAACAGCGTGGCGAGCCAAGTTCGACTAGAGTCGTGGTGACGCATAGCACTTTGCTTGACGAGAGCGGGAATCTCGAGATCCCTGCATTCTACGTGGCGATTTAGCGAGACGCTAATCGTCGGGCGGCATGCTCTCGCCCCTCAGGCGTGAGCATGCCGAGCCCTCGCAGGCGCTCCAACGCGGTTCTACATGTCGACGCTCCGCGACGACATGCCACCCGTTTGCGGGATTAAGCTTCCGCGGTTGGTTCGACAGCGGCCTCTTCGGCGCCGCCCTCTTCCTGCGGCACGCGAACCACAGCGGCGATGCTGTCGGTTTCGTCGAGCGACATGATGCGGACGCCCTGCGTGTTGCGGCCGATGATGTTGAGGTCGCTCACCTTGATCCGTTGGATCTTGCCGCGGGCGGTCATCATCAGCAGCTCTTCCGTGTCGTCGACGCGGACGATGCTCACCACCGGGCCGTTGCGGTCGGTGGTCTTGATGTCGCGGAGGCCTTTGCCGCCACGGTTTTGCGTGCGGTAGCGGAAGCTCGACGACGACTCGTCTTCAGCGGCGGCTGGTTCCGCGGCTGCGGGGGTCGGCGTGGCGCCATCGGCGTCGTCGGCCAGCGGGGCGACTTCGCCGGGGGCGGCGTTGGGGCCGAACGGGGTCCGCTTGCCGTAGCCGTTGAGGCAGGCGGTGAGCAGCGTTGCGTCGGGGTCGGCGACGACCATGCCGACGAGCGAGTCGTTCTTGCCGAGGCTGATCCCCTTCACGCCGCTCGAGTTGCGGCCCATCGGGCGGGCGTCGGCTTCGCTGAAGCGGATCGCCATGCCGAGCGAGGTGGCGAGGATGATCTCGTCGCCCGGCTTGGTGACGACGACGTCGATCAGCTCGTCGCCTTCCTTCAGTTTGATTGCGATGATGCCGGTCTTCAGCGGTCGGCCGTAGGCCTTTAGCGCGGTCTTCTTCACGAGGCCCTTGCGGGTAGCCATCATTAGGCAGTGATCGGGGAGGTCGAAGTCCCGAATCGCTTGGCAGTTGGCGATTTGCTCGCCCTCGGCGAGGTTGAGCAGGTTCACCACCGCGCGGCCTTTGCTTTCGCGCGAGAGGGCCGGCAGATTGTAGACCTTCTGCCAGTAGCACTTGCCGAGGTTTGTGAAGAACAGCAGGTAATCGTGCGTGCTGGTGACGAACAGGTGCTCGACCGGATCGTCGTCGTCGGCCTTGGCGCCTTTGATCCCCTTGCCGCCGCGGCGTTGCGCGCGGTAGGTGCTGGCCGGAGTCCGCTTGATGTAACCCTGATGGCTGATCGAGACGACCATCGTCTCTTCCTCGATCAGATCTTCGAGGTCGACTTCGCCGACTTCTTCGCCGCTGATTTCGGTGCGACGGGCGTCGCCGCGCTTCATCAGCATTTCGCAGTCATCGCGAATGATGCCGTTGATGCGGGCCGGGCTGGCGAGGATGCCGCTGAGGTCGATGATTTCAGCCAGCAACTCGGCATGCTCGTCGGCGAGCTTCTCTTGCTCGAGATTCACCAACTGGCCGAGCGTCATCCGTAGGATCGCGTCGGCCTGCACCGGCGTGAGCGAGTACTCCTCCGCGACGCCCCGCTCGGCTTGGAACTGCGCGTAGCCCTCGTCGCCAAGCGCTCGCTTGAGCATGGCGCCGGGGGTCTTGATCTCCATCAAGCGGATCTTGGCCTCGGGCTGCGTTTTCGACGAGCGGATCACGCGGATCACTTCGTCGATGTTCGCATGGGCGAGCAGCAAACCCTGCACCGTGTGCTTGCGTTTGCGCGCGCGGGCGAGCAGGAACTGCGTCCGCCTGCGGATGACCGTCACGCGATGGCGGATGAACTCCTCGAGCATCTCCTTGAGCGTGAGGACGCGCGGCTTGCCGTCGACGAGCGCGAGCAAGATGATCGAGATCGTGTCTTGAAGCGGCGAGAACTTGTAGAGCTGGTTCAGCACCACGTCGGGATCGGCGTCGCGCTTGAGCTCGATGATGATGCGGACCGGTTCCTTGAGATCGCTCTCGTCGCGAACGTCCGAGATGCCGGGGATTTTCCCTTCGCCGGCGAGGGCGGCGATCTTGAGGATCACCGCGTCGCGCGATTGCTGGTAGGGAATCTCGTGAATGAGGATGCGGGCCTTCTTGCCGCTGTCGTCGATCGTGGTGCGGGCGCGGACGAGGACGGTGCTGCGGCCGGTCATGTAGCCGCGACGGATGCCGGTGCGGCCGCAGATGATGCCGCCGGTGGGGAAGTCGGGGCCCTGCACGTGTTCCATCAGCTCGGCGATGCTGACGGCCGGGTTGTCGAGCAGCGCGATCAGAGCGCTGCAGACTTCGACGAGGTTGTGCGGCGGGATGCTCGTGGCCATGCCGACGGCGATGCCGCCCGAGCCGTTGACGAGCAGGTTCGGGAACTTCGACGGCAGAACGGTTGGTTCAAGATGGCGTTCGTCGTAGCTGGGGACGAAGTCGACGGTGTCGAGCTTCAGGTCGTCGAGCATCAACGACGCGAAGGGGGACATCCGCGCTTCCGTATACCGCATGGCGGCCGGAGGGAGGCCAGCGATGCTGCCGAAGTTACCCTGCTTGTCGACCAGCACGTGGCGCATGTTCCATTCCTGGGCCATGCGGACGAGCGTGGGGTAGATGACCGATTCGCCGTGCGGGTGGTAGTTACCGCTGGTGTCGCCGGAGATCTTCGCGCATTTCACGCGAGCGGCGCCGGGGCTGAGATTCAGGTCGTTCATGGCGACCAGAATGCGGCGCTGCGAAGGCTTCAGACCGTCGCGCACGTCGGGGAGCGCGCGGCTGACGATGACGCTCATCGCGTAGGTGAGGTAGCTGTCCTTCAGCTCGTCCTCGATCGGCAGATCGATCAGGCGAGCGGCGATGTTTTGCTCTTGGTCGTTGAAGCCGTTCGGCACGCCGGGGAACTTCGGAGCGTCAGGTCCATCGAAATTATCGGTCGACACGCGGGGATCCTTCTGCGGTGATTCGGGCGGCCTGTTCCGCCCGGGGCGGGCAGGCTGCGAGGACCCGGCATTTTAGCAAATTCTGGGGTGGATTTATAGCTCCTTGGGCGAGGCGTGGAGGGGGGCTGAGAGACGAAGTTGAAGCCTGTTTTAGCCCTGCTTATTCGCAGCTATTCGCTGAAGGATCCAATCAAACGAAACCCTCTGGTCCCCTCCCCTTGAGGGGGAGGGTTAGGGAGGGGTGACGGCGGCGGGTACCAGCGTTCCACCCCCCTCCCCAGCCCTCCCCTCCGGGGGGAGGGAGCCACAAAATTCAGAAGGAGGCAATAAACTACTCGCTTGTGTTAGCGTCTTAGACGAGGCGATCCATTCGTGGAATGGAAGCCGCCCCCCGGGCGGAGCCCGGGGCTGAGGGCGAGGCAGGCGGCGAGCAAGAGGCAGGCCGTGGCGGGCTCGGGGACGGCGGCGATGGCGGGCGTGGCGTTGCCGAATTGCTGCTTCCAAACGTTGAGGTCGAGCTCGTTCACCGCGCCGTCGCTGTTGGCGTCGCCTTGGGCGCGAGTGGCTCCGGCGGCGATGCCTGTTCCGCGTTGCCAGGCTAGGAAGTCGGCGCCATCGACGACGCCGTTCGAGTTGAAGTCGGCGTTTGAGATGACGCCGACGTACGACTCCAGCACGGGGAGCGTGGACCCGTCCGCGCGAACGATCGTCATCTTCAGGTCTTCCAGAGCACTCGGCGTCCAGGCGCCGACGCCCAGCGAGACCGATTGGCCCACGGCGAGCGTCGCGCCGTTGCCGGCGTCGATGAGGTTTGCCTCGCTCAGGTCGCTGTGGCTGGCTGGGGCCGAGAGCTTCAGCCAGGAGTCGTCGGGGTCGACTTGGTTGGGGCCGGCGAGGTCGGCG
Source organism: Lacipirellula parvula (assembly GCF_009177095.1). Lineage (NCBI taxonomy): Bacteria > Pseudomonadati > Planctomycetota > Planctomycetia > Pirellulales > Lacipirellulaceae > Lacipirellula > Lacipirellula parvula. The sequence goes on from NZ_AP021861.1 coordinate 62,799, forward strand.
TCGTAGTGGTCGGCGATCGAGGTCCAGGCCGCTTGGTTGAGTTTGTTGCCGGGCGACTGGATGCTGTAGCCGAGCATCGTTAGCGGGCCGTTGGTCGTGTTGACCAGCGTGAGCGCGCCGGTCGCGCGATCGACGTTGAGCGTAGGGACCGGATTGCCCGTGAGCCCGAGGACGGTTTCGAGATCGATGGCGTTGTCGTAGATGCGAAGGTCGTCGAGGTCGCCGTCGAGATGCCGAGTGGGCGTGCCGCGGGAGTTGAGCGCGCCGATCATCATCGAGTATTGGTACGAGCTATAGACGGCTCCGGGAGAGACCGCCTGGGCGCTGCTGACCGGAACTCCGTCGAAGTAGACGGCGTTGTTCGTCACGATGGAGTTGCTCCAAGTCGCCGCGATGTGGTGCCACTCGCCGTCGTTCCAGCCGGTGAGCGGATTCTCGGTGTTGGGGCCAGCGACGGCGCCCCCTTGGGCTCGGACATAGACGCGGAAGTCGTCGACGGAACTCTCGCCGAAATCGACGGAGAAGGCGGTGTTCGTGCCGCTGTTGACCTCGCCCATGATGGCTTGCTGCTGGGTCTCGCTGGACGAGCGGACCCAGAAGGCGATCGATCCGGAGGCCATCGCGACCGTGCTTCGGGGCATGGCCAAGGTGGTGGCGTTGAGGTAGTTGGTGGCGCCGTCGAACCGAACGGCTTGGCCGATGGCGCCGTCGGCAATGTTGATCGGCAACGTGGAACTGCTCGATTGCCCGGTCGCTTGCAGGGCTCCTGGCACAAGGTTGGCGTAGATTTGGCCGTTGCGCGTCGAGGCGTCGAAGGAGAAGTGCGAGACGAGTTTCGCGTTGGCTCGCGTGGCGACGAACGTAGCCGCTAAGCCGCAAGCGATTGAGAGGAGAGCGAATGGGGAATGAGGAATGGGGAATGGGGAGCGAGTGGAAGGTTGGTTGGGTTGGGGCGCGGTATTTTCCCCATTCCCCATTCCGCCTTCCCCATTCCTTCTGCGTTGAGCGGCGAGTAACGCGAAGGCAGGAAGCACGATCAGCAGCGAACTCGGTTCAGGAACACCCCGCAGCATCGCCTGCAGATTGATCGCGGCGTTGCCCGCGGCGAGCCATGCTTTGTGGAACAGGTAGACATCCGAGAGGTTGGTGGCGCCGTCGAAATTCATGTCGCCGCTGAGGTACTTGCCGTGCGTGTCGAGGATCGACGTGTCGTGGAGCCAGCCGCTGACGAAGAACTGCACGTCGGTCATGTCGACGAGGCCGTTTTGATTGAGATCGCCGTCGAGGCCGTTGAGCGACGAGGCGGAGGTCACCGATAGCTGGATGTAGCTGCCAATCGCGTCGCTTCCCGTGCCGAGGATGGCGAAGTGGAACCAGTCGGCGGTGAGCAGCGACGGCGGCGGCGGGTTGTAGTCGAGGAAGTCCTCGCCCGTGGGGACCTGATTGATGGCGCCGGCGGCGACGAGGTAGGTCGACATGCCGAAGTCGGGATCTTCGATCGATTGACCGACTTTGAGCAGCCGCAAGGTGCTGCTACTGGTTGTTCCGCCGGCGGGGTCGAGGTCGACGATTTGGCCGTCGAGGTAGAACGCCACGCCGTTCGTGCCGGCGCGATATTCGAGATCGATCGTTTGCGTCGTGGGAAGGAACTTTCCGAGCGTCTTGGAAAACTGCTGGGCGGGACGTTCGTAGGTGAGCCCGTAAAAGACGTTGGGATCGTACCCTTTGACGACGCCGAAGTTTCCTTGCGGATCGGTAACGGATTGCAACTGGTCGTGGGCGTAGATCTTGAACGTGCCGGGGCCGAGGTCGTTGAGGTCGGGAACCTGCGTCTCGTCGAGCCAGCCGAGATCCTCGAGCTTCTCGCGAATACGGAATTGACCCGTGCCGGAGCCCATCGTGTCGATCGGGTTGCCGTACTCGTAGGTGGGGGCGCCGAAGGGGACGGCGACGTACGGCGAGACGCCGGGGACGTACGCCTTGTAGCTCGCAGAGCCCTTGTCCCAATAGTACGGATGGTAGTTGGCGTCGCTGAGCTGGCGGATCGCCTTGGCGTGGTCGGCGCCGGTTTGGTGGCCGATTTCGTGGTTGATCACGCGCTGGGTCGTCGATTGCAGATAGATGCGATTACTGGTCGAGAGGCCAGCCCAACCCTGGTCGGGGTCGGACGTCGTGTCGACGACGTCGTAAGCGAACATGTAGTAGTTCGAAAGGTTCAGCCCGTACGTCCCGGTGGCGATGTTATTGGCGAGGGTGTACCAGTTGCTCGGCCGCGTGCCGTCGGCATTTAGGGGGATGGGGGCGTCGACGATGATCGGATCGTAGTAGATGTCGAATTCGCCGCCGGAGTTTTCCGCGAAGAACTCCCGGGTGCTGAGTTCCTTCGTGCGAATCGAGGTGACGCGGGTGGTCCATTCGGCGGGGGTGAAGAGGTCGTTGTCGTCGTGCACGACGTAGTAGAGCGCCCGCTTCTTGCCGAAAGCCCGTGGGGTGCGGGCGTTCTCGGCGATCGAGGGGTTGGGATAGACGTCGGCGCTCGCGAAGGGTGCTAGCGTCGTGAAGCTGGCGAAGGAGATGATCCATGCGCCGACGATGGCGCCGGCTTGCCGTGCGGAGAGCCTGTTCATGCTTGTCGCTTTCTCTGATCCGGTTGACGAGTGACGTAGAGCTTCCGACCCAACTGCCCTGCGGTCGCGTATGTAGTAGCAGTGGCGGCGCCCCGGTGCGACTCGCCGCAACGATTACATCTCCTTCAAATTAGCGAGCTGAGAGGAGGGAATTCGGGAAGAGGCGCAAAATCGACGCCGCTCGTCCTGGTCGACGCCCTCCATGGCGTCTCTCGTCATTTGTTTCCGGTTTTTTTCGGGCTAGACCGAGCGCGAGCGAGGCCGCGGCAATGCGCAGAATCGACCGTAGCGGCCGATTTTTTTCTTGCGTTGCCCGCGCAACGGCGGTTAAGGTGGCATTGGCGGTGAGAGAAATCGGTATTGCTCGCTTCGCGGCATTCCTGATAATCACCGCCGCAGCTACGGTTCGCCGTTGGTCTCTTGGGTGATTGCGCAAGAGGCTGCGGGCGGCGACGACTTCCGTGTTTCGACGGGTCTGCGCGGGCGATGGTCGCCCTGCTGCGGCTCGTTGAAGCCGACCGGCTAACCTCGCGTTTGCGTTGGCCGTGGATCGCGGAAGTGACTACTGGTTTACGTGGGCTCGCCTAGCGAGTCCGAGAGTTAGCTGTATCGTCGGCAGCATCGCCGCGCATGACGCCTGGCCGCTGTCGCGCCTCCGAATTCATGGAAGAAGGAAAGGGCGCCCCTATGAGCAAGGGTATGGCCGTACTGTCGTTACTCGCGATCGTCGCCTGCAGCGCGCTGGCTGGTCCAGCTGACGCCGAGCTGATCGTCAAGCAAAACGGCCACTTCTCCGAGCTGGTGGAACAGCTTTCCGGCAAAGAATACGTCCTCGGCTCGCCGGCGCGGGACGATCGCCCCTACGTCGATCCGACCCCGGTTCTGCACGCCTTCCGCCACATGGCGGCCAGCCTCGCCTGGGGCGACGTGAAAGTCGCGGCCCGCAAGGCTGCGGAGCTTGGCTATGAGGTGATCGAGTTCACCGACGTCGACACGCAGCACGAGTACTACGTGCTGCGTGAGAATCTCAAGGCTGTGAAGACGCTCCGTGGTTGGGGCTCGTACATCGTCAATCCGCAGAGCAAGGTCGACGCGATCGTTGAAGTGCCGCATCCGTACGCTGACATGCACACGCCGGAAGTCGGCGGGCAGATTTTTGAGGAGTGCGAAGCCCGCGGCCTGCTGCTGGCCGGGGCGCATCGCGACAAGGCCGACGTGCCGGATCTGGTCGACAGCATTTTCCACCAAGTGCATGCCGCGTGGATCGGCCCGCTCGCCCAAGTAACGGCTTGGCAGATTCACGGGTTCGCGGGACAGAAGCACAAGTTCCCCGCGGGAACGCAAGTCGTCGCCTCGACGGGCGACGGCGCCATTGTGCCGGAGATTGCGGCGCTTGATTCGGCGTTCGACGAACAAGGGATGTCGAGCTACGTCTTCACCGAACTCGACGCCGACAACGACGACAACAAGCAAGTGAACGGCGACACGCCGGGCATTGCATTCCGCTCGCTAGCTGCCGCCAAGAATGAACAAGGCCGCCTGTCGCGGAGCTTGGGCGGGGCGTTCGTGCACATCGAGCTCGAAGGCACCGTCCGCACCAATAAAGAGAGTCGGCATCAGGCGAGCACTGCGATCGCGCTGGCGATGGCGGCGGCTCCGCGCGGCGAAGAGGCCGATGGCCGGCGTCAGCTCGCCTCGCTCGAAGTGGAAGCGTCGCCGATCTCGCTGGCGGTGAACCATGAGCTCGCGACGCCGGCCGTGGAAGTGGGCGCCAAGATCGTCAATAAGGCTCCGCCGGCGGCCGCTCCGCCAGTCGTCGTCGCCGCGGCGACGGTCGAGGTGAAGCCTGAAGTGCGCGTGGCGGCGAAGCATGCTGCTGCGGTGGCGAAACCGCGGACGGCGGCCATCTCGGCTCCGTAGGGCCGGCGATCTCGGCTACGCCGAGTCCTTGTAGCCCCGGGCTCCGCCCGGGGGTAGCACGGCGCGCAACGATGCGTATCGGAATGGATACCGACCCCCGGGCGGAGCCCGGGGCTAGAATTGCGTGCCGTGGGAAGATTCGGTCTGGTGCGGCGAATGCCAAGAATGGCCGCACTGCGGGGGCGATGGCCTGGGGCTGAGTTCCGTTTCCCCGTAGAATGGCGGCATGCTGGTTATTACCGATGGCCGGCGCCCCGCGCTGCGGTCTCGTCCGGCGCATTCCTTCCCGACCATCTGACCATCGAGATTCCATGGCGAAAGCCGTTCTTCCCGCCGGGTACGACGTTCCTGAGAGCGCTCAGCCAATTGCGATCGAGCTCAAGGAACCATGGATCGCTGCGCTGCTGGCGTGGCTCGTGCCTGGCCTCGGGCACGTTTATCAGGGGCGAACGGGTAAGGGAGCGTTGTTCTTCGTGTGCGTGTTCGGCACGTTCGTCTTTGGGCTGTTCTTGAGCCAAGGCAAGGCGGTGTACGCCTCAATGCCGGGGCAACAACCATGGCGGTGGCAATACTACTGCCAGCTGGGCGTCGGCTTGCCGGCGATGCCCGCGCTTGTGCAGCGTCGCTTGCGAAGCCAAGGCCAGCCGGCGCTGTTTGACGGGTTCATGGCGCCGCCGTTCGACACGCCGCAATCGTTGGTCGACGCTTCGGGCAACAAGTCGCAGCAGCCGAATCAACTGGCTGAGTGGACTGTCGCGATGCATCCGATGTTTGAAGTTGGCACGATTTACACCGTGATCGCCGGCCTGCTGAATATTTTGGTGATTTGCGACGCGTACGCCGGACCGTTGGTGCTGTTGCCGAAACGCAAGAGCGATGAGAGTACGTGAAGTTTCGCGAGCGGCGGAAAGCGCCGCCGTACGGCTCGTTCAATTCATTTAAGACGCAACCGCGATGCTTGAAATTAATTCCATGCTGATTCTCGGAGCCTCTGTGGCGACGATCTGGTATTCGTTGCCGCTGATCGTGAGCGTCAGCTTGGTCTGCGCGGCGACGCGACACGAACTAATGAAGCCGATTCTGCAGCATGCCGTCCGCTTCGCCGCGTGGGTGGTCGGCTTTATGGCGGTGTTCGTGGGGCTGCTGGCGCTGCTCGGCAGGCTGCAGTAAACGATGCAGCAATCGCGCGGGAACCGGCCCGCAGCGGCGAATTGGCCGCGACTTTCGGCTGCGTAGTTTCCGGTGTATGCTTGAAGGCGTTGAACGCAACATGCGTCCGTAGCTCAATCGGATAGAGCACTGGTCTTCGGAACCAGGGGTTGGGGGTTCGAATCCCTCCGGGCGTACTGTTTCCAAGGCACGTCGAGACAACGACTTATCTACCTGCCGTGGTCGGCAGTACGGCGTTTTCCCAGAAGCGCAAGACGGTACATACCGTTTTGCGATCACAGGGGAGAACTGAGCCGCCATGCCACGTCTGACCAGCGCTCTTCCGAAGTACCGCGCGCATCGCTTGCGCGCCGCTCAAGCCTCTGCGCGACGGCGCTAAGAAATGATTCCGGTCGATCGGCGTTCGAGGTCGACCTGCCGCCGCTGCCGTGCCGGTACGCTCGGTTGTCGCGATTCCGCGGTTCAAGTCGGCAGCTACGACAGCAATTGACTCACTCGTCGACGTTTGGCCGTTCTTGCTTAGGACCAACGGTCGTATCGCCTGTGATGAGTTGAACTCTCAGGGGCTGATCGTCCGAGGGCATCATCCATTTGGTGAGGACGACGATGCAAAAGAAGGCGCCAAGTCCCAGGATGAGCCAGTGAAATCCCTCCCACATTTGATGCAGGCGAAGCCGGATAATGCACCGTGCGTAGGATCGTCGCCTCTTGACCTTGTGCGTTGGCTTCAGGTTTTCGGCGTTCGGGCCGTTGTGGTCCTCCCGTCCGAAGTTTGCGTAATGCGCCCTAACTCCAGCTTTTCGGATCTGATCAAGCGTCCGATTCGGCGGCACGTCGAAGGGACGCAGCATCGTGCCGCACGCGTATTCCATCTCTTTTCGGATCTCCCTCATAATCGAGACATGGTAACGATTACGCTCGTAGTGCTTCCGGGCGAAAACCAAGCCGTAGGCGCCCAGCGCCGTCACAGCCAACGCGGCCGGAAGAGACCAAACCGCCAGATCTGCAAAAGTCATCACGCCGATCAACGCGCCGGCAACGCCCAAAACGAGGTTCGTCATGCGTTCGCGCTGATTCTCGTGCTGGCGCGCCTGTTCAGCATGCTCGGCATAATAGAACTCAAGACGCTTCACCCGATCCGCGGTATTTTCTTGGACTGCTGCGGGCGAATCGGCTGAGCCCCCTGCCCCGCTACGCCGCGCCGAGCCGCGATCTAACCACATCAAGAGGCCGGAAAGGTCTGAACTCCACAGTCCGCGATTGCGGCAGGCGGCGAGAGCTGCTTTTTCATAGGGATACGTTGGAAATGGCGGAGCTCGTTCCAAAAGGTGCACATTCGCGCCGAGCGCGAAAGGCATCGCCAAATCCATTTCCCAGATATCGCCGCAGAAGACGGTGTTTTTCAGTTGAGCAAGATCGCCGCCCAGGACGCGGCAGATAGCCTCGAAATACGCGCCGCGCCTCAGATAAATCGGTCTTTCGGGCTCTTCGTCCGGTCCCGCGTCTGAGACAGCGGAGAGCGCCGCAAACATCGCCCTAGCGTCAACGGAAAGGCTTGAGTCGTCCCACGCAAGTTCCCGCACGAGAAACTTGCCGGCGTCGCTATGCACCGATACGACCTGCAGTAAGTCAGCATCGTTGCCAAGCAGGTGCTTCAGCCTACCCTCGATGAATTCAGTGCTGGAGTTTGAGACGATGAAAATTTTTATCCCCTCGTTGACGAGGCGTTGAAATACCTCCCTAGTTTCGGGGCGCCAAGGCGCTGGCACGGCGGCGTATGCTTCTCCATTGATCGTCGGAGGCAGAGAAGGATTCTTCATCCCGCGACGGCGAAGGACCAGCTTCGCCGATTCGTCGGCAAGGATATAGGGATCCGCCGCGGCCGGCGCCGCCGAACAGCCGCCGAGCATCCAACCAGCGACGGGCGAATGGCGGCGAACTTCCTCAAGAGCGCGTCGCCACTCGACCTCGGTTAGCGGCCCACCGGCAATAAGACTCTGACCGTGGCTCCCCTTGTCCTCCGGCCTGTGGTATTTCTGCTCGTGCAGCAAATGCTCGATGTGCTCCGCGAAGCCATGGCGGAATAGTTCAAGGTATTCAGCCTGAATGGCCGGGATTTGCGTACAAGTACCGTCGAAGTCGAGCACGATGTACTTGACTTGATTGTTGCGAGGATACGCGGGCATGGAATCCACCGAGTCGTGAGCCTATTTTCGACCGTTGCTGATCAGTCCTCGCCGAGCAATTCCGACAGTGACACGCGCCGAAAGCCGGTTGGCGCTTCCTCGCCGGGCTTGGCGATTCGGATGCCGCCCACGCGCTCGTCCGCTTCGTTTCTAGCGAGTTGCTCCCAGTCGAAGAGGAAGACTTTCTGGAAGTATTCGGCAACGCGCGACGAGCGTACGTGAAGACTTGCGTCGCGGTTAAATAGAGCGCCCTGATTCGTTAGGTTGTGACTTCCCAGAATGACTTCCTGAGCATCCACAATAATGCCCTTCGTGTGGCATTTGGGCTGCAACCTTAAGGCGCCAGGCGACGTGTCGAAGCCGAAATCCTTTAAACGCTCGATCAACTCCTGTTGTCGGACAATGTCGGCGGCTCGATGAAAGTCGCGTGCGTCGCGAGAGATGATCCGAACGTCGAGGCCGGCTTGTTGCTTGTCTCTGAGAACTGTGAAAAATTCTACAAGTTCGTCGTTGTCGTCGTCGGTCATCTTAAACGACTGATTCTGTAGGTAAATCGTACGCGTGGCGCGGCGAATCATCTCCGTCGCAACTTTCATAAACACGCGCTGATCGTCGGCATCGCGGTCTGGCGTTAGCAGCGGACGAACGTCCAACTCGCCGTCGTTGTGCGTAATGACCAATGGGTCGAAATATTGCAATCCCGCGCGTCTTCGTTCGTTGCTGATTTCAAGAGCTTCAATTGGCACAAAAAACTCCGTGGAAGGCGTCGAAACGGCCTCGTCGTCCTCCAGCGGTACTCTCTCGGCCTCGCGAAAGTCATATTCGATGTAGTTTTGGAACAACGTGGCGAGCTCTTTGTGTTCGATGATGGCGTGCCACTCGCGATTGTGTCGACGAAGAGGTCGGTCGTCATCGGAATCTTCTCCGGCGGGGTCGATATCTGCTTGATTCGAGTCTTTCCAGTTTCCGCTTGATAACCAAAACTCCTTTCCGTCGCGCGAGGCGACCTTAATGTGATACGAACTCGCAATCAGACGGTTAGGGCCCCGAACCGAGGCCCAAACATGCGAGAACTTGTCGCCGAGCCTTTCCTGCATATCCTCGACCGCGGATTCTGTAGCGTCTCCTTCGCCCACGCCGCGCTTTTGGGTCACCATTCTTAGCGTGTTTCCGCGTGGCGAGATCGCCGCTTCGATCGCATCGCTGATGTGCTCAGCGCCCCACTCATACATCGTGGCAGTGAGGTTGTCCTCGACTCGACCGAAGAAGTCTTTCAAATTCGGAAATCCGGAGTCGGGGCTGACGTGAAAGATGGCGTTCATTGGGGCCTTGAACGGCTTTAACGCCATTTCCGAATTGGGGTCGTTATACCCCGGCGGCTCTCTGTAGCCGGCGGGGCGAGCACGCCGTTCCAGCACAGTCATATCAATACCGAGATCCTCCAGTTGATCCGGCAGGGGCGCCGTACGAATGTCAATGCCGACGCCCTCGAGTTCACGCGGGAAGGCAGGTTTTCCCGCGTTGCTCAACTCGTCGTAGGGAAGTTTCTCTCGCAACTCGATGACGACGACTCGTTCATCAGTGATCCAGCCATTCTTGAATCGATATCCCAGACGGATCTTGAGTACGTCCGGGCGGCCTTCAAACATCTGCTTAGCGCGTTCGAGGGCTTGTTCCAATGGGGGCGCTCCCATGGGGGCGCTAACTGCGGGTAACGGAGGCGCCGGGATCGCCGTTGGGACGGGAGTTCCGATGGTGACGGTAATCTCGATCGGAATGTTGAATGTCATGCGGACGGTTCCAGGCGTTGTTGATGCGAAGGCTGGCGCGCTTTCTACAGCGGGCCTCAAGTCGGTTAGTCCGGCCTGACGTCGCGGCTGTTCACCTATCACCCTGTCGAGTAATTTTTTCAGATAGGGCGCTGACACCGCCAGATTGGCCGAATCGTCGAGGTAGCCGCCATGGTGCAGGCCTACGGCGCGGCCTGTCAGTAGATCGATGAGTACGGAACCAGAGTTCCCTCCGAGCGTCGAGCAGTCGTGCTCGATGCGTTCCTCGCCTACCTTCGTTACCAAGCCGGGCGCTAAACGTTTCCGCTCATAGACGTCGCCGAAGATTCGGCGGGCAAGTTCTTGATCGGGAATGCTAGGATCCTCGGCGGGATAACCAATCGCGGCGATTGTGCTTTCCAGTTTGACTTCATCCGCCAACTCGATCGGCCTTGGCAGCTGAGGCTGCCCGGGGCCGCGGGTGACTCGCAGGAATGCGACGTCGGGTTCATTTGAGCCGGCGATCCAGAGCACCGAGGTGACGGGATGCTCCAACTCGTCGTTGCGCAACTCCTCCTCTCTAAAATCAATATCGCACGACATCACGCTCCCTAGCAGGCCTGGGCGGAAAATGAACCCGGAAGCGGTAGGATCGCGCCTAGAAAACTCTTGGGCCACATGACGATTTGTGACCACAATATTGTCAGCGATCAACCACCCCGTTCCCACCCATGAGACGTCGCCGTTGGTGATCTCGATACGGCCTACTGCAGGTATCGCTCGATCGATTTGCGCTTTGCATTTCTGAATGACGGCAGTCCATGACTCACTATCAGGCCCAATGAAGTTTGTCGTCGACTGATTGTTACTGATCCGCGCGACAGGCCGCGCGCCTGCGTTAAGTGCGATAATGCGTTCACTGGCTTCGTCGGGGAGCTGGAGTCCCGCGGTAGTGAAACGAGAAGCGCTCGCAATGCGAGCGCATTTCTCGTTCGCGAAAAGATCGCCGACGAATAGCTTTGCCGCCGCGCGGCCTTCGGGAGCGATACCCGCCCCCAGGGTCGCCAGCTTGGCCCTCAACTCGTCCGCTAGGCCTGGAACTCCCTGTCCGAACTTGCCGGCTACGTCGTCTAACCGTCGCTGCGTGGCTTTTGCCATGGTTTTAATCCTTTAATGTCTTTAATTTGGTTGTCTACGTATCGAATAGGGCGGAGCCCGCAAATCCTTCCGACCCCTTCGGCGACGGCGGGCAGAAGTAATAGCCGCCGTCGATGTTTGAAAGTATTCCACGACCGTAAAGCGCATCGATTCCAGTTCCCTTCAACGGGAAGTCGGGATTGAGCTGCCAATTGTTAACCGCCCATTCGAATTGCTTACGCAAGTCGTGCATGAAGGCGAGGAAGAGCAAGCCGCAAGACGCCTTGCCGGTTCCATCGATGCCGTCAAAGTACGGATAGCCGCGGCGTAGGAACCGACGGTCGAGGTCTTCGACGCCGAGGAAGTCTTTGCCGTGGCGGCGGGGTTGCACCTTACGGATATGGGCCGTGAGCGGTCCGTCGATGGTTTGATAGGGACTTGGGTACGCCGGCGTCATGTTGCTAGGGCCGGTCGCCTGTCGTGACAGCGGCTTGCCGCTGGCCTTCTCCCGGCCGATCATGCCTTCCTGCTCGGACTCCGCAATAGTTTCCCAAAGCGGCAGATTCTCTTGGATTTTCCGCCATACGAGATAGCTGCCGTTTTGCGCCCAGGCGGGCTCTCCGTCATGCGGCGAGACGTAGACAAAGCGGTCCAATTCGCCGTTCCGGGCGTTCGAAAGATTGTCGATGCCGTCGTCAAATCGCAGGAACTCGCGGCGATCCGGCCGCGAGAAGCCCTGGTCGAGCGTCCGCACGCGAAGCCGCGATTCCTTTCGCCCGGCGACTCCCCAGTTGCCCTGGCAGAGAGCGCGGGCCATAGAGACGTTGACGTAGGGGTGATCGCTGGCGATGAGAAAAATGAGATCTGCGGCGCTCTGCCCAGGATCGAATTGGTCGCCTACGACTTTCGGCATGCAACGTAGCCACTTGGGCTTATGATGTCGCAAACCAAAGCGGTCGTCGCCGTCGGCCGAAGTGAAGAGGCTGGCTCCGTAGCCAATGGTGATTGTCAATCGCCACGACTTCGGAAGCTCGCGCAGAATGGGAATATGATTGTCGTCCGGGGTTCGCAGCATTTGCGTGCGGGCGAAGCTCGACAAGCTTTGCAGCGCGTCGCGCAGGTCTTCGCGGCCCTTCACATTCACATCGCCTGTCACGACTGTGAGAAAATTCTGCGGATCGATGCGTCCAGCTCGTTCGAACGCATAGCGCTCACGATCGACCGGACGATCTTCAATGGACCCAGGGGGAGTAACCGGCCACTGCGGGTCGGTAAGCCCCGGTTGGAAAGGCCCGTCAAGTATGGGTTGAGGTAGATCCATGAGTCGAGGAGCGTCAGCTGACGAATAGCGGTCGCCGCCGATGATGTTCTTGGTGTTCGGGAAAAAGAGTAACGAAGAATTCGGACCAGCCCCCCATGCGCACGCGCACTAGGTTGAACGCCTCCGGATCTCGCTGGGCTCCGGCGAATGTTTCTGGGTCGCAGACCGTGAAGGTGGCGACGGAGCCGCCTTCGCCTCTCGCGAACGCTTTGAGGATCGAGGCGAGATCTTCGACGGGGAAGTTTTCCGGCAGGTTGTAGTCAGCCGGCGCGCCGTCTCCTAGACGACGCATGCAATTATCGGCGTAACTTCGGAAGCTATCGGCAAGCGCGCCAGTACGAGCGTGACGCGAACCGTTGTCAGGCGTCGGAGATCGATCGCGATGGACCGGCGCGGGCGAAAGGTCCGAGGCGATTGGGTCGCCGGCCCGGCGGCCGTCGGGAGAGGCGCCGACCAATGATCCGCTGAAGACGTACTGCTCAAAAGTTCCGACCCCGGGGATCATCAGAATCTCGAAGGCGTGGTTCTCGTGAGCGTATCGCCGTTCGAGCGCGCGGCGCGCCTCGCCATGAAGTTCTGAAGACCATGCAGCGATCAAGCGGTCGCAAAACTCGTCGATCAATTTCCATGCCAGCTCGTCTACCTCGCGATTGCCATACCCAAACTTTGGCAAGTCATCGCACATCGAGCGAATTTCAGCGATTCGCTGAGGCGATACGGCAGTGCCCAGCGCGGGCGCAAGGCGGCCGTTCGTCGAGACGAGATTGGCGCCCCAGTTCGTCGCAACGGCTGAGACAAGCTCCTCGAGGCCGACGCTTCGCTGCTCGTAAACCAGTGATCTGAGCGCATGCAGTGAATCGGCCGCCGTGCTGACGCCAACCAGCAGCGGTGAAAAAATGTGGCGTCGCGCGCCTCCATCGACGAGATCGCGGGTCGACTCGATGCAGCCGCCGATCAAGGCCGACAGCAGAGGAGACGGCGCCACGTCGCTTTTAGTGCCATAGTTGGCTAGTAGATTCTTGATGTATCGGTGGCAGCTTAGGTCGAGGTGCGCAATGAGCGTCGCCCATAGTTGGTCCCAAGTTGTTAACTGGCAAGCAGGCGGCGTGCGCCAGCTATCTTTGAGCCCACGGAGGTGGATCGGGCCGGCGCCCGCAAAACTTGCCCCGCGATTCAGAGCTTTTTCAATCAAATCCGGCGCTGAAATAAAGCCGAAGCTGAACTCCGACTCTCCGGCGGGCATCGTTTCGTAACATCCGTCGCAGGCATAATTGCGGGCAGAAGCTAGCGATAACCGGTCGCCGGCGACCTCGCGAAAGCCGGCAATGATCTTGTCGTCTTGAAGTAGCACCGGATGGGCCCCGCCGCTCATAAGAGCCTGCGCCGCGAGGCGCAAGACGTCGTCGGGCGTGCCGGCATGAACCCGAAGGTCCAGCGTCGGGCTGTTTAGCGGCAAGCGACGAGCGCACTCCAGGCACATTGCCGTAACGTCGTTGCAGGCGTCCGTCGGATGCTCCTCATCAGACGCAATGACGCCGCCGATCGTGATCTGCTGCATCCATTGGTTGAGTAGCCCGCCCTGGTCGTAGTTCGACGGGCCAAAGTAGCCGGTCAACACGCCATCGCAAGCGGTGAAGCGATTCTCCAGATGCCGGCGATTCAGAATGGCGCGCTCATCAAGTTTGATCCAGAAACAATCGAGCGTTTCCTGGGCCATCGTTGGCGTTAAGCGTCCCTGCTCAATGTCTCTCTCATATAGCGGCTGGAGGATTTGATCGAGCCGACCTAGGGGGACGATTTCAACCGTCCAGTGCAGGGCGCAGTGCATCAGATAGATGCTCTGCACGGCTTCGACGAAGGTTTCCGCCGGTTTGGCAGGAACTCGCCGGAGGCGATCGGCGGCCTGCTGAAGAGACTCGCGCCTCGGATCCTCTTGAGCGAGCGTCGCGGCAACACGCTCGGCTTCCTGGGCATAGCGGCCGGCAAGGAAGATCACCGCTTCCAGGGCGATGCGAACGGCTGAAAGAAAGCACTTGCCGCGTTCGTTGGCTGTTCGGGAACGCTTGCGACAATCGTCGATCAGACCTTCAAGCCCTCTACTGACTACCCTCTCGTGATCGGGAACGATATGGCCCATGGGCGATAGCTCGTTCAAATAGCTGAGCATCGCGCGCAGTTCTTCTTCTTCGGTCAAATATCGGACGAATTCCTTACCCTGGCCAACAGAGAATGGCGGCAACGTGCCTAGGATCAGTTCGTCCGGATCGACGGCGAACGTGCCAGCCCTCCGCGCCACATTGGCGTCCGTAATAATCTCAAACATTCGTCGTATCGCGCGCGATTTCCGCAGAGGAATCGGCTCGCTCGCGAGTTCGCGACGTTGTTCGTCGGACAGATCGTGACGGTCCCGGAAGAGATGACCAACGTCGTCTTCATTCAGCCACAGCGGTTTGTCGCGCCACAGCTGGAACGTCCGTTGAAGTAACGCGCAGACTCGCGGCGACGGCAAATCGGGATGGTCGGGCGGAAGCGACTGCAAATACCTCCAATAGGCTACGTCGCTATGAAGCATATCGCCTCGCGAAGACGCTGTCCGGCCAGGCTGAGGAGTTACTGTAGGAACAAGGTACCGTTTTCCATTTTAGAAGCAAGCTTTTTCCGGCTCTCTTTTTCAGGATGGCGTTTCAGGCCGCTAGCAGGCGCGAATCGACTTCATGGAAGCCCGGGCGAGGCGAAGCTCCCTCTCGGTCAGCAACCGGTGGATCAGGGCATGGCGTCGGTTGATCGCGCGATGCTCCCTCTCGACGCTGACTGATGCGATCAATCGCCGTTGAAGCGGATTGTGTGCTTGTGCCGTGGACTTTAGCGGCTTGTGATAGACGCCTTCGCGAGAGGGGATCTCGCTTGCGTTAGCACGACTGCCAAGATTGCGATCACAGACAGCATGGATGCTGGCGTTTCCGGAACCGACGTCGTCAATCCGAACGACTGGCCCGTTGAGTAGATGAGGATGGTGCGCAACAGCGACGCGTCGTCGAGATCCACGAGCCCGCTGTTGTCGAGATCACCCGCCATCCACTGACCGACGCGATTGAGGCTGGAAGTGTCTGAGCGCCAGTGCGCAACGAACTTGTTGACGTCGAGTTGATTGAACAACCCGTCGTTGTTGAGATCGCCCGGCGGGACGTACGAGACGGTGCTCACGTCGACGTCGACGTAACTGCCGATGAGGTCTTGCCCCTTGGCGAGGACGTCGAACTCGAACCAACTCGGCCGGAGTTGGTAGATGGAAGTCGGCGGCGGGGCGCCGATGGCGGCCCACTCGTTGGCAGCGCCTGTGCCGACGAAGTACGAAGGGCTCACGGCGATGTCTTCGAACCGATCGCCCACCTGCAGCGAGCGGCGGCGATCGTTGCGGTCTGAACCGCCGGTGAGATCCAGATCGAGCAGTCCGTCGTTCAGGTAAACGAAGACTCCTTCCTCCTGCGCGCGGTACTCCAGCGTGAATGCATCGGTGCGAGTTTGGAACGCGTTGACGCCCTTGTTGAATACCTGATCGTTTCTGTTGAACGTCAATCCGTAACGCGAGTTGGCGTCGTAGCCGTTGACGACGCCCATCACGTTCGCCTGGGCGTTGAGCGTCGACTGCAACTGATCGTGCGCGTAGACGCGATAGGTGCCGTCGCCCGTCGCGTTAAGGTCGGGGACTTGGCCGGAGCTGAGCCAGCCCATGTTCACCCGTTTTTGATGGACGCTGAATGTGCCGTTCGAGATGTTGCCCATCACGCTGAGCGGATCGCCGTATTCGTCGAGTTCAACGCCGTAGGCGACGGGGCTCAATCCATGAATCGTGGGGGAGTACTCGACATAAGCTTTCTTCTGGGCGTCCCACACATGAGGATTGAAATTGCCGTTGTCGCTCAGCCGCCACGCGCTCGAGTGGGGCGCCCCCGTGCGATGTCCGAGTTCGTGATCGACGACAAGCTGTCCCCAGCCAGGGCCCGGGGGCGTTTGCATCGCCAGATTGTTGCCCGGAAAAGTGGCGACGCCCGACCAGCCTTGGTTGACGTCTTCGGGGGTGGCGCTGACGTCGAACAAGTTGAGCTGATAGGCCTCGGGCTCGAGTCCGAAGTTGCTGCGGACGTAGTTCTCGGCAATGCCCCACCAATCGTTCGGACGATGCAATTGATTGTCTTGCGGGTTGACGGCGAGCGTGATCGGCACGTCGACGATGTCGGCGTAACGGAGGTCGAGCTTACCTCCGGACGATTTGGCGAAGAACTCGCGCGTCAACGTTTCGCTGGCGCGAATGGCGTCGATCTTCGCTTGGTTGAGCGGTGGCGCCGTATCGGGGCGGAGAACCAGATACAAGCCGCGTTGGTTGCCGGTGGACGCGGTGATTCCTCGGCCAGGGTAGACGGCCGCCGATGCATGCTGCTGGGCGAGGAGCGTGACGCTAACGACGATCGCGAAGCCGGAAACCAACCGATGCATGATGATTATCTCGTAGCGGAGAAGCAGTCGTTGCCGAACCGCGTGAAGTCAACGAAAACGCCCCGCCTGCATGCTCCGCAGGCGGGGCGAAGGTCTTGTGATAGTTGCGACTCGTCGCTTAGCGCCGACGCGAGCAAGCGAGGCCGCCGAGCAGTCCGGCGGCCAGCAAGCCGATCGACGCCGGCTCCGGAACTTGAGCCGCCGAGACGCTGAACGAGTCGATCGAAATCGACGCGGCGTCGCTGCTGCCGCTTTGGATGCGGAAGCGGTTCAGTGCCAAGCCTGGGTCGTAGTTGTGCGTCGTCGACGCCGAGTTGACGCCGTCGGAGACCGCGAGCCGGCCGAAGCCGGTGTCGAAGTTGTACGTGAACGTGCCGGTGACGGCTTCGTTGCCGACGCCGGTGTAGGTCGAGGGGCCGCCGCCGGCGAACCCGTCGAGAGCCCAGCCGTTCACCGGCTGACCGCCGCCCGGATCGCCGATGAAAAGTTTCTCGCTGCCGCCGACGTAGAGCGACATGCCGGCGTAACCGTTGATGTCGAACATCGTTCCGGCCGACTCGGCCGAGCGGAAGGTGAGCGTGAGAACTTCGCCCGCTCCGAGAGCGCGAGTGAAATCAAGAAAACTCCCTTGATGCTGCCCGACCTGGTCGGTGTCGAGCACGCCGCCGACGATTGTTTGCGCACCGGGCGCCGACCAAGCCCCGCCGACATCGGCGGGCTTTCCGTTCACGGCCGTACCGTTCGATTCGCTGAAGTCGTCGGCGCCAATGACTTCTGCCGAGGTTTGCGGGCACCAGCCGACGCAGGCCAGCACGATCGAGAGGGAGAGGATGCTACTCAGGGTCTTCATTAGTCAATCTCCGATAAGAAACAGTCACGATGAGCGAGATGTTGTGCAGTGGCGAAGAGCCGGCGTTCACAAATTTCTGCAAGGATGAGGACGCAGGATCACCGCGGAGTCGTGCGAAGCCTCCGCTAGGTTTCTATCCGCTTGCAAGCAAGCAAATGCGACAGGGAAAGTGGAATATTTCCGCCTTTTTTGTTGTGCCGTGGAATGGTCGCTAAAAGAGGTCGTTCATTCGCCTCCAGCGCCATGGCTCCTCATGGCTGGACGCGAACGCATCGTCTTTTAGCTCCATGCGATTTGCACGTGACGCGCGGCGTTCCACGCGACCGTCGATGAAAGCGTGTTGGGGCGCCGAGGATGCGACTGGCAGTGCGAAGCGTTGATCTCGCTCCAGGTAATGGCATTGGTTGATGTCGTCGCCTGCGAGTTCGCGCCCTGTAGTTGCAGTTGTAGTTGGGAACGCAACGCTCGCCCGGAAACCTTCTACGCCGGCAATCCAGACGTAACTGCGTCCGTCGGTGCTTCGTGCTTCCTGCAGGCTCGACTGAGCGATCGCATCGACTTCCGCCGCCAAGTTCGCGACGCCGGTTTCGCTGGTCGACGGGACGTTTACAGAATCATTCTCGGTTGCCACGAGTGATGCGATCGCTGCCGCCGAGTCGCCGGCGCCGAAGTTCTGCTTCCATGAATTGAGATCGCTCTGGCTGCCGCCGTTGCGTTGCCACGCTAGAAAATCGGCTCCGTCGACGCGGCCGTCGGCGTTGAAGTCGCCCGGCAGCGTGACCACCGGCGCGGAGGCAGCTTTGAGCGCCTGCAGCAGCCGGTAAGCATCATCGAGATCGACGCGGCCGTCGAGATTGTTGTCCCCTGCGAGCAGCTTCGCATGCGTGGAGAGCGCGCTCGTGTCGCGATTCCAACTCGCAATGAGGTTGGCGACGTCGACGGCGCGGTTGACGACGCCGTCTTGGTTGGTGTCTTCGGGCCGGTAGCCCGCGACCACATAGGCGCTGCGAGTGAGCGATTGAATGCCGTTCGTGCCGACGGTGGTCAGCGTAACGTCGTAGACGCCGGGCGTCGTGTAAATGTGCGTTGGGTTCTGCAGGCTGCTCGTGCCGCCGTCGCCGAACGTCCACGACCAGCTGGTGACGCCGACGCTGGCCGACTTGTCGGTGAACTGCACGCTGAGCGGCCCTGTGCCGGCCAGGTGATCGCCGGAGAAGTTGATCGGCGCCGCTCCCGTGCCGACGTACTTGATGCGCAATATGCGTGCCCCAGTGGCCGTGGGGTCTTGGAAGTTGAGGTCTGGGTAGAGGTCTGTGAAGTAGAGTCCGTCCGGCCCGGCGACGATGCCGCCGATCGTCGCTTTGCCTTGGCCGACGTATTCGACGAACGTCGTCGGTCCTTCGAGCAAGGCACCGTTGGCGTCGAGCTTGAATTTAACGATCCGCTTGCCTTGTGATTGCGGGCCGGTCGCCCATGTCGGGCCCGATTCGGTTGCGAAGGCGACGTCTTGCTGCGACGACGGAAAGCCGCTGCCGCCGAACGTTTGCGGCTGGATGAACGCGACGTCGACCGGAGCGTGCGGCACGTCCCAGTTGTAAATCGCGTTGGTCGTCATCGAGGCAGCGTTGCCGTTCCAGCCGTAGCTCGCGCCGCGATTGACTTGCGCGAAGCGGTCGTTCGAGCCGGGGCCGTTTTCGACTTCGTACAGTTTGCCGTCCGCCGCCCGCCATGAACCGCCGAACGGGTTGCGGAACCCGTAAGCGTAGACGTAGTCGCGGGCCGTGATGCCGTCGGCGGCGTTGTAGAACGGGTTGTCGGTGGTCGCCGTATCATTAAGGTTGAGCCGAAGAATTTTGCCGCGCAGCGAATTCAGATTCAGCGAGGTGTTCGCGTCGAAGCCGTCGCCGTTGTGAACGTAGAGCTTGCCGTCGGGGCCGATGGAGACGTCGGAAATCTGGTGCGACTGGCCCTGTGTTTCGCCGACCATATCGAGGATGACCGTCTCGCCGCTGGAACTGCGGCCCTCGTCGATGCTGTGCAGCCGCACCACTTGCGGGTGGTGGTCGCCTCCCTCGATGCCGTCCGTATCGCGCACGCGCGTGATGATGACGTCGCCCGTTGTGGGATCGACGACGATGCCCGCGACGCCTTGCTCGCCCGAACCGGGAAAGGCGCCCGTCGGGTTGTAGTTCAGCAGGCCCGTGGCGTAGCTGTGGATCGAGCCGTCGTTGTAGACGACTTTGACGTTGCCGTAGAGTTCGGTGACGTAGAACTTTGGATCGTTCGGATCGGGGCCAGGATTGGCGACGAACGCGATGTTGACCGGCAGTTCCAACCCGGACGCGACGACTTCGATGCGGTAGCCGGGCTCGAGCGTCGCGAATCCGAGAATCGAGGAGCGAGCCAGATTCGAGAAATCGGGCGCTGTTTGATTCGCGGCCCCGTAGTAGGTCGCGCCGTCGGCGGCGACCCAGAAGTACGCCGTCGCGTTGGCCGCGACGTTGATTGCCGGCAGGTAAACGGTCCGCTCAGCGCCCGATCCATCGACGAACGTGAGATCGGATTCAGCGAGCGTCAGTCCCGCTGCGCCGCCGGAGACGGCGATGCGCGGGTTAACGTGCAGCGCGAGTGCTGCTGGATTCGTCACTGCATTCACGGCGCCGTTGCTGCCGGCGATCGACAGCAACACGCCGCCTTGCGGGGATTCGAGTTGGAGTTTGGGTTTCACTCCGATCGGCGCGGGCAGCACGACGGGACCGCCGGCGCCATTTGTCCATGTCGGCGCGGGCGTCGTCGCCACGTCGTCGATTTCCAGCGGGAACGCCTGAGTGATCGCGCCCGTGCTGAAGGTGCGAGTCGCCCACGGGCTTACGGAACCGGCGCTGTCGCGGAAGCGGACGCGCATCACGTAATTTGTAGAATAGTTGAGGTCGGCCTGCCCCGCGTGAGCGCCGACGAGGATCCCATCGCCGAGGTGAGTGTGGACGCGTTCGACGCCGGCGATGCCGATCGTCGTCCACGCGAGTTCCACCGGCTGGCCATTCGCGTCGGCCGTCCAGATTTCCCAATCGCTGTTTTGGTGGGTATCGCCGTCAGGGTCGCTGAAGCCGATCGCTTCCATGTGAACGTCGCTGGGGTTCGCGATGTGCCCGTCATGGGAGGGTTCCATGATCGTCGGCGCGGCTGGGACGCCGTTCGCCGTCGACGGGACGCCGACGATGTAGACGTAGTTGATGCGCGTCGCCTTATCGGGGGCCGCTCCGCTGTCGAGCGTCAGCCGACCGTCGAGGACGTTGACCGTAACCGTCGATTGCAAGAACTGGTTGGCCGCGAGCGGAACGGCGTTGAATGCCGTCGTTCCCTCGACGCGCAGCGTGTGCGTGCTGGGATTCGCTGCGTCGCCGATCGAGGCGGTCACCTGGTAGCGGCCGTTGGGAAGCTGAAACTCCCACTTGGCGCCCGCTTCGATGTGAATCAACGAATCGAGACGCTGATCGGCGTTGACCCCGCGATCGCGCGATTGATCGGTGTGATCAGTCGACCAACCGTAGGAGAGGCCGTTACCGTGAGCGGCAAAGACCTGGCCCGTGTCGTCGAGAAAGCGATTGGGAAGCCCGGAGCCTGCCAAGCCAAAATTGACGAGGTAGACGTCCCCCGCGAGGAGGCAGCGCTGTTCCAGGCTTTCCAGACGAAGTCGCCGCGACGCCTCGCGCGGCGTCGCTCTCAAGGTGCTAAGCTTCATGATCGAACGCTGCGCTCTTCGTTGTTCCAGTCGGTCGTTCTCGGTGCAATTCAATCGCGTCGACGCGCCACTGGCATCCTGCCTGCCCTGAATAGAACTCATGAAGACGCACCGCCGCGTCGGTGAGTCTGGAGGGCGATATTTCCGAATATCCTGCTACAGGTTCGAATCGCTTACAGGCTGGCCGTCGTCCTTCGAGCCTCGCAGCGCGAAGGTCGTCGGATCGGCGTCGTACGAAACCGTCACAACCGAACCATCGCAGTTGACCATCTGGCAGCCTGAGGGATGGGCGCTGCCGTAGATCGTCACCGCGTCATCAGCGCTGATGGCCAGCGACGAGCCGTCCGCGGCGGGCGGGAGTTTGGTCCAACGCACGACGTCGTGGTCGAAGCCTTGATCCCAGCCTTGGTCGTTGCCGATCCAAGCCGAGGTGTCGTACTCGCCCGCGGGAATGTACTTCTCGCCCGCGAAGAAGGTTTGCGACGTGCCGTCGGAGATTTCCGCCATCCGCATTTCTGCGAGGGCTAGCACCACGCCGTTGCCGGCGAGACGAGTCGTTCGTCCGGGACGCTCAAAAGGGACGGAATACTCCCCGTACTCCGACGCCGATGCCATCGCGTCGGGCATCGTCCCGCCTGCCGGTTCCGGTCCTGAATACAAGACATACGCCGATAGGCTGCCCGCGTTGCCTGCGTAGTCGTTGCGGCCAACGTTCGTGGGCCGATCGGCGTTGAAGTAATCGCTGGCGTTGGTGAACGGATAAGCGTCGGCCCCTCGACGGGAGGGGCAATTGAAAATCGAGACCGCCGATTGCAGCCGTTGCTTGCTGCCGGCGCGCTGGACGGGCGTGATCGTGTTGGGATTGCCGTCGGCGCCGAGCTGCCATAAGGCGTTTTGCTCGGTATACGCCAAGATGCAAAAGTACCATCCGCCTGGTTGCCGGCTGCCGAACCCGCGGTCGGGGTCGCCGGCGTAACGCCAGCCCCAGCCGCCGGTGGGGAAATGTTTGTGAGTTCCTTCCAGGTTCAGCGCGGCGAGCCCCATTTGCTTCAGGCTGCTTTTGCACTGGGTGCGACGAGCCGCTTCCCGCGCGGCTTGGACCGCCGGCAGTAGCAGCGCCACCAAGACGCCGATAATCGCGATAACGACCAGCAGTTCGACCAGCGTAAAGGCGCTTTGTACAGTTGAACGTTTCACAGTTCGCTCCATTCTTCTCATAGCAAAGCGTCGATGGCGGGGCGGGATTCTAGCGCGACGTGAGATCGCGGCGGTTCGATGTCGTGGCGGTAAAATGGAGGCTGCCACAAGCTTCCCCAATAGCTTGCGGCAGCCAAGCGTTCGTGTTCACGCAGCGCGAACTCGACGCACGCGGCACGCGATCGCAGTCGCGCCCATCGCCGCCAACCAACAGCAGCCGGGTTCCGGGACGGCGCTCACCGCGCCGCCGCCGGTGTAGCTGATCGTGCCGACTTTGAGTTCGCCGTTCGAGCGGTAGATGAACTGCAGGTCTTGGGCTCCGGCCGCCCCGCCGCTATACGCCTTGCCCAATCCGAGATTGGCGCCGGCGACGACCGTCGATTGTCCGGTGAGGTAATACTCTGCCAGTTCTGTCGCGCTGGGGTTGGCCCCTTCTTCCCAGCCATTGCCGGAACCGTTGCCGGCGGGGAAGCCGGCCGGATGCTGATCGGCAAGGCTCGACCAACCGCCCGTGCCGGGGCCGCTGGCGCCGAAGTTGGCTTTCCAGGCCGCCAAGTCGGTGGCGCCGAGTGCGGGGTATTGACGCTGCCAAGCCAGGAAATCGGCGCCGTCGACGGCGCCGCTCTGATTGAAGTCGCCCGCCAGCGTGCCGCTGTTGAGCATCCCCGCAGCGCTCTCGATCGAGTACGCGCTGATCGGAATCGGCGTGCCGGTCGTGTTGCGGATCGTGGCGTTGCCGGTCGTCTTGTCGACGAGCAGGTTCAGCGTCGGCGAGAAGACGAGGTTCGCATCGTCGGTGATCAGCAAGTTATCGACCTGGAACCATTCTCCGCCGCCCGCGGATTGCAGACGCAGCGACTGCCACGGCGCCGCAATCGGCGAGTTCTGGATCGTCGTCGTGTAAGTCGGCGCGTTAACGTCGGAGCCGTCGACCCAGAAGCTGTACTTGTCGTCGAAGGGCGCCGTCAAATCGTTGTCGAAATCGAGTTCGACAATCAAACGATGGAACGCCGTGTTGGTGGCCGGGACGCCGGCCGGCAACGGATTGGCCGGCAAGACTTGGCCTTGCTTGAGGTCGACGCCGTAGGCGTTGTACTGGCCAGGATCGCCGACGAAGAGCGTTTCGTTCCCGCCGGTGGGGCCAGTGAAGAAGGCGAGCCCGCCCCACTGAGCGCCGGACGTCAATTTGAAGTCGAAGGCAACGTATAGCTTGTTGTAGTCGTACGGGGCAATCGGCGTGGCGAAGGCGCGGAACTTTGCGTTGGCGAACTGCGTGTCGGCGACGCCGCCGGTGACGTTGTCCCAGTTGTCGCCGGCTGCCCAATCCGTGCCCGAGCCTTCGGCACTGAAATCGTCTGAAGCTAGAATCACAGCGTGAGCTTCGTTCGATGCGGCGCCCACGGCTGCAAACACGACCAGCGACGCGGCAACGACGGCGACTTTGCGCCGGCGGCTCGCCACGCAGGCGGCAAGGCCGGCGAGCACCAGGACGAACGAGCTCGGTTCCGGCACGCTGGCGACCATCGCGGTGAAGGCGCCTGCGCCATTCACCAGGTCGTAGGCTTCAGCAAACAGATCGAAATCTTGGAGCGTGTGGCTGAAGTCGCCGTTCAAGTCGCCTTTGCGGTAAGCGGCCAGCGGCGTGAGCGTTCCGTTGACGGCGCCCTGCCCTGACTTGAACAGCGTCCAGTCGGCTGCGTTGAGGTTACCGTCGCCGTTGAGGTCGCCGAACGCGGGCCCAGTTCCGGTGTAGACGACGGTGGCGCCGATGTGTTTTTGCGTGCCGCCTTGATCGACAATCACCGTGGCGGAGAGATCTTCGAACGGGGACCGCGCCCAAATCGTTCCGAGATTGACGGCAGCCGCGCCAATCGTGCCGCCGTCGCCGGGTGCGACGCTGAACGAGAACTCGGCGAGGGTGGTGGTATTGGTCGGATCGGTCGAAAGAACGGTCCATGGGTCATTGGAATCGACCGAGCCGTTGCCGCCGTTGCCGGGGCTGTCGTAGTGCCCTGTGACGGTGGTCCATTGATTCGGTCGCAGCGCTCCGTCGTTCGAGCGGATTTCGTAGCCGACGACGTTGGTGAGGGCCGTCGGGCTGTTGAGTGAAACGGCGCCGGTGGACCGGTTCACCGTCAGCGTCAGCGTCGAAGCCGCGAGGCCAACGTCCGCAGCCGTCGTGCCGATCACGAGATTGTCGTAGAGGTCGGTGGTGTCGTCTTGGCTGCCGAGTCGCAGCGTTCCCCACGGCCCAGTAATCGGCCCGCCGCCGACAACGGTGTAGGTTGCCGACGGAGCGCTGAGATTGACGTTGTCGACCCAGAAACGATAGACGTCGTCCGCGCCGGTCGTGTCAATCTCGGCGATGAGCGTATGTGATTTGTTGTCGATCGGTATGGGGCTGTTAACGATCTGCCCGCCCTTCAAATCGAGCGAAAAATAATTGCTCGGCGCCGTGTTGCCCATGAAGAACGTTTCGTTGCCGGCGTTGCCCTCCGTGCCAGTGAAGAACGCCAGGCCGCCCCATTCGTTGCCGTTGCCGGGGACCGACTGGGCGTAATCGACTTTGATGTAAGTCTTAGCGTTCGAGGCGTCGAGCGGCGTCGCGAAATCGCGGAAGTTGGTGGTATGGGCACCGCCCGTCGGCAGCGTCGTGGCGTGGCCGTTCTCGAGCGCTTCCCAGGCGTTGCCCGCCGCCCAGCCCGTGCCCGACGTCGCGCTGCTAAAGTCGTCGGAGACGAGGACCACGCCGTGGACTTGCGTTGCAGCGCAACTGGCGGCGATGAAGAGCGAGAAGAAAGTTCGAAGCCGGTTGAGGGGCATGCTGTTCATCCTCTAGATCATGCGGATCGCGCAACCGTCGAAGAGGCCGCCGAGTTGATCGATCCTGTTGTGTTTCAAAGCAACTGTTTCGCGTCGCCGTGCGGGACGCGCAACGCTCGTCAGCCGATGACAAGCACCGGACCGCAGTCGACGTCAACTGTGGAAAAGCTAAAAGAGTCTGTTGAGTCGCACGACTCACACGCTTCGGCAAACCAAAGCGACTAATGAATTAATGCAACTCGTCGAGAAGGATGTGCCTACTTCGCGAGGTTGTTGAAGACGCGGGCCGCAGTGCAAAGTCGAAATTTTTGTCGTCTTTTTCAGCAGCGACGTGCGCAGCCGCCCCGCCAGCGCACGAGCGATCACTCGGGCGCGACGCCTTCACTCAATCAATTGCATGAACCGACGCATGGCGCGTCTGCCCTTCGCAGCATCGGATACTTGCTCTCGGAGACATATCCGCATCGCAGCCGGCGAACGTGACATGGAAAATTTCGAAAATGGCAAGAATCTACGAATGGATTGAGTTTTCTCGGTAAATTTGCTCGCGGCGAGCGAGTGATACCGCAAGCGAGCCGCTTGCCTGCTCCCCGTCTTGTGCCGTCTCGCTGCGGTTGTCAGTTCCGCGATCTTGCACGGCCAGATTGCTTCCACGCTGAAATCGCAATTCGCGCAGCGTCTAGTTGACGGCCGCATCCTTTCTGCCTCTAACTGAGGTTGGCTTGTACCAGCTTTGCGCGCCGACGTGTGGCCGCGCGACGGCGCCTGGCGCCCTCTTCACTCCTGCAAGCGATCTATTCGTCCTATGAAAGATCTACGCGAACCACCTCCGTCGACGTTGTTCGTGCAGCTGTTTGCGAAGCACCAGTCGGGGCTCCACTCGTTCATCGGCTCGTTGGTGCCGACCAAGGCCGACGCCGACGACGTGCTGCAAGAAACAAGTCTCGCGCTCTGGAAAAAGTGGCCCGACTACGACGTCACGCGCGACTTCTTTCGCTGGGCTTGCGGCATCGCCCACATCGAGGTCGTCCGCCATCGCCGCAAAGCGGCTACCGATCGCCTTTGGTTCAATGAGGAGCTGATCGAAGTCCTCTCGTTCGAAATGATCGAAAACAGCGATCTCTTCGATATGCGGAGAGACGCGCTCGAGTCTTGCCTCAAGAAACTGCCTCAAGATGATCGCAACGTGCTGGAGTTGCGCTATCAAGGCGGGATGAGCGTCGAAGGCGTCGCCGATTCTTTCGGCAAGACCAGCCGCACGATTCATCGGACGTTCGCTCGCATTCGCAGGCTCCTCTTCCAATGCATCACCGCCAGCATTCGCAATTCTTCGGGTTTGGGCGCCTAAATCGAGATTGGTAACGACCATGGCAGATTCAGCAAATGACGGCGATGATCTGGCGCTGATCGAAGGTCTCGTCGTCGACTTGCTCGAAGGCGTCATCAGCAAGCAGGATAAAGAGCGGCTGAACGAGCTGTTGCTGGCTAGCCCGCGTGGGCGACAGCTCTATTTGCAGTACGCGCAGCTTGAGTCGACGCTGCAATGGATCTATTCCGCCCGCAAGCAGGCGGCCACGGTGATCGACGAGACGATCCCCGGGGAAGTGCGGCCGATTGCCGACATCGCGCAGCAGCAATTGCGATTCGCCGACGACGCGAGATTTATTCAGGTGATGACGGCGTGCGCGGCGAATGAGTCGCACTCGCAAGATTGGTTGCAACTGTTCCCCCGCATCCTCGCGATCACCAGTCTGCGCGTCGCGCCGCCTGCTGCCGCGGCGCGCGCCGTTCAAGCGATCGTCAACAAGCTCCTCGCCGAGTACGAACCGGAAATGAGCCCGGCGGCGTTTTGGTCTGCAACGGCCGATGCGACATGGGAAGTGCTGCAGCAGGCCGCGCCCGCAGGGAGCGACGCCGACGTCCTCACGCACGATCTGCTCGACAATGCGTTTGCGGCGCCAGAACTCACGCCGCTGCTCGACGCGGCGTCGGTTCACGAGATTCTCGACGAGTGCATTCCGCATCTTCTCCCGGCGGATACGCTGCGAGTGCTGTGCTTGCGCTATCTGCATGGCTTGTCGCCGCGGCGCATCGCCATGCACCTCAATCGTCCCGTGCAGCATGTGCAACTGCATCTCAGCAAGGTGCGCATCCATTTGGTTGCACGGTGTCTGAACCGCGGCGGCGACCACGCGGCGCCGCTCGATGCCGGCGATTTGCATCGCTGGAGCAGGCTGCTCGACGCCCCCGCGAACGAAGCGAGCCGTCACCTGTGGCACGCCAATCAACAGCAGAACGAATCGACCGAGCCGACGCATTTGCTGCTGCTCGCGATGGTGCACGACTACCTTGGCCGCGAGCTTTCTCCTAAGCGCTTGCTTGACGAAATTCCGGCCCAGAAGAATGAGGCGTATTTGCTGGCGATCGAACAATCGCTCCGCGATATTGAAGCGTTGGGAGCGACTTCGGACGCGTCGTTGAGTAGCCTCCCGCGTAAAAACGCCGATTCAAGACGGCCGCTGGCGATCGCTGCGATCCTTGGCATTGCCGCCGGACTGCTCTTGGCGATCGGCGTCGGCGTGTGGATGAACGCCCAGCAACCCGCTGAGAGCAAACTGCTCGCGGTCAAGGAGCCGGAAGCTAAACCAAAGGCGCCGCCTCAGCCCAAGGTTGAAGTCGCGCCCGCTCCGCCGTTGCCGCCGCCGGAACCTCCCGTCGTCGCCGTGCTCTCCGAAGCCCTCGGCGTTGCCGCTCGCGACGGGAAGCAACTCGCCGCTGGAGCCGTCGTTCGCCAAGGCGACGTCATCGCATTCGAGCGCGGCATCGTGCAAATCACGACAATCTCCGGCAGTACCTTGGTGCTCGAAGGGCCCGTCGACGCGACGGTGACCGCTAACAATCGGCTCTCGTTGCGGCGCGGCAACGTCGTGGGGCTCAACAAAAGCGCCGGCGAATCGCTGACGATCGACGCGCCCAATTCGTCGATCGTCGACCTCGGCACCGAATTTGGCGTGGCCGTGAGCGCCACGAACGAAACGGCCGTCGCCGTGTACGAGGGGGAAGTCCGGCTCGACCTCCCGGAGGAGGCGGCTGCGGAAACGCCCGGCGCAGGCGTTCAGCTGCAGGCAGGCTGGGAAGCGACGATCGAGAAGTCGTCGACGATTCCTTCGCTTCCCACTCCGCTGTTGCATGACCGGCAGTTCGTCCGCGCCGATGAAGTGCAGCTGCGCAAAGAGTCCCAGAACGGCGACCGTGACGCCGCCGCGAAGGTCGCCTTTTACGAATTGTTGAGAATCAAAGGCTTGCTCGCCTACCAAGGCTTCCACCGCGAATCGCTGGGGAATGAGTTCTCGATCGGTTTCCGTTCCCCCGCCGTTCGCCAAACGGGCGAGGCATTGTTCAAAGCAAACATCAACAACTCCAACAAACGTTTTGGGACGTCTCATTCACTCGCGACGGAGAAGGACGTTTCATGCTACTTGGATTTCGACAACAGCCAGCAATCGCGGGCGTTCCTCAGCGGCGTCGCGGATGAGAGCGGCATGATCGGCCATCGCCCGGCCGAGGTCTGGCTTTGCTGGCGAACGAAAGCCTACGGCCCGCCAGACGCGGAGTTTTCCTGGGCCGGCATGTCGCTCATGTACGGCGACAATCGCTCGGTCGACGAGCCGCTGTTCATCGGGCAACCGGCGCCTATCACGCACTATGGCATCCACATGCATGCGGGCATGGGAACGCCGGCAGAGATGCTGCAAACGCTCGACAGCGATCCAAAGACCCCTGGCGAGCAACCGCGGCTTCCGGATTTCGACGAACACCTGTGGGTCGTGCGGTTGCGAATCGGCGAGAATTCGACGGAAGCCGCGGCCTGGTGCGATCCTCAACTCAAGAAGTTGGCAACGTCGACGCCTGACGCGGTGCAGGTAATCGAGCAGTTCCAGTTCGATCGGCTCCGCCTCGAAGCGCAGCCGAAGGAGCAGCAAGGCGGCTGGCTCTATGATGACATTGTCGTCGCGGCTAGTAGCGACGCGATTGCAGAGGCGTTGTCGGTCGTGACTGCGGTCGGCAACTGAGCATCCGGCAGGTGGAACTCGAACCGACGGTGGGTACACTCTATTCGGTCGAGGATTCGGCGAATTGCCGCACCGCTCAACTTCCAACGCTTCGCTGCGGCGGACGCTGCTGCTCCATGATATGGCAGAGCAGCCGAGGCATCACGTTCCCGCTGACAAGGACTGAACGAATGAGCCGCACTCTGTTTCAGTTGACGCTCTTGCTCATGCTCGCGGTCCCGTCCCGGTTGTCGGCGGCGGAATCGGAAGTGCAAGTCGAGATCAATCGGGGAGAGCGAGAGTCTCCGGAGTTTCGCTTTGAAAAGATCCCCAGCCCGACGACTACAGATGCGGCCAGCGGCGCCAAGATGACGATTGTCGCTGGCCGGCGTGACGAGAACGGCGGTCGGCCGCTCGTCCTCACTGACGGCAAGTTGCCCAAAGGGGCCGACGAGCCAGCGAGCAATTTCTTTTTCGCTCCCAATACAAACGGCGGCCGACTCCTTCTTGATCTCGGCGAATCGACCGCCGTCAAAAGAGTCGGCTCGTACTCTTGGCACCCTCAGTCGCGCGGGCCGCAGGTTTACAAGCTTTACGGCGATAATCAACGCGCCAAGGCGTTCGATGTTGCATCGGCCGGCCGAGATGAACTTGCTGACGCCGATTGGCAGTTGATCGCAAGCGTCGATTCCCGCCCCGACGATGGCGATGAGGGAGGCCAGCATGGCGTCAACATCGCAGGACGCAAGGGACGCGACCTTGGCAAGTTTCGCTACTTGCTGTTCGACGTCGCGCCGACGGAAACGAAGACGCCCTTCGGGCAAACATTCTTCAGCGAAATCGACGTCGACGATGGCCGCGAGCATGAAGCTCCCGCGCGGTTGGCGCCGGAAGTAGTGCGCATTGGCGACAAGTACGAAATC
This sequence comes from Lacipirellula parvula, assembly GCF_009177095.1. Lineage (NCBI taxonomy): Bacteria > Pseudomonadati > Planctomycetota > Planctomycetia > Pirellulales > Lacipirellulaceae > Lacipirellula > Lacipirellula parvula. The sequence continues at coordinate 93,010 of NZ_AP021861.1, forward strand.
GTCTTCGACGCTTCCGACGCCCCCGACTTAATGCCCTGGATCAAAGAGACGCTCATACCCATCTGCATCGAGTGGTATCCGAAAATCGTCGCCTTGCTTCCGAGCGAAGGCTACGCGGCGCCGGAGCGGTTCACGATCACTTTTCATTCCGACATGGGTGGCGTGGCCCACGCCATGGGAACAGAGATTCACTGCGGCGAACCGTGGTTCGCGCAGAATCTGGACGGCGAAGCGGCGGGGGCCGTCGTGCACGAGATGGTGCACATTGTCCAGCAATATGGCCGGACGCGCGGCGCGCATCGCAACCCGGGCTGGATGGTCGAGGGAGTGGCGGACTACATCCGTTGGTTTCTCTACGAGCCAGTGGAGAAGCGCCGGCGGCCCAACCCCGATCGGGCGAAGTATACCGATAGCTATCAGACGACCGCCGCGTTTCTTGACTATGTGGTCGACGAGCACGACCCTAAGCTGGTGGAGAAGTTCAACGCCGCGATGCGTCAGGGCGACTACGACGAAAAGCTGTGGAAGCAGTACACGGGCAAGACGGTCGATGAACTCTGGGCGGAATACGTGCGAGCACTGAAGGCCGACAAGTAGCGCCGAGTTGAACGCTCTTTCTTTCGGCCTTCCGAGCCTCGCCGGAGTTAAAAGCCGTTTTAATTCGCGGCCAGAAGTTCCGCGTGTGCATCGGCGTTGAGGTACGCGAGATACTCGTCGAGCGTCGACAACGGCACGTGCATCATGAGGCATTCGTCGTCGCCGCGATCGGTCCAGCGGGCGTCAACGGCGATGGTGACGGCGACGTCGATTGCAAACGGATCGGCGGCGGCCAGGGGCGCGCTGTGGCTGCGATTAAGCTCAGCGAACAGATGTGCGCAGGTTGTGCGAGTATCCGGCAGCCAATGATCGAAAAAGAGCGTGCCGCCGTTGGCGATGCGGAAAAAATGCCGCGGCGGATCGTCGGTTCCGGCGATGGGGCGCGTGCTGCGGATCGTGCCGTTCAACGCGGCGAACTGCACCCCCGCGGAGTGACGGCAGTCGATCCTCACGAACGGCTTGGGACTGCGCGGGCCAATTCCATGCAAACGGCGAGCAAGGTCTACTTTGTTGGCGGCGCACGGGCCGATCAACAGGACTGCGAGCAGTTCTTGGTCGTCGGGCGGGAATTCAACGGCGAAGCGACGCGTGGCGGCTTCGACTTGCCGTAGTTTCAGATCGATGATTGCGCAGCTGCGAGAACGGGACGACTCCATGGCGGCTCCTGGTCGCTCCGTTACTGCGCGCTGTCGCGCAGCAACGGAACGCTGACGAGGGGATTGGTTGAAAAACGCCCGGCGGTGCGAGAACCGCCGAGCGCGCCACAGGAAGAAGCTACGCGCCGCGCCGAGTGCGGCGGCGAGCGGCGGCGACGGCTCCGACCATGCCGACTGTCGCCATGCCGACGGTGGCTGGCTCAGGAATCGCGACGGCGGTCATCTGGGCTTGCGAGTGCCCCAGAATCACTTGCGCGACGATCGAGTTGGCGACGTTCACGTTCAAATGGAACGCATTCACCGAGATCGAACTTTGATCGCCTGCGACGACTTGCTCGTTGAGGATCAACGAAGCGTTGGCGATGCCGAGCGCGGCGAGGTTGACGCTCGTGTTCGGCGCGATCGGCACGTTGACGTAGGCCGACAGATTGACGGGGATGCCGCTGATTGTCAGCCCGAGGCTCTGGATCGTCGTTGTTCCGGTGGCGACGAGCGAGCCAAAATCGCCGGCGACTTGCGCCGTGCTGCTGAGGGTGCCGTTGATGCCGAGCAGCGTAATGCCCGGGGGAAGCACTGGCAGCGTCACGGCGTTGACGCCGGCGCCGACGACGCCGCCCGACGCGGAGGTGGTCCGTGAGCCGAGTCCGCCGTTGACGTTGGAGGCTGCCGTGGCGGTCACTGAGCCGGCCGTTGCCGTCGCAGTGGCTACCACCGGAACGCTAGTGGAGACATTGACGTTCAGCACCGTGTCGGAATTGGCGTATGGCGCTGGAGCGACGCCGTTGACTCCGACGGGCAACGGACCAACGTCGAGATTAACGACGCTGAGTGCGTTGAGGTCGACGAACATGCCGTAGCCGTTGCTACTGGCGGAGGTGTTGACCGCGTGGGCGGCCGGAGCCGAGCAACATGACAAGAGCGTGGCCAGCGAGGCGAACGCAAAGGTGCGCGAACGGGCGAACGCACGAAGCGTGTGGGAAGCGCGCACCGCTCCCTGGGCGAGTCGAGTAGTCATTAGCAAGTCTCCGAGTAGAACAGGAAAAGCTGGAATGACCCGAAGACTTCCGTGAGACTCAAGTTCCTTGACGCGACTCTTCCATCCTGAATATGCAGGCCGAAGCAGGCCGTCAATTAAAAAATGGTAAGTTATCCAGAAAAGGGTGCGAGAGCTGGGGCGAACCCACCAAAAATTGACTGCCAGCGCAATGTTTCGCGAGGCGGTGGTAACTCTGTAGGGGGAGTTTCGCGCGCGACGATGCGAAGCGGAATAGAGGCCGACTCTCGGGTAGAGTCCGGGGCTATTCAGTGGCTAGGCGCTCTTGGCGGGCTTCAGCCGCAGCGGCGATGGCTGCCCAACGTTTAACTCGTTGCCGCCAGCCGGTGCGTTGCGACATCCGCTCCTTCGCGACCGCGCGGACATGGTCGCGATACGCGTTTTGCAGCGTTTCGAGGTCTTCATCGTTGACCGGCATCATGCGGAGCGAAACGCTTCCCATTTCGTCGAGCGACTCGCGGCCCCACTTCACGCGAACCGGGGGATTGGTCGGGTTGCGGATGTTGTCGGTCGAGTTGTCCCAGGTGACGCGACCATCGAGCCGCGTTCCCTTCGGCAGGCGGACGAACTCGGCGTATTGGTACTGCTCCTGCCAGTTGAAATCGAAATCGTTGATCCGCAGCAAGTCGATTTGCTTGCCGTCGGGGAGCGTGGCGGTCAGCTCCATTTCTTTGCCGAGATAGTGGGCGTGCGAATTGGCGCCGAAGGCGTCGACGGCCACTGGCAGCGTGAATGAGTCGGTCTTGGTGTAGCGTTTCTCGCCCGCGGGGATATCGACGCCTGAAATGGCGCCGAAGAGGGGCGGAAGCTGCACGCCCGTGAAGCTTCGTTCCGGCTTCTTGTCGGCGAAATAAATGCCGACGACAGAGCGTTCGCGCTCGGCCACTCCCGAGGGATGGAAGTGGGTCGAGAGGATCAGCGACGACCCGGCAGGAACCCGGTAGGCAAGACCGGCGGGGAGCGGTAGCGGCGTGGCGCCCACGGCCCAACCGCCGAGGCTGCGGCCATTGCTGCCGCCGCCGAGGTCGCCCCGGCCGCGGCTGTCTTCTTCGTCGCCGTCGAATGATTGCTGGGCGAATTTAGGGTGCTTCACGGCCTGTCCCGATGGATCGCAGTAGAAGAGGCTGTGGTGGACGACCGTCCGCGCGCTGGGACGGAACTCGATCGCGCGGACCCACTTGTCTTCGGTAAGGCCGAGCGGGATGGCGAAGTTGTGGTAAATATCGGGACCGTCGGCGGGGACTTCAAACTCGTCGGTCATCTCGACGATCAGGTCGGGCTTGCCAAGCTGCCAACCCGGAGTGAACTCGGGAGCGGCCGGTAGGTCAGCGGGATCGCCCTCGGGCATGTCGGCGTCGACCCAGGCTTGGATCGTGGCGATCTGCTCGTCGGTGAGGCGGCGCTCGCCGTGGAAAGGCGTCTCGATGGGCTCGGCATGCCAGGGAGGCATGAAGCGTGATTCGGTGACGGCCGCGACCAGGTCGGCCCGCTTGCTGACCTGCTTGTAGGTGAGCAGCGAGAATGGAGCTGCTTCGCCGGGGCGATGGCACGAGGCGCATTGGGCGAACATGATCGGGGCGATGTCGCAATTGAACGTCGGCGCGGGCGCTGGTTTGACGTCGCTTTTTGTTTCAGTGCTCCAAGCCGTCGTCGTGCTGATGGCAATTGCGCACAGTGTTAGCAGCGCGGCGGCCGTGGCGGCAAACTTGAGGCGGTTCGGTTGGCGAAGGTGCATCATTGCTCCTGCAGAGGGGCGTTGTATCGTTTAGCCGGCCGGCGAGCGGCGGCGGGTGTTACTTGCTGACTGGCGAACGTTGGCTGTTCGTTGTAAAGGGAATCTTGCAGCCGAGCGCCTTCGTCAGCGGCGTGGCTACTGGTTTGCCATCGGCAACCGCGGCCAAGGCGTCGTGAAAATCGTGCTCGGTCGCTGCGCGGCGTTTGCGGCCGAGCGCTTCGTAAAAGTTATCGATGCGGCCTTGGTACAACGTCTTGCCGTTCAGGTCCACGATAAACGCTTCCGGGGTGACCGTGGCGCCGACGCGGCGCGCGATCGATTGGTCATGGTCGAGGATCACCGGCAGCTCGATCTTGAACTTCGCGATGTGGCGCTCGGCGTCCTCGGCCGTCACGTCGGGATCGGAGTGAATGAGATAGATCGGCACGCCGCTTGTGACGAACTTGGCGCCTAGTTCGCGAAGCGTCGGCTGGTAGAAGTTGGCGATCGGGCAGTCGGGAGTGATGAACACCAGGGCGATGGCTTGGACCCCCTTCTCTTCCATCGGGCGATGCACCGTGCCCGCGACGTCGGTCAGCAGGAGGTTGGTGCTCTGTTCCGCGGCATGCAGTCGCGCCGCGGCAAGGTGCAAACTGAGGACGATGGCCGTCGCGGCGGCTAGAGTGATCGATCGCGGCATAGGAAGGAGCGTTCCCAGGAGCGTTGGTGTGACGAAAGCTAGTTGTCTCCGGCGGGCCGAGGGAGGACTAGATTCTAGCGAGAAACTGTGGAATTGCCGATTTCAGATGTTTTCTGTCCTCTCGGCGGGCTGGAAGTGACAATAGGTAAGGCGGGCTGCGGCGCGGACGGGCGTATGGGATTGTGCGCCGTGTGAATTTCTGGCGTCGTGAATCCCTCCCCTGGCCCCTCCCTTCAAGGGAGGGGGAATAAGACAAACCGATGGACGCGAAGGGCGTATTCGAGATTCTGGTTCGCGAGCATGCTGGCATGCTCCGCGTCTATTTGCGATCGGCGGTGGCCGATCAGGCGGCGGTCGACGATTTGTTTCAGGAGACGATGCTGACCGCGTGGCGGCTGATCGATCGCTTTGATTCGAGCCGCCCCTTCGGCCCCTGGCTGCGCGGAATTGCGGCGAAGCTGGTGCTCGCCTGGCGGCGGAAGCACGCGACCGATCCGCGACTGTGCGACGCCGCGGCACTCGAGCAACTCGATGTGCGGATGAGCGAAGTGCAGCGTCTGCCGGGCGACACGCTCGATGAAAAGCTCGACGCGCTGCGGCGGTGCGTCGCCGCGCTGCCTGAACAGTACCAGGCGACGCTCGACGGGCGCTTTCGCGAACAGCTTTCGCCGCCGGAGATCGCCGCAACGCTGCAGCTCAACCTGGAGACGGTGAAGAAGCGTTTGCAGCGAGCGCGAGCGCTGCTGCTGGAGTGCATGCTCGGCAAGCTGGCGGCGCTGGAGGCGGAAGGATGAGCAGCGAACACGAGCATCCGATTGACGAGCGGGCGAGTGCGTGGCTCGATGGCCAGCATGGGCTCGCGGCGAGCGACGCGCAGGCGATGTCGTCAGCTGAGCGGCGGCGCCTCGTAGACTTGCAGTGGATAGACGCGTTGCTGGGGCACGCCGCTCCGGCCGAAGCGGCCGCGACCGACCGTTCGGTGGCGAGCGTGTTGGCTCAGTTGGAATCGCCCTCGCGCACGCCGAAGCGGAAGACCTCGCGTCGGCCAGTCCGCTTCCGCCGTCTGTTGCCTGCCATCAGTTTGTCGTCGGTCGCGCTTGCGGCGGCGCTCTTGCTGGCGGTCGGCTTCTGGTGGCAGCGGAGTGCGGAACAGGCGATGGCAATGGTCGAGCTGTCGTATCAAGCCGCGCTGGCGCCGCGCGATCGAACGTATAGCGTCCTCGTCGAACGAACCAACGGCACGATGCGGCCGATTACGGCTCACCTGACCGTTCGCGGCGGCGATAAATTTTTGTTCGAGAAGCAAGGCCCGCTCGGCGCCACGATTCGACTGGGAACCGACGGCGTGGGCTATTGGTTCATTCCGCCGCAGGGCCCGATCGTGCGCGCCAATAGCGACGAGTTCCTGCCGGGCTGGATGCGGCGTACCTCGACCGACTTGCCTCATTTGCAGGTCTCGACGCTGCTCGAGCGGATGCGAGATTACTACCAGTTGCAACGTTTGCCGGCGGAATCGCTCGTGCCCGGCGGGCCGGAGTTGTCCCATCTGAAAGCAACTTGGTCCGCGGGCAAATTAAAACCATCGAAGTATGGCCGCACGCCGCCGGAGCAAGTGGAACTGTGGGCCGATCCCGCGACGGGCGTCGTCGAGCAGTTAGTGCTGACGTTGCCGATCGATGCCTCGCGCCGGCAGGCCCACGAAGTGACGCTGCGGCTGGTGGAAGAGCGATCGCTCAGCGATGAAGCGTATCGGGCCGAGTACTATGCGCCGGAACGCGATTCGGTGATGGCGCCGCGGGAGTAGGCGCGCTGCGCCAACTCGCTAGTTCCGCCCTTCGACGCTGCGAACGATTTCCACTGCCTGTGGACCCTGCTCTAACCGTCCCCCATGCGCCGGTGAGTAGACGGCATGCACGCGGAATAGTCGCCCGGCGAGCGCCATCCGCAGCAGATCGCCCGCGGCGAGGGCGTAGCGACCCATGTGGCGCGGGAGTTCGATCTTTAGCCCATCGACGCCGTCGTAGGCGCGATAGACGACTTCCGTGCAGACCATGCGATGCGAGCAGGTGAAATCAAAGTCGAAATCGTACGGTTTTCCTTCGTGAAGAAAGGCCTGCACGATGGCGCTGCCGATCGCCGCCGGAGCGAGCAGCGGCCGCAGCACGATGACTGAATCGGATCCCAGCGGCGACGCGATCGAGCGGACGCGGACGCCGTCCTTCATCGATTCGAGCACCAGCGACGTCGGCAACGAAGAGTCGCGCTCGCGCCGTTCCGCGGCGATTGCTTCGCACAGCCGCCAGCGCGGAGCGACATGCTCGTGCTGCGCGACGCCCAGCCGTTGGAGGTCGTCGAGCGAGCCAATCACCAGCGCCGCGTGCGGCCAATAGCCCGGCAGAAAGTAGTTCGTCGCGGCGTACTCCTTCCGCACGACGAGCACATCGCCTGGCTGGACGAGCGCCGTCATCTCGCGATCGATCTCCGGCGGCAGCCCGGGACGATGGCCGGGGCGGACCGTCACTTCCGCCATGCCGGTGGAAACAACTTCCTGCGCGGCGTAGAGCGCGCGTCCCAGCATGTCGCGACCGATGCGACGAACGGCTCGTCGCCCGCGCACACGCAGCCGCGTCCTCAGAAACATCCAGAGCGATGGCCGCAGGCGATCCCGCAAGCGATCGATGATATCGACGAGCGGCGTCAACTGTGCCACTGCCTCGGCCTCGGCCTCGGCGAGCCGTTGGCGATGCGCGTCGTAGTAGCGAGTTGCCTGCCAAAGATGCCACGCGTTGCCGACGCTCACCAGCGAGCGTTGCACGTCGTCGTACATCCGCGGCGGGATGCCGTAGACGGGATCGGGTTCGTCGAGCTTGCGGCGGACGACCGTCGTGCGGTGGAACTGTTCGCGCAGGTAACGGGCCGAGTCGACGAGCAGCGCGGCCGCGGCGAGCGCGATGAGAAACTCCTCAGGCGTCGCGGCTTCCGGCCGGTGGACGCGGCCGCGAATCTCGTCGATGAGTTCAAGCAGAGCGACGCGGCTCTTCCAGTACGAGAGCTGCAACTGGCGAACCGCGAGTTCTTGGCTCGCCGTGACGTAACCGACTTCCGCGACCTTCACCGCGTCGAAAATCGCCGCGGCTTCGCTCTTCAGCTGCGTGAAGTAGTCGTCAATTTGAATGACGGTGCGCGCGGCGGCGAGGAGTTGCGAATCGGCCATCGCCGTAGTGTAGCGACGGCGGAGCGAGGCGTGCAGAGTTGATGGTCGTGTTTTCGACGGTCGCGTTCTGAAGTTAGGGAGCGGCTGCTTGCGTTTCCGGCGCCGCGGCCGGTGGAACGGTGGCCGGCGAACGATCGCGTTTGTCGATGGTCATCGTGTCGAACAGTCGCCCTTCGAGGTCGAAGGCTTTGAATTCCAGACGACGGCCATTCACCGCGGCGAGGCAGTAGTGGTGCCCGTGCTTCACGTTGTTCTGGAACCAGGGCTTGATAGGGCCGGCCGTTTCAAGGTTCCCCCCTGCCCCGCCGGTGATCATGTAGATCGTCCCGTCTTGCTCCTGCACCTTCTCGGCCTTCATCGGCCAGGTCCGCTCGTACGAATGGATGTGGCCGTTCCAAACAATGTCGACGCCGTAGCGATCGTAGAGCGGCACGAGTGCGCGGATCCGCGTATCGCCGTACTCCGAGCGTTCGCCTTTCCACATATCGCCGTAATCGTCTTCGTCCGACGAGTACGACGGGTGATGGTACGACACGAACTTCCACGTGGCGTCCGACTGCGCGAGTTGCGATTCGAGCCACTTGTATTGCTCGCTATCGGGATCGACCGCTTTGTTCGAGTCGACCATAAAAAACTGAGCGTTGCCATAGCGGAACGTGTAGTAGTACTCGGGCGCCGGGACGGAAACGTAGTTGTAGTAGTGGGCGGCGTTTTGCTCGTGGTTGCCGATCGTGGGGAAGAACGCGACGCGCGACGATAGCGGCTGCATGCCGGGGAAAAACTCTTCGACCCACTGCTGCTTATTGGGCCCGCTATCGACGAGATCGCCGGGGATGATGGTGAAGTTCGGCCGTTGCATCCAGAGTTGATCGCTGAGCCGCTTACAAACCTTTGGATTTCCTTGCGTATCGCCGAGGATGCCAAAGGTGAACGGCGTTTCCTCATTGTTGGCGGTTTGAAAGGTGAGCAGCGGGCTGCGAATCGTGCGGCCGCAGTCGTCGGTCGCTTCGACTTGATACGCGTAGGGAGATTGCGCCTCTAGATCGGTGAGGCGGATTTCGTGAATCGTCGTCGCCTGATCGCCGGTTTGCTCGTGGCCGAGTTCGCCCGTCTCGCCGTACAGAACTTTGCCCTTCGCAGAGCGCGATGTCTCCCACATCACTGTGATGCCATCTTGTGTGACGAACTGCAGGTAGGGCGTCACGACGAACGTCATGTCGTCGGGGATCTCGACGGCGTCGAGTTCGAGCAGGTCGCTGCCGTGGTCGAAGTCGTGCTTCACCCACTTCTCGGTCGCGGTGAGATCGTAGACTGAAACATCGCGAATGTGGCCGCGATGCGTGACCAGCTCGTCGTGATCGGCCGTGGCGCCAATCGTGTACGGGGCGTAGCGCGACGGGTAGATTGGCCCGCGTTGGTCGTCGCTTACCGCGTCGAGTTCGCCGTTCACGTAGAGCCGCATCTCGGCGCCGTCGTAGGTGGCGACAACGTGGTAATACTTGCCGAGCTCGAACTTCGTTTTGCCTTCAAGCAACGTTGCCTTGCCGTTGCCGTCGTCGCTGCGACGGGCCGCGAGCACGAAGCGGAAGACGCGATTGTTGTAGCCGAGCAGAAAGCCTTTCTCGCCGTCTCCGTCAGCTTCGAGCGTGCTGATGATGGCTCCCTGCGGGTTGGGGGCTTCGATGATTACCCAAGCGGAGAGCGTGAGGTATTGATCGGGGAGAAACTCATCGGCCTCGCCAGCCGGGGAGGCGATGCGCAGGTAATCGTGGACGCCGTCAAATCGCATCGCGGCGCCAAGTTTGTCGGTTACTAATTGCGGCTGGCCGACGATCGTTGCGTCGGGGCCAAGGCGGGCGGCAACCTTTCCTTCCTTCACCGTCGACGGACTGAAGTACCAATGCGAGACGGGATCGGGTCCCTCGTGCGCGATTGCCAACGGACTGATGTGCAACGAGTTGCAAGCGGCGAAGAGCGCAGCAGCGAGAACAGCAGGACGAAGCATGGCGGCTAGCTCCAGAGGTCGCGGCGCCAACGAGCAGCGTCGCGAAATCGACGGCAGGACGATTCGGCGAATGTAGCCGCCGAGCGTGAAGATTCGGCGCACTACTGCGAATATAAATTGTCCTGCGCATCGCGGGAGCGAGGCGATGCGCAGCGGCGCGGACGATTTGCGAGTCGGTTCGCTGCGATCGTTACTAAACTTTCGCGGCGGCTTCGAGCATTTGCGCACCGGCGAAGGCCCCCGCCGCCATCAAGGCGCCAATGACCGGCCCCACTACCGGGATCCAGGCATACGACCAGTCGCTGTCGCCCTTTCCGGGGATCGGCAGCATCGCGTGAGCCAAACGCGGGCCAAGGTCGCGAGCCGGGTTGATCGCGTAGCCCGTCGTGCCGCCGAGCGAGAGGCCGATCGCTAAGACGAGAAGCCCGACCGGCAACGCGCCGAGCGCGCCCAGGCCGACTTTCATGTTGCCCGGTTCGAAGACCTTCGTCGCCTCGTTGGCGATGAGAATGACGGGGTCGGTTGCGAGCAGCACCGCGAAGACGAGCACGAACGTTCCCACCGCTTCACTGAAGAGGTTGCTGCTGGCGCGACGAATCGCGGGACCGGTGGCGAACGTGGCGAGCTTGGCGCCCGGGTCATCGCTCAGCGGGTAGTGATCGCGATAGAACACGTAGACCAGGATCGCGCCGACGATCGCCCCTGCTAGCTGGGCGATGATGTAGGGAACCGCCAAGTCAGCGGCGAACTTGCCGGCGACCGTTAGGCCGATTGTTACCGCCGGATTGAGATGGGCCCCGCTCGCGGCAGCGGTGCACCAGACGGCGACGAACACTGCCATCGCCCAGCCGAAGGAGATGACGATCCAACCGCTGGCGTGCCCCTTCGTGCGCGGCAGGACGACGTTCGCGACGACGCCGTTGCCGAGCAAGACAAGGAGAGCTGTGCCGACGAACTCTGCGAGGTAGGCGTGCATGGGATTTCAACTCCGAGAGAAGGTTGACGATGAGCCGAACGCGATCCTCGTGAACTACTCTTGCGCCCAGCCTTTGGTGCGTTCGACGGCGCGGCGCCAGGTCGCTCGTCGCGACGCCGCTTCATCGGCGGAGATCTTTGGTGCAAACCGCTTGTCGACTTGCCACTGCTGGCGAATCGCGTCACGATTCGGCCAGACGCCGACGGCGAGGCCTGCGAGGTACGCGGCGCCGAGGGCCGTCGTCTCGGTGACCTTCGGCCGCACCACGGGGATTTGTAGCACGTCGGCCTGAATTTGCAGCAGCGTGTCGTTGACGCTGGCGCCGCCGTCGACGCGCAGTTCACTGAGTGCTTGGCCGAGGTCGTGATGCATCCCTTCGAGCAGATCGGCGACTTGCAGCGCGACGCCGTCGAGCGCGGCGCGGGCGATGTGGCCGGTCGTCGTGCCGCGGGTAATGCCGATGATGGCCCCGCGGGCGTACGGATCCCAATCGGGGGCGCCGAGGCCGGTGAATGCCGGCACGAACGAGACGCCGCCGCTGTCTTCAACCGTGTTGGCGAGCGCCTCGACGTCGCTGGACGACTTGATGACGCCGAGCCCGTCGCGCAGCCAGCCGACCGCGGCCCCGCCGATGAACACGGCGCCTTCGAGGGCGTACTCGGTGACGCCGTCGACTTTCCAGGCGACAGTGCTCAGCAGGCGATGCTTCGACGCAACCGCTTCCGCCCCGGTGTTCATCAACATGAAGCAGCCGGTGCCGTACGTGTTTTTCGCCGCGCCGGCATCAAAGCAAGTCTGCCCGAAGAGGGCCCCCTGCTGATCGCCGACCATGCCGGCGATCTTTAGACCCGCGAGTGGCGACTTGCTGCTCGCCTCGCCATAGACTTCACTCGAGAAGCGAATGCTAGGCAGGATCTCGCGCGGCAGGTTGAGCAGCGTGAGCAGCTCGTCGTCCCAGTCCCCCTCGTGAATATTCATGAGGAGCGTGCGTGAGGCATTCGACGCGTCGGTAACGTGCAGCTCGCCGCCACTCAGTTTGAAGGCGAGCCAAGCGTCGATTGTGCCGCAGCAAAGCTCGCCCGCTTCGGCACGCTGGCGGGCGCCGGGGACGTTGTCGAGCAGCCACGCGATCTTCGTGCCGCTGAAGTAGGGATCGATCAGCAGGCCCGTCTTGTCGCGGATGAGATCTTCTTTGCCGTCGGCCCGCAGTTGATCGCAAAACGCGGCGGTGCGGCGATCTTGCCAGACGATGGCGCGGTGAATCGGCTCGCCCGTCTTGCGATCCCACAGCAGCGTCGTTTCACGCTGGTTGGTGATGCCGATCGCGGCAACGTCGGCCGGTTTCAGTTTGAGCTTGGCGAGCACTTCGACCGCCACGTCGAGTTGCGCCTGCCAAATGTCGGCGGCGTCGTGCTCGACCCAGCCCGGCTTCGGGAAATGCTGCTGGAACTCGCGCTGCGCGGCGCCGACGATCGAACCGGCGTCGTCGAAGACGATCGCCCGCGAGGAGGTGGTTCCTTGGTCGAGAGCGAGCAGTAACGCCACGGAACGCCTCCGAAGAGCCAATGCATTCAACACAGAGAGCACGGAGGACACAGAGAAGCGGATCGTTGTCGCTTTCGTTCAGGCAGCAGACCTGAGCATTTCTCTGTGAACTCAGTGTCCTCTGTGTTGAATGCTTTTAATGAGTTGAAGAGTAGAGCGTCAATGTACTGCAGACGGCTCAGCGTGCGAAGCTACGCCCGCGGCCGCATCGACCAGGTGAACGCCAGCAGTACGAACGCCAGCACGCCGCAAATGAGAATCGAGTAGAGCACAATGTCCCACGCCGCGTCGCGGCCGAGGATTGGCTCATACTTGTGGACAGCCCAGCCAAAGCCCTTTGCCTGCGCCGTACGGCCCATGTACCCGATGAGGCCGATGAATCCTGCGGCGGCGCCGATCGCCTTCTTCGACACAATGTCGAGCGCAGCGATCGTGATGAGATTGATCACCGGGTAAATGAAAAAGCCGATCGCGAAGAGCATCGTCATGTCGATCCACAGAAACCCCTTCGGCGTGAAGAGAATCCCGGCGAACGCGGCGACGATGGGGATCATGCAGAGGGCCGCGACCATGCCGCGGCGGCCGCCGAGTTTGTCGGAGAGCCAGCCGAGCAAGATCGTCGAAGGGATGCCGCCGATTTCGAGAATGGCCGTCGACCAGCCGCCCCCTTCGAGCGTCGCTCCTTTCATTTCACGCAGGTAGGTTGGGCCCCAGTCAAGCATGCTATATCGCGTGACGTAGGCGAAAAAATTCGCGAAGGCGAGCAGCCAAACCCATGGGTTAAGCAGCACCTTGTCGAACAGAATCTCGCGAAAGGTCAGCTCGCGCTCTTCGCTGACGGACGACTTATCAACCGCAGCAGGATAGTCGTTGCGGTAGACCTCGATCGGCGGTAGGCCGACCGATTGCGGCGTATCGCGCATCCGAATGAGCAAATAGAATGCGCCGACGACGGAGATCGCCGCGGGCACGTAAAACGCGTACTGCCAGTCGCCGAAGGTGCTCACCGCCCAGGCGACGATGACGCCGGTGGCCGCGCCTCCCACGTTGTGCGAGGTGTTCCAAATACTGAAGGTGAGGCCGCGTTCCGATTCGCTAAACCAATGCCCCATCGTCCGGCCGCACGGCGGCCAGCCCATACCTTGGGCGAAGCCGTTGAGCGCCCAGAGCCAGAAGTGCGTCGTGTAGTCCGCCGTGGCCCCAAAGGCGACGTTGATTGCGGCCGTCAGTAGTAGGCCCGTGGCGATGAACTTCCGCGCATCGCTCCGATCGGAAAGTACGCCCATTACGAACTTGCTTAGGCCGTAGCTGATGGCCGTGATCGCCGTGATGTTGCCGATCTGGTCTTTCGTGTAGCCGAGCGCTCCCTGCAATTCGATCGTAATCGGCGAGACGTTGTTGCGCACCAAGTAGTAGGTCGCGTAGCCAATGAACGTCGCTTCGAGCATCCGCCAGCGATACGCTGGGTAGACGCGGGCTACTTCCTCGGCGGGGCGCTGCGGTATCGCCGTCGGCGGAGCGTAGAAGCGGCCCAGCGGGCGGAGGATGTTGAGCATGGCGCCTTCGAGAGTCGGAGGAATCACACACCGCGAGCGGCGCAGAACTGGCGAGACAAGTCGTCGAGATCGCTCACTATCAAATCAGGTCGGTGCGCTTCGGGCAAGCTCATCGCTTCCGCAGCGTTCGCTTCGCCGGTGAGCGTGAGGATCGCCAACGTTCCCGCGTCGCGGGCCATCCGCACGTCGGTGTAGAGCCGGTCGCCGATCATCGCTGTCTCGCTCGGCTGCAAGCCGTGGCGATCCATCACTTCCTGGATCATCTCGGGGCTTGGCTTGCCGGGAACCGCATCAGGCTTGCGACCGGTGGCCGATTCGAGCAGCGCGCAAAAGGCCCCGCAGTCGGGAAGCACCGTCGGCTGATCGGTCGGACAGATGCGATCAGGATGCGTCGCGAAGTACGGCACGCCTTTGCTGAGCCAGTACGCGGTGCGGCAAAGACGCTCGTAGGTGAGCTGATAGTCAAAGCTCACGACGACCGCGTCGGGAGCGTCGTCGACGATCTCGAACCCGCCGAGGCGCCAATCTTCGAGCGCCTGCTCAGTCGTGAGGACGAACAGCCGCTTCGCCTCAGGAAGCGTCTTCTGAATGTGGTGAATTGTCGCGTGGGCCGAAGTGACGACGGAATCGGGCGGCGCCGCGATCCCCATCTCGTGCAAGTGCTGGACGTACCCTGCCCTGCTCTTCGAACTGTTGTTCGTGACGAACGTGTAGCCGATGCCGAGGTCGCGCAGCTGGGCGAGGAACGGAATCGTTTCCTTAAACAGCGTGCGGCCGAGATAGATCGTGCCGTCCATGTCGAAGACGATGTGACGGAGTTTGGCGAGTCGTGCTTTCAATGGATCGAGCAGGTTAGGCGTGAAGGTGTACTAGGCGATGTGTGGCGAGGCTCAATCGTAGCCGTGCGCTTTGGCTGGCCAACAGAGGGCAAACAGCAAGCTGCCGATTCCCGCGGAGATCGCAAGGAGTACGAACGCGGCGTTCCAGCCATGCTTGTCGGCCAACCAGCCGATGCCGACGCCGGAGACTAACGTGCTCGCGTAGCCAAATAGGCCTGTGAGGCCGGCCGACGCTGCAGCGGCCCGTTTGGTGGCGAGATTGGCGGCGGCGATGCCGATCAGGCATTGCGGGCCGTAAATGAAGAAGCCGGCTACCGCCAAAATCGCGGCGTTGGCGGCGATCGATTCGACCGGCACGAGCCAGAAGACCAGCAGGGCTGAGCAACAGCCGAGCATGTAGAAGAGGCAAGCCCGCGTGCCGCGGCCGCCGAAGACGTGATCGGTGATCCAGCCGCTGGAGATCATGCCCAAGATGCCAGCGACTTCGAAGGCGCCGACGGTCCAGCCTGCTTCCGTCTCGAGTTCGAAGCCCTTCGCTTCTTTCAAAAACGTTGGCGCCCAATCGACGACGCCGTAACGGACGATGTAGACGAAAAAGTTGGCGAGCGACAGCAGCCAGATGTACTTATTCGTGAACACCAGCCGCCGCAGCGTCGACCACAGCGAATCGGTTTCGCTCACGGCTGTATGCGCGGTCCCGGCGACAGGCGGCAAGCCCATCGACTCGGGCGTGTCGCGTAGAGCGATTGCCAGGGCAATGGCGCCAGCGATCGCGATACCTGCCGGAACGAGAAAGCAAAGCCGCCAATCGACGCCGACCAGATACCCGCATAGCACGGCGACGCCTGCCCCGCCGACCGAGTGGCCGACGTTCCAGACCGACATCACCGACGCTAGTCGTTTCGGTGAAAACCAGTGAGTCATCAGTCGGGTGCAAGGCGGGAAGCCCATGCCTTGAAACCAGCCGTTGAGCGCCCACAGTGCAATGAACAACGTGAGCGTGTTGCTGAAACCGAACGCAAGGTTGAGGGCTCCGCAAATGGCCAACCCGCCTGCCATGAACCAACGTGCGTTGACGCGGTCGGCAATGATGCCGTTAGCAAACCGCGAGACGCCGTACAGCACGCCGTGCGCCGAGAGGCACCAACCAAGGTCTTCTTTGGTGTAGCCGAGTTCAACGCCGATCGCGGGGATCGCAAAACTAAAATTCTTCCGCACGAAGTAGAAGAAGGCGTAGCCGACCATCGACGACAGCAAGATCCGCCACTGCCAGTAGCGGAACTCTGCGGACGTTTCGCCGGGGTCGGCGACTTCCGCATCGGCGGAAGAGTTCGTGACGATCATCCCCATCGGGCGGCCGTTCAGTTCGTGGAGGAGAAGGCGTCGTCGAGCGCCGGTTCCATGAGGCCGGCGCGGCGGACGACGTCGAGAATCGTGAAACGACGGCGAATGTGATACGCCTGCCGGTAGCTGCGGCGAAGCCGATCGCGGTCGATGCCGATTTCTTCTGAGAAGGTCGGCGCCCCGGCGGCGGCGAGCATGTCGCGGAGCTCGCCGTGTGGGACGAGCTGCGCCTGCAAACGACGCGAGAGTTCCGGCCAGCCCGCCTTCAGCTTCGCGAGTTGAACTCGCACAGCGTCGCGCGAGACGAGCTTTGCGCGGCTTTCTTCGTACGCCTTTTGCTTGAGCTCGTCGTGCGCGAACAGCGTGGCGATCTCGGCGTCGTTGTCCATCGCTTCGGGCCACTGGTCAGCGATGCGCTCCACATCAAGCGATTCGATCGGCTGGCGAGCGAACGCTTCATACAACGCGATCGATGCGAGCGAGCCGATGCCCACCTTAAAACCGTGGGACGGGGCGTAGCCGTTGTGCGTGTGCCCCTCCATGTCCCACAGATGGCTGAACTGATGCTCGGCGCCCGAGGCGGGCCGGCTCGAAAGGGCCGATTGCATCGCGAAACCCGACATCATCAGCGCGATGGTGAGCCGACGAATCGTCTCGAAATCGCCCGTTTGCACCCCTGCGGGATTCGCCATCCACTCGCGGAGCCGCGACTGCACGGCGTCCCACGGGAACTGGCTAATTGGCTCCTCGCCAAGGAAATCGGCCAGAATCCAATCGGCGCCGGCGGGGCATTTCGCGGCGAGATCGGCGTAGCCCGACGCGTTCATTGACGGCGGCGCTGCGGCGATGACGTCGAGGTCGGCGACGACCCCCTTCGGCGCCGGGCAGTCGAACGTTTGCTTCGAGCCGCGGTAGGTGATCGACGCTCCATAGGCAGTGTAGCCATCCATCGACGCGGCGGTGGCGACGGACAGGTAAGGCCGCTCGACCTGATGCGCGGCAAGCTTCACCAAGTCGTTGATCGAGCCGGCGCCCAGCGAGATCGGGACGGCGTCGACGGTCTTCAGATGCTCGCGAATCTGATCAACGAATGAGTATTCAGCATAAAGCTTCTCCGCCGGTAGGATCAGCGGATCGACCGTCGGCACGCCGGCCGCACGCAGCGAGTCGAGAACGTCCCGCCCCGCAATTTCGCAGGTCTGCTCGTCGCCGACGACGATCGCCGTCGCCGCACCGAAGAGGCTGGTGAACGCCGCCGCCGTGCGATGGCGAGCCCCCCGATCGAGCTCCAGTAACTTTGTATCGCGAGCCGAGCGGAGCGCGGCGGCGAGGAGCTCGGTCTCGGAAGTTCGTTCGATCGTCGGCATGTTCAGCCGCGCGAATGGCTTCGCGCGCTCTCGATTTCCCGGCCATTACGGCGATTTTGTGTGGCGGCTGGCAATTGCTAGCCTTGGCGCCGGCGACACCGATCGAAGCTAATCGCCGGGTGTTAAAAAGCTCGCCGCGACCACCCCCACTTGACAGTCGGGGGTGGTGTTGAATAGATATGCAGATTATAGATTCACATGGTAATGGTTTTAGGCGGCGAGGTCAACGATCGCCGGCGTTCCCGCTGCCATCTTCGGCCCGTTCGATTGCCGACTTCTCCCTTATCAAATTCAATCGCGAGTCTTCAGCGATGAGCAAAGCCATGGTTGAACCCCAGCCGAAGCGATCTACTCCCACGGGCGACGGCGTTTACAGCGACGCCCAGCTGCTGTTGGCCGCGAGACTCTATTACGTCGACGGCATTCTGCAGAACCAGATCGCCAAGATGGTCGGCGTTTCGCAGGCGAAGGTCTCCCGCATGCTCGCTGTTGCCCGAGATCGCGGGCTCGTGCGGATCACGGTGCCGGAGTACGAGCCTCGCGAGCGCGAACTGGAAGCGGAGCTCGTCTCGGCCTACCAGTTGAAAATGGCCATCGTCGTCCGCAAGGTCGCCGGACAATCGGTGGCAGATTTGCGGAACACGCTCGGTTACTTCGCCGGCCCGATCGTTGCCGCCACGCTCGCTCCGTATGGCACGCTGGCCGTTGCCGGCGGACGGACGTTGCAGTCGCTAACCGACGCCATGAGTCGCGGCCCTGGACCGATCCGTCCGGTGGTGGTCCAGGCGATGGGCAACGTCGATTCCACTCCTGGATCTTACGATGCGTCGGAAATCGCCCGCACGCTCGCCCAGCCCTGGGGCGGCGTCTACCTCACGCTGAACACGCCGGCATTCGCGCCGACCGCGGCGGTCGGCAAGCAGTTGCTCGAATTGAAAGATACTCGCGACGTGTTTGAGCGCCTGGCTGCGGCCGAAACGGCCCTCGTTGGCGTCGGCAACCTGCAGAATTCCGTCTTCATCGAGCGGAACATTTTGCAGCAGAAGGATATTCAAGAACTTCATCGCGCCGGCGCGGTTGGCGAAATTCTGGGCCGTTTTTACGACGAAAACGGCGTGGAATGCCAGACGTCCTATCGTCAACGCGTGCTGAGCTTACCGCTGGAGAAGCTGCGAGCGATCCCGAATGTCGTCGCCGCGATTGCGGGAAGCGATCGAACCGCCGCGATTCGAGGCGCTCTGCGCGGCGGGATCCTCAAGTCGATCGTCATCGACGACGATGGCGCGCGATCGCTGCTCGCGGGGTAAGCATCGCGATCGCGTGAATGGAAATTCACGAGGCTGAGCTCGCCCCGCAAAATTGTTGACAGTGGTGAGATCGCTATCTAATCTCGACGAACGTCAGACAAACTTTTCGCCGTTTCGACGGCCGCTAGATATCCGATTCGAGCCAGAGAATTAGAGAAAGGCTCCACGGTTACGCCGTGGAGTCTTTTTTTGTTGGTTCGCGTTTCTCTGGTTCATTCAGCGCCAGATTCACGAGACCTTCATCGACTGTTCATGCCAGGCTCACCGGCTTGTTTGAGCGAGTTGATACAATCAACAAGCTAACCATTGAGTTCGCACCCTCAGAGGAGCATCGCTAATGAAGATCTACCGCGTTTCGCTGATCGCCGCGTTGGCGGCCATGGCTGCCGCCCAGCTGCAGGCGGCCACGCTGGTCAGTTACAATCTTTCGGGAGTGGCAAACGCGGCGGTTCCGAGCGTCGCAGCGAGCCCTTCGCCGGTCGGCATCACTAACATCCCGTTGACGCGCGGCGCGGGCATCAACGCCGCCGCTCTGACGAACGGCTTCTCCGCTGACACCTGGAATCGTCCTGCTCCGTCACTCGAGAACGCGATCGCCAACGGCGATTACTTTCAATGGGGCCTCGGGGTTGCTTCCGGCTACACCGCTTCGTTGTCGACGACCGATTTCTCGTTGCGTCGCTCGGCGGTAGCGTCGCCGATGAACCTGCAGCTGCAGGCGAGCGTCGACAACTTCGCGACGCCGGGCATCGTGATTTCCACGTTCAACTATTTTGGCCGGACGTCGGGAACCGCTCCCGTCACTCCGCCCGCGCCGTTCGAGTACATGACGGCTGACGTCCCAGGCCGGCCAAATACGACGACGTCGACCGGCGATCCGGTTCCGACGATCAACCTGTCGTCATTCGCCGCATTGCAGAACCTATCGGGCGGCACGAACGTGACCTTCCGTCTGTATGCATGGGGAAATACTTCAACGGCTGCAACCAGCACGCTTGCCCTCGGCCGCATGGTCGGGCCCGCAGTGGGCGGCGACGTGGCAGTGGCCGTTCCAGAACCAACGTCGCTCGCATTGGTCTGCGGGGCGGCAGTCATTGGGTTGGCGATTCGTCGCCGGTAGCAGTTGCGTCGTTCGCGACTGCGATGTGCAGACTGCGCTTGGCCGGGGGGCCCAGCGTACAACGCGGCATGCCGACCGTTTAGCTGGCGGGAGGCATGCCGTTTTTCATTGCTTGGCGCAACAAGTTGTTGCGCATTTTTCTACCCCCGGGCTCCGCACGGGGGTGGGTTTCCATTCCGGTTGGCAACGTCGCGCGATGCGGCGGCCGACCCCTGGGCGGAGCCCGGGGCTAGAGAAGATTGCTCGTTACGCGTTCAGCGCCCACAGTTCGGGGCGAGTGCTCGTCACCGAGCGGCAGCCGCTCTCGATCGCTTCTTGGACGTCGGCTTCGGTACGGCACAAACCGCCGCCAATGCGCGGCAATCCGCAGCGATTCAGGTCGCTTGCCACTTTCACCGCGGCGACGGCGGGCAGAATCTCGATCGCGTCGGCTTGCGATTTCGTCGCCACGGCAATTCCCCGATCGACGGCCCTGCTGTCGGAGAGAAATAGCCGCACAATCGACAATAGCCCTAGGCGCCGGGCCGGTTTGGCGAGGTAGTGGTGCACCGTCACGATGCCTGCGAAACGATTGAATTCGGCCAAATACTCCAGGGCTGCTTCGCTATTCTCCAGCCCTGAAATGAGATCAATGTGGGCGAAAATCGCCACTGGCGAAAGCTTTTGCTCGGCGAAGCGATCGAGCGTTCGCGGCAGGTCGGCGAGCGTCCCGCCCTGCATGATGATCATGCTGGCCTGAGAGAGAGCGTCGATGTTTTTCGACGGGTCCCAAACCACGGGGATCACCGGTTTCCGCAGGCATTTGTCGATCGTGGTTCGCGGCATGCAGAGAAAATGCTAGAGCAACGAGTGGTTCACGGAACGAGCGTGATCGTGACGCTTTGCTTGACAACCAAAGGATCGAGATTGCAACAAAGCAGCTTGACGGGAAACTTTCCTGCAAGTAATAATAGTCGAACTCGCCGGCAAAACCGACGATTAATCAAAACAACTAAAAGCATCTCGGGCCAGAGATAAAAAAAGAGAAAGGCCCCGCGGTAGCACCGCGGGGCCTTTTTTTATTGGTGTGAATAAATATGCGTTCCCCGGCTGATCAACAATCCGCACCTGACGCTCGGCTAGAGCAACTGCAACAGCAGCCGCTCGACGTGCTCATCATCGGCGGCGGCATCGTCGGATCGGGCGTCGCTCGCGACGCGGCGATGCGCGGCCTACGCACTGGGTTGGTCGAGCAGCATGACTTTGCCTCGGGCACGAGCAGTCGCTCAAGCCGTTTGCTGCACGGCGGGATTCGCTACCTGGCTCAAGGCCGCGTTAGCCTCGTGTGGGAAGCGAGTAAAGAAAAATCACTGCTCCGCGAGATCGCACCACATCTCGCCGATCCGCTGGAGTTTGTGTTCCCGACGCGGAAGGCGAATGGTTGGCCCCGCTGGAAGCTCGGCGTCGGCGTGAAGCTGTACGACCTCCTCTGCGGCGTCGGCAAGGGTGGCGGCAGCGGTTCGATGGGCGTCGCCGAAACGCTGCGGCGCGTCCCGGGTCTCAATCAAACCGAACTCACCGGCGCCGTCCGCTACCACGACGCGCTGACTAACGACTCGCGGCTCGTGCTCGACACGCTCAATTCGGCCGTGCGTCATGGCGCCATCGCCTGCAACTACGTGAAGCTCCTCGACGCGACCGCCGAAGGCGATTTGTGGCGTTGCGAGCTTGAGGATCTCCGCACTGCAACGCTGCATGTCGTGAAGGCCCGCTCGGTCGTCAACGCGACCGGCCCGTGGTCCGACCGGATGCCGAACTCCGAGACGTCGCTGCGGCTTACCAAGGGCGTTCACCTCGTGATCGACCGCTCGCGGTTGCCGGTGGATGACGCCGTCGTGCTGGCCGAGGGAAGCCGCATTTTGTTCGTGATTCCGTGGGGCGAGCGCGTGATCCTCGGCACCACCGACACCGACTACCACGGCCCGCTCGACAATCCGCCGTGTGACGACGCCGACATCGCCTACATCTTGCAGGTGGTGAACGACGGCTTCCCTGCTGCGAAGCTGACGCCGAAAGATCTCGTCAGCACCTGGTCAGGCCTCCGCCCGCTGGTGGCCGACAAGAACGGCAACCCGTCGGACATTTCGCGGCGGCACAAGATTGCAATGAGCCATGCCGGTTGGTGGGACGTCACCGGGGGCAAGCTCACGACCTACCGCTTGATGGGCGAAGAGACAGTCGACGCGATCGTGAAGTTTCTCGGCATGAAGGCGGGCCCCTGCCGAACGGCGTCGACGCCAATTGTAGAAAGCGGACACGCAGAAGCATTTAGCGGCATCCTGCCTCCGCCAGTCTCGGCGGCGGCGGTGGCCCACTACTGCCGCGTCGAGTCGGCGCGGCACTTAGACGACGTGATGATCCGCCGCAGCAGTTGGCGGCATTATCACCACAACCAAATGGAACTGGCGGCGAACGTCGCACGATGGATGGCGGCGGAATTGAAGTGGACCGACGCCGAAACGGAAACCGAACTTCAGCGCTACCGTCGACTCATCGGCGGCGTCGAGGGTGCGGCTCCCCGTATCGGCGTCGCGCCAGTGAACGGCAACGGTCACGCCGCGGCAGGAGCCGTGCGCAGCGGAGCGATTTAGGAACGTGTTTGGAAGATCGCGGGTGCATCGAGTGACGAAGCGCTGCGACGAATCACGAGAGTTGAAGGAAGCGTCAACGAGTTTACGGGACGAGACAGTAACGTTTCTTCGCATATCTATTCAGCCGTCGGCAGTTCGCTGCGTCGCAATTCGCCGGCAACGTCTTATCTGTCGGTAGTTCACTGAGGAAACGCATGATCTTCAACGGATCTTCATCCTGCTTGTCTATTACTTAAATGCTTGTTCGCCTCCTTCACGAATCAACAGTGGAGCGGCGAGTCGCCAGGCATCGAGTGGACGGCAAGGGAGGTTCGATGAGTCATGCAGAGGAAGAATCCGTCGTCGAGGAGCGCCTTCCGGAGCGCGGTTTGACGACTCGTAGGGGCACTAATCCAGCATCGGCTATTCAACGGGAACGCACATTCATGGGAGGGCTTTCGATGAAGAAGAACATTTGGCGCCGTCGGCTTGCAGCAGCGATGGCAGGCGGGGCGGTTGTTAGCGTCGCGTCAATGGCGCAGGCCATTGAAATGGCGAATGTTACTGCTGATGGAGCGGGAACGTCGAATCCCGTTGCTGTGTCGATCGCGTCGGGGCAAGGAACGCCGAACTTCTTTATTGAGTCGGGCGCGGTCACCGGCCAGTATCCGATTCGGATCGGCGCGTCAGCGACCGACGACTACACCAGCGGCGTACTACTCACCAGCGTTCGCGAGAATGGCGGACGTAGCGACGGCCTGGGCATTCCGTTCTGGCCGATTTCGAGCATCACGACCACGCCCATTCAGGGAGCCGCCGCTCCGGACGGAAAGCTGGCGCTCGTCGTCGACGCCCGCGTCGGTTCCGCCACGGTGCCTGCGAACGGAAATCTTGCCGCCGCCTATTTTCCGTTCAGCGAGGGTTGGATCGGCGGCACGACTCGCAGCACCGCCAACGGCGGCAATCCGAACGATCAGTCCGTGGTTCACGGCGTCAATCTCATTGATTTGCAAGTTGGGTTCAATAGCGTCGCCAGCGGCATTCATCGCGTGAAGATTCCGACCGTCACGGACTCCCGTCAGCAAGGCCTGCTCTTCACGAATCACGCCAAGAATGAAGACAACTACTCAGCCGTGGCTCCAGATCCCACCGGCGACGGTTGGATTGTCGCCACGACGCACGGCGGCAACGCGCTTGGTTTTGAGCCGGATCCGTACACGTTCGTGTATCTCCCGTACGGCACTCCGAATATCACGATGGCTAGCATCCACGGCGCCAGCGGGCCGAATATGCAGCCGACCGTGATGAACAAGAGCGGCTCCCCCTTCACGATCGTTCGCGAAGGCATTGGCACCTATCGGCTCTCGATTCCGGGGCAGACTCCTTCTTCGGGCACCCTGCTCACGAATACCGGTGGTCCGATTTCCGGGTCGGCGACTTCCACGACGGATAACGTGCTGACCTACCAAGCGGCGGATAACGGAACTGACTGGATCATCCAGACTCGCGACTACGGTCAAGGGACTGCCGGGAACGTCATCGAGCCTTACCTCGAGACCCCGATCGCCGAACGGTCGCAAGCGTTCCAGTTCGCCTTCATGCCGTTTGCAACTCCGCCGACGGCTCCAGGCCCGAACATCACGCCGTTGAATCTGAAAGACAAGGTCATCGGCTTCAATGTCGCGATCACGGAAGTCGATGCTTCGCAGCAAGCGGCTCCGAACAACTACGGCGTCGTGACTGAAGGAACTGCCGGATATCGTTTGGAGCATCTTCGTCAAGATCGCGGCGACAACAGCATTGCGATCAACGGCGTCTTCCCATCGAAGCAAGACGGGATCATGTTCGGAACGATTAGCCAAGGGTTCCGCGACAATACGACGCTTCCCAACAATCCTTCGGGCCAAGCCGCTTACGGCATGATTGCCGCAGCGGATGGCGGGGCCGGCTGGGAATTTGCAACGCACATCGCCGATCCCGGCGCTGTGGCTGGAGCGTTGCAGGAATTCAACGTCAATTTCTCCGCAGTCTTCTTTGGGAATGACACGCCGTTCTCGAAGGCACAAGCGCAAGCGACGACAGGGGGTTCGCTCACCGTCGCGCTGCCGGGCGTCAATTCGTTGAATGACGGAATTCTGGTCGCCCAGGTGGGGGGGAATATCGACTCTTTCGCCGTTGCCACTCCGGACGTCAACGGGGCGAACTGGACGGTGAAGACTTATTCGAACGATACGACGGCCACGACCAATCCCGTCAACTGGATCTACCTGCCCTACGAAGCCGACAACCTCGTCGCTGGACGAGTTTCCGCGAATGGAACGGTCGTCAACTCGACTGGAGTTGGCGCCGCGCCGGGGCAGTTTACGTTGACGAAAGAAGCGGGTTCAGGCTCGTACTTGCTCACCATCCCGGGTAAGACCCCAGCCGATGGCACGTTGTTGTTGACCCCGGAAGCGACCGCCGGTCTTGAGGACAATCTGCTGACCTACGAGGCAGCCGGAAATTCTTTCCGCATTTTTAGCATCGATCAGGTGACGGCGGATGAGCGCCAATTGAGCTTCATCACTCCGTCGCTTGAAGATACGAACTTCACGTTCGCATTTATCGATTACGACTTGGCCCCGACGTTGAATCCTGGCGGGAACTTCCTGGCCGCGGACTTCAATGAAGATGGCAACGTCGACGGAGCCGACCTGACTGCCTGGAAGGCGGGCTTCGGAACCGGAACGACGAAGGCGCAAGGCGACGCGAATGAAGACGGCAAAGTGGATGGCGCCGACTTCTTGACTTGGCAGCATCAGTTCGGCCAAACCCCGGCGGTTGCGGCGGCGGGGTCCGTCGCCGCTGCGGTCCCGGAGCCGTCGAGCCTGTTGCTGATTGGCGTTGCCGCAGCGGTTGGCTTGGGCGCTGTTCGCCGTCGGTCGTAACGTAAGAGTGAAGCGATTTGGAAGCATCGCCGTGGCGCCGGGCAGCGCGCCACGGCGGTCTTCCTCAAAATTAACGGCCTCGATTTCTAAGAAGCGCGGGTGGGAAAGGTTTGCGAAACATGAATGGATCTAACTCGGCCGGAACTGCGGAACAGCGGCGTGGATTTACGCTCGTAGAGCTGTTGGTCGTCATCGCAATCATCGGGGTGCTGGTAGCGTTGTTGCTGCCCGCAGTCCAGGCGGCGCGCGAAGCAGCCAGGCGGACGCAATGCATCAGCAATATGAAGCAATTGGGATTGGCTGTTCTGAACTACGAAAGTGCGAAGACGACTTTACCTCCGGCGATGACTCGAGTGCCGGATCAACACATTTTCGCGTTCATGCTTCCCTATATGGAGCAAGGGGCCCTGTTTTCGCAATGGGATCTCGAGAAGAATTGGTCTGATCCGCCAACTTCAGCGAAGCCGGTTACCAATCTGACGTTGTCTCGAACCCCGATAACGCTGCTTCAATGTCCGTCGACTCCTGGCGCGGGAGATCGTCGGCTACCGAATGCCACGGACTACGCTGTCTGCTCGCGTTACGTTGAGGGCGCAAACTCCACTAAAGCGCGGTTGATAGCCGCCGGTAGGATCAGAGATCGTGGGGAATTGACGCGAGTTACCGGCTGGATTGAGCAGGAAAGCGGTGCTAAGGAACAATTTACCGGTACTTTTTGGCACAGCATGCTTGGGCAAACGTTGATTTCGCCGACTTCAGCTGGTCGTCCTGTTTCGGCTCCTAATAAGTTGAAAGATGTCACTGATGGCCTTTCGAACTCGTTCATGTTCTTCGAACAGGCAGGCATCCCCGATTACTACGAGCACAATGGCGTACTGGTGTCTGAGAAGAGCGCGCAAAGCACGGGCTGGGCCGACGAGAAAACCGGATTTGATTGGGGGCATGACCTCGAAAAGTGCGGGTTTATCCCCTTTAACTGCCATAACGGCGACGAGATTTACAGCTTTCATCAGGGAAGCTCGATCTTCACGATGGGCGACGCTTCGGTGAAGGTTCTCCAAGAAACGATTGATCTTGACGCCTTCACCTCGTTGTTCACTCGCAATGGCGAAGACACTGTTGTGGAATAGCGCTCGAACTGAACGGGGGGCGATAGGAGAATCGCTCATGAGCTGTTTGGGCTGCAGGCAGCATACTCGCTCATTGACGCGACTGCGCGTGAGAGGGCGCCCCCTTGATGCGCTCGTTGAGACCACAGACGATCGCTCAACGTCTCTCCGCCATAGCTCATGCGTTACGATTCTTAGAGTTTCCAAAATTTATTTTCCTTGCAGCCATTGATGTTGATCGCAAAAAAGAATTTCCTGCTGGCTGGATTGATGCTGTTCGGTCTTGCGCGAGTCGATGCATCGATCATTGTTTCAGAGATCATGTTCAATCCGCAGGGAACAGATTTGGATGCGACGGCCGTTCCTCCGTACAACCGCGAGTGGGTGGAACTGTACAACAACGGTTCGACCACCATTGATCTGAGTGGTTGGCAGTTTGGGGACTCGCAGGACAACGACTGGGCGACTCCATTTCCAGTGGGCACGACGCTTGGCGCCGGCCAAGCGTTGGTCGTGACCGGCGACGCGGCGAGTTTTGACGCGCACTGGGGAACCGGCATCAACCGCATTCAGGTCGGCTCGTTTCCGAATCTTGCCAACACGATTGGCACGAATGAGGGGGCGGGCATTCGCGACCAGCAAGGAGCCATTCAAGATAGAGTGAGGTATCAGGAGCTAGGCTGGCCGACGGCAAACGGCTCGGACGGCAACAGCATCTATCTGCTGCCCGGCGCGCTGACTCTGACCGCGAACGACCTTGCTTCCAATTGGCGGCCTTCCTCGCAAGGCGTGTATGGCGCCAAGTTCCGCAGCGCGGCGGGGCAAGAGAATCACGGCTCGCCGGGCTTCGTCGCCACTGTGCCGCAGACTCCTTTCGCCCCGGATCCGAACGCCGCATGGTCGATGGTGGTGATGCCCGATACGCAGA
This sequence comes from Lacipirellula parvula, assembly GCF_009177095.1. NCBI lineage: Bacteria > Pseudomonadati > Planctomycetota > Planctomycetia > Pirellulales > Lacipirellulaceae > Lacipirellula > Lacipirellula parvula. The sequence continues at coordinate 120,577 of NZ_AP021861.1, forward strand.
ACTACTCGAAAAGCACGCGCGACTTGCCGATCTTCTCGCAACTCACCAACTGGATCAAAGACAATAAGGAAGAGTACAAGATTCAGGTCGTGCTGCAGGAAGGCGATATCGTCAACCAGAACAGCCAGGTCGAACCGACCAGCGGCGACCAATCGGCCGACCAGCAGTGGGTCAACGCCAAGGCGGCGATGAGCATTCTCAACGGCCAGTTGCCGTACATCATGGCGGCGGGCAATCATGATCTGGGGACGACGAGCGCTCAGAATCGCAACACGCAGTTCAATACTTACTTCAAAGCGTCGGACAATCCGCTCGTCGATCCGGCTCAAGGGGGCATCTTGAAGGGGTATCAGGTTCCTGGCGAGTTGCAGAACGCTTACTTTGAGCTGCACGCTCCCGACGGTCGCGACCTGCTGATCTTCTCGCTTGAGTTCTGGCCGCGGCAATCGACGATTAGCTGGGCGAATCAAATTGCAGGACTCCCCAAGTACGCCGACTACACGGCCGTGCTGCTGACGCATTCGTACCTCAACCCGAACAACACCCGCGCGAATGATACTCCCGACGGCTATCCCGTGGGGACTGATGGCAACGACGGCGAGGAGATGTGGAACGAGTTGGTGAAGCTCCATCCCAACTTCGAGATGACGCTGAACGGCCACGTCGGCGGCGACGGCGTCGGCTATTTGAAGAGCACCGCGACGCAAGGCAACGTCGTGAATCAAATGGTGTTCAACTCGCAGTTCGAAACCAACGGCGGCAACGGGTGGATTCGCGTGCTGGAGTTTCTCAACGACGGCAAGACGGTCCATGTGCGGACCTATTCGCCGTTCTTGGGCCTCTACCGTACCGATGCGGCGAACGACTTTACCTTCACGCTCTCGCAGTTGCCGATGTTCGCGGCCGCTGATTTCAATCGCGACGGCTTCGTCGATGGTTCCGATCTGGCTCTATGGAAATCGAACTTTGGCGCCACGGGCACGGCGACTGTGCAGATGGGCGATGCCAACGGCGACGGGGCCGTTGATGGAGCCGATTTCTTGATTTGGCAACGCGACGTCGCCGGCGCGGCGACGGCTGTACAAGCGGCTGTGCCGGAGCCTTCGGCTCTCATGCTCATGCTGTTATCATTAGTTGCGCTGCGTTTGCGCGGTCCGCGCGTGTTAGTCTTGGTTTGAAGGAGAAGTGATGGCGGTTCGTTTCACGCTTGCGCTTGGCTTGGGCATCCTGTCGGCTTTGGCCGGATCTGTTGGAGTCGTGCACGCGCAGAACATCGTGGCTCACCGCGGCGCGTCGTTCGATGCGCCCGAGAACACGGTCGCGTCGATGAAGCTGGCGTTCGAACAAGGCGCTGATGGCGTCGAGGCTGACTTCTACCTCTCTTCCGATGGCGAGATCGTTTGCATTCACGACGCCGACACCAAGCGGACGGCCGGCGTGAAGCACGTCATCGTGAAGACGCCGCTGGCTGAGTTGCGTAAGCTCGACGTTGGCGCCTGGAAAAATGAAAAGTACCGCGGCGAAAAGATTCCGACCTTCGCCGAGATCGCCGAGACGATCCCTGCCGTGAAGAAGTTTATCATCGAACTGAAGACGGGCCCGGAGATCGTCGCTCCGCTGAAGGAGGCGCTCGCGAAGACTAAGCTGAAGGACGATCAGATTCTCATCATCTGCTTCAACGAGAAGACGGTCGCCGAATGTAAGAAGCTACTACCGAATTTGAAGTGTCACTGGCTCACCGGCTACAAGCAGAACGAGAAGACGGGCGAGTGGACGCCGACGCTCGACGAGGTCGTCGCGACGCTCGAGCGGAGCAAGGCTGACGGCCTGGGCACGCAGGGGGACATGAAGCACGTCGACGCGGAGTTCATCAAGGAGCTCTGCGACGAGGGGCACTGCGAGTTCCACGTCTGGACGATCGACAATCCCAAGGTCGCCAAGTATTACCAGAAACTGAAGCCGTGGGGAATTACGACGAATAAGCCTGGTTTTATTCGCGAGCAGCTCAACGCGAAGTCGACGAAGGTTCCGGCCGCGGCGGCCAAGTGACCCTCTAGAGAAGAATAGACAGGATGACAGGATTTTTTGGATCGACAGGATTAAATGCAGATGGGGGTGATCAACATCTTGTCCTCAACCTGCTTCCGTCTTACATCCCGTAGATCCATTCAATCCTGTTATCCTGTCAATAATCCAATCGACTTAGCCTACTGTCCCGTAGGCAGCCTCGTCGTCACGCATTGAATGCGGCGCGGGTTTGTTCGACGAGGTCGTTGTCGGGCTCCGTCGCCGTGTTGAGGTTGAACGCGTTGCTCGCGAGATAACGGTCGCGCCACGCGGGCGAGACGTTGTAGTAGTCTTCGAGCACGGCCGAGCTGAATTTGTAGTCGTGCGCGTCGTTTCCCTTGAGGAACGTCAGCACGCGCGAGGCGTTGATCACTTCGTTCGCGTCGCCGGTGGCGCTGAGACGAGTGAGCATCAGCTGGGCGCCGCGGCTGCGATCCGCGCCGAGTTCGTTGAAGATCGCGTCGATCGTCGGCGGCGTTGCGGCGTCGCCCTCCCCTGCTGCGAGCTCGTCGATGCGAATCGTAGGCATTTTGTCTGGTCCGCCCATTTCATTGAGGAACATCGGCAGGAACGCGGCGTTCTGTAGTGTGAGGAGGAGCCGCGTTTCTTCGTCGCCGCTCGTTTCGTAGGCGTAGCGCAGCGCGTTGCTCGTCGTGACGGCGTGGAGCGAGGCGATGCCGGGCTGACGCATGAGCAGCTCGCCGGCGGCGAGGTGGAGGCCGTCCCAGATCGATTGGAGGGGGACGCCGGCGGTGAGTTGCTCGATGACGAGGTTGCAGGAGTCGTCGTTGTTGGCGCGGCGGATCGCGGTGAGGAGTTCTGTTGTTGCGCCGTTGTCGGTGGTTGGTTTTCCGAGGTGCGCCGGGGGCGGGGACGCCCCGGCTCGCTGGAGTTTGGCTACGCGCTCGAGATTTTTTCTGTAGGGGACGTCGGCGGCGTCTTGGCGGTCGCGGGGGCTGTCGCCTTCGTGCATGAGCAGCGCGTAGGCTAACGAGCGGAGGACTGGTTCGGAGTGGCGCCAGCCGATGCAGTTGAGCGTTCGCAGGCTGTTGGCGACGTAGATCGCTTTGTGGCCGATCGAGCGGAAGTCGCGCATGCCGTAGCGGAAAAGATGCTCGTAGGTGTCGTTCGCCCCGGCGGTGCGGGCGAGGCCGACGATCGCGGCGTCGGCGGCTGCATCGTCCCAGGCGTCCATCGCGGCGGTGAACTCGGCGGCCGCTTTGTCGGCGCCCGGCACCGCGCGCTCATCGACCGGCTCCATCACCCAATCGCCCCGCTCTTCGACGTCGCGAGCGGCGGCTACTTTGTAATAGTCGAGCGCCCAGAAGATCGGCAGCCAGCGATGTTCGTCGGGCGACGCCATGCTCGCGAGGTGAGCGGAGTTCACCACGAGCACCGAGTGGAACTTGTGCCCGACTGAAGGGCGCGGTTCGACGTTCTTCACGCCCGCGAGCAAGAGCGCGGCGAGCAGCGTTTGGTAGCTGAGGCCGCCGTTGATCCGCTTCGCGATGACTTCGAGCAGATCTTCGCGCGGCGTTTCTTCGATGAGGCGGACGATGGGCGCCACGTCGGGTTGCAGGCCGAGGGCGTGCTGCGGGAGTTGCGTTTCGGCGGCGGAGACGGGGGCGAGCCGCGCGAGGAAGTCGAGGTTGCCGAGGCCCGCGAGGGCGCCGAGCGTGGCGCCGCTGCGCAGGAAGGTGCGCCGTGAGGCTTGAGTGGGCATGGTCGTCCTCTTGTCCGCCGGTGGACGATAGTCGAGTGCCCCCGGCTTGAAGAGCCGGGGGCTAAGGGGGATGTCGCTTGTTATTCCTCGATGCAGAACAGGTGGTTTTCGCCGCGGATGAAAATTTGGTTGCCGGCGATCGCGGGCGAGGCGTCGACGGGTTCGTCAACCGTGTTCGTGGCGAGGATTTCTAGCTCGCCCGTGTTGGGGATGACCACCGTCGTGCCGTCGCGGCCGGTGAAATAGATCTTGCCGTCGGCGCCGACCGGGGAGGCGTAAACGTTCTCGACGCCGGCGAGCCGCTTCTGGTTGATGATCGGTTCGCCCGTCTTCGCTTCGAGGCACGAGAGGACGCCGTTGGTTCCCTTGGTGAAGTAGAGCTTGTCGCCGTAGATGAGCGGCGACGGCACGTAGGGGGCGCCTTGATTGGTTTTCCAAGCGACCTCGTCGGTGTCGGTGATGTCGCCCTTGGCGTCGAGCGGAATCGCGACGACCGCCGAGCCGCGATGGCCGGTCATGCAGTAGACAAGATTGTCGTAAACGACGGCGGTGGAGATGGGGTTGGTCACTTGGCCGCCGCATTCCCAAATGACGTCGCCGTTGTTGATGTCGTAGCTGCGGCTGCGGTTGGTGCCATTGAGGATGACTTGCGTCTTGCCGGCGGCCTCGACGACGAGCGGCGTCACCCAGGTGGTTGGTTCTTCGCGATCAATTCCCCACTTCACTTCGCCGGTCTTCGCATCGAGGGCGAAGAGGTGCGAATCTTTTTCGTGGTCCCACGGTACGAGCAACGTGTCGCCGTAGATCGTCGGCGACGCGCCTTCGCCGAAGCCGTTGCGAGTTTCCATGTCGCCGAGGTCGCGTTCCCAGATCTTGTTGCCGTCGAGGTCGTAACAGTAGACGCCGTGCGAGCCGAACGAGGCGTAGATGAACTTGCCGTCGGTGGCCGGCGAGCCGGAGGCGTAGGAGTTGGTGTCGTGCATCCCTTCATGCGGCGCGGCCTCGCGGGCGGTCTTTTCCCAGAGGATTTTGCCCGTAGCGCGATCGAGGCAGAGGACGTTGAATTTGTAGATGTTGCGCGGGCCGCTGTCGCGTCGGCCGAAACCGCCGAAGCCACGGCCGCCGCCCGGTCCACCGGGGCCGCCTGGCCCGCCGGGTCCGCCGCGACCGAAGCCTCGGCCGTCGCCGGGGCCGCGTTCTCCGCGCTCGCCTCGTTCACCGCGCTCGCCACCGAAGCGGCGTTCGCGGGGGGCTTCGCCTTCCGGTGGGGCTGACTGGTCGCTCAAGCGACCAGTCCCTTCGTTGGATTCGGCGGCAGGTTCTTGGGCGGCGGTTTGTTCGACGTTCTCGTCCACCTTTGGCGTTTCGGCGCCTTCAGGAAGCTTGCCGGTGTCGACGGCGGTGAGGACGTAGACGCGATCTTCCCAAACGATGGGGCTCGCGCTGCCGCGGCCGGGGATGGCCGTCTTCCACTTCACGTTCTTCTCGGCACTCCACTCCAGCGGCGGGGTCGCGTTGGGAGCGACGCCGGTCATTTCGGGGCCACGCCATTGGGGCCAGTTCTGGTTGTTGGCGGCATCGAGCGCGAGCGCCGTGGCGGCGAAGGGAGCGGCCAGGAGAACGGCGGTGAGCGGAATGAGTTTGAGTGTCATCTTGAACTCGATTTTGGAGTTAAGTTGCGTGGTTTGGGTTGCGGTGGGAATGTTGTTTTGTCGCGGATTGAATTTTGTCGTGAAACGCGTTTTCGGCGACAGAATTCTAAGTGGTTGGTTTTGTTGTGGTTGCGACTGCGCTGGTGGTGACAGAATGGCGTTGCAATTCTTGCTGATGGGTTTGGGTGATGCTTGTGTTGGGGCGACTGTTTAACTGGGTCGCTCCGGCGGCTCGTTGAGCCGCGGCTACTCGCGCATTATCTCGCGTTGCGACGCTGGAAGCTACGACCAATTTTCGGCCACCCCGCGATCGGGGGGATGAACGGTGCGACGTAGGAACAACACCGCGGGCGCGGCGAAGTTTCGTGCGGCGCGGTGGGCGAGTAACCCCGACCTAGCTAGGTCGGGGCTATTGGAGTGTCGCGGTGTGCGGGGCTACTCGGCGCCGATGCAGAAGAGGTGCTGCTCGCCGCGGATGTAGACGTCGTTGCCGACGAGCGCGGGGGAGGCGTCGACTGGTTCGCCGACGGAGTTGGTAGCTAAGATTTCCACCTTGTCGCCATCGCTGATGACGACCGTCGTGCCATCGCGGGCGGTGACGTAAATACGGCCCGCGGCGCCGACGGGTGACGCGTAAACGTCGCCGATGCCCTTGAGACGCTTCTGGTTGATGATCGGCTCGCCGGTGCGGGCGTCGAGGCACGAGAGGATGCCGGTGTTCCCCTTCACGAAGTAAAGCTTGCCGTCGTAGAGGAGCGGCGAGGGAACGAACGGGGCGCCCTTCGTCGACTTCCACGCGACGCGATCAGCGTCGGTGACGTCGCCGGTCGCGTCGAGCGGGATGGCGACGACGGCTGACTTCTGAAACCCGGTCATGCAAACGGCAAGGTCGTCGACGATGACGGTGCTCGGGATCGCGCTGCTCACTTGCCCGCCGCACTCCCACAACACTTCGCCCGTTTCCAGATCGTAGCTGCGGCTCCGCTTGTAGCCGTTGAGAATCGCTTGGGTGCGGCCGGCGGCTTCGACGACGACGGGGGTCGCCCAGCCGGTCGGTTCGTCGCGCGGCGTTTCCCACTTCACTTCGCCGGTGGCGGCGTCGAGGCCAAAGATGCGCGAGTTCTTTTCTTGGTCCCACGGGACGACGAGCGTCTCGCCGTGGATCGCGGGCGAGGCCCCTTCGCCGAAGCCTAGACGCGTCTTCATGTCGCCCAGGTCTTGCTCCCAGAGCAGCTTGCCGTCGAGGTCGTAGCAGTAGATGCCGTGGGAGCCAAAAGATGCGTAGAGTCGATTTCCATCGGTGACGGCGGAGCCGGAGGCGTAGCTGTTGGTGGCGTGCATCCCTTCGTGCGGAGCGGCCTCGCGGGCGGTGCGCTGCCAGAGGAGGTCGCCGGTGTGGCGGTCGAGGCAGATGACTTCAAACTTGTGGATGTTGGGTTCGGCGTCGGCGTCCTCGGGAGGAGCATCGGCATGCGGGGCGGCGTCTGACGCTGTAGGTTCGAGCGAGCCGCGGGGTTCATCCCCGCGGTCTTGCAGTTCAGGCTGAACGCCAGTATCGACCGCGGTGAGCAGGAAGAGCCGGTCGCCCCAGATGATGGGACTCGCGCTGCCGCGGCCGGGGATGGGCGTTTTCCATTTGATGTTTGATTCGGGCGACCATTCGAGCGGTGGGTTCGCCGTTGAAGAAAAGCCGTTGGCGTGGGGGCCGCGCCATTGGGGCCAGTGTTCGCTTGGCGGATCTTCGGCGTGCGCGGCGGCGATCATCGCGCAGTGCGCTGTGAGGAGTGCGAACGTGATGAAGAGGCGACGCGGCACGGCGGGGCGGGATTGGTCGCTGAAGCGACCAGTCCGAGGGGGCGTGGGGATCGTGAGGGCGAGCCCTTATTGTGGATGCCGAGGCGTGGCGTGGGGATCGCGGAAATGTGCGCGCGGGGCGGATGGAATTGCGCAGGACCTAATAGGGCGCCACCAATATGAATGTTGTGGCTCCCTCCCCCTTGAGGGGAGGGCTGGGGAGGGGGTGGGACGCTGGTACCCGCTGCCGCCACCCCTCCCTAACCCTCCCCCTCAAGGGGAGGGGACCTCAGAGTTGCATTTCTTCCGGGCTTCCGGCAGTTAGCTCACGTTCAACCCACGCGTGCTGTCGCCGAAGGATTCGGTCTTGATGCCGAGGGCGTTCAGCACCGGGACGTAGAGATTGCAGAGGGGCGTGTTCCGCTCGCTCGCAATGTGCCGGCCCGTGTTGAACTGCCCGCCGCCGCGGCCGCCTAGCAGGATCGGCAGGTTGTTGGGGTCGTGTGCGTTGCCGTCGCTGAGGCCCGAGCCGCAGACGATCATGCTGTTGTCGAGGAGCGTCCCCTCTCCTTCGCGGATGTTGCGCATCCGCTCGAGCACGTAGACGAACTGCTCGACGTGCCAGCGGTTGATCTTGCTGTATTGCTCGATCGCCGCGGCTTGGCTTTGGTGGTGCGAGAGTTCGTGATGCCCGCCGTGGACGCCGTCGATGAGCTGCGAGAAGTTTTTGTTCGAGACGCTGTTGGCAAACATGAACGTGCTGAGCCGCGTCGTGTCGGTCCAGAAGGCGAGCACGATCAGGTCGAGCATCAGGCGGACGTGTTCTTGGTGATCTTCGGAGCCGGTGACCGTGGGTTCGTCGGGATGGTTCGGGGCTGAGCTGGGGCGCCACTCGCGCGGGTCGGGCTGCGAGTGGAACGCGAGGCGACGTTCGACGTTGCGGACGGCGTCCATATATTCGTCGAGCTTGAACTGATCGTCGCGGCCGAGCTTGCGGCGGAGTGAGCGGGCGTCTTCGAGCGCCATGTCGAGGAGGCTTTGCGCGTCGTCGAGCGCTTGGCCGGCGCTAAGCGGCAAGCCGCTGTTGTCTTTGGCGCCGAAGAGGCGTTGGTAGGCGGCGCGGGGATTGATCTCGCGGGCCATCGGCACGTCGGCGGCCCGCCAGGAGATGAACGAGCCGTAGAGTCGCGTGAAGCCGACGTTCGAATCGATGCCGCTGATCACGGGGTCGATGGCGAGTTCGAGCGACGGCAGCGGCGTCTGCTGGCCGATGCGGCTGGCGGCGAATTGATCGAGCGATTGGCCGCCGACGCTCAGCTCGCTGCCGGTCGTTTGCGCGACGGGGAAGCCGGTGAGGAAGTTGGCGGTCTTCGCGTAGTGGCCGTCGCCTTGGCGGCTGTTCGGCTTGTCGAGGCCGGAGAGGACGAGGACTTCGCTCCGCACGGGAGCGAGGGGCGTGAGCGAGAAGGGAAGTTCGTACTCGGCGCCTGTTTGCTTCGGCACCCAGTTGTCCATGAACGCGCCGTTGGGGAAGTAGAGCGCGGCGAAGCGCGTCGGCGTGGGGGCGAGCGAGCCGGAGTCGCTGGCGCGGGCGCGGCGCGTGAGGGGCGCCATCACGTTGAGCATCGGCAGCGCGAGCGCGGCGCTGGCGCCGCGGAGGAACGTGCGACGAGGGACGTGCCAGGATTTCTTTTCAGACATCGTTTGGATCCTTCACCACGAAGGCTCGAAGACGCGAAGGACGCACGAAGATAAATGACGAATGACGAAATCCGAATGACGAATGAAATGCGAAAAGCATCATTGTCTTGGCGTGCGTCCTTTGTGAAATCATCGTGCCTTCGCGTCTTGGTAGTTTGTCTCTCTACTTTTTCGCATACCGATGGCGGAATGGGTAACTCATCGCAATTTGTTCGACGAGCACGCTGCTGCGGCAGTCGTTCGCTTCTAACGACTTCACCGTTTCGCGAACGACGCAGTCGTCGAATTGGCTCAGGCCGCGGCCGAGGGCGTAGCCGAGCATTTTGCGGGTGACGTTGTGGAGGAATTCGCCGCGGCGCGTGAGCAGTACCTGCTTGAGTTCGGCGGGGCCGTTGAAGGTTTGGCCGTCGGGGAGCGTGCCGCTCGAGTCGATCGGCTGGCCGGCGTTGTGGTGCCGCCAGCGGCCGGTGGCGTCGAAGCATTCGAGGCCGAAGCCGAGCGGATCCATCCGTTGATGGCAGGCGGCGCACTCGGGGTTCGTGCGATGTTGTTCGAGCCGTTGGCGGAGCGTGAGGCCATCGTGCAGGCGATCGTCCTCAGGGAGCACGCCGGCGTTAGGGGGCGGCGGCGGGACGCTGGCGCCGAGGACTTCTTCGAGGACCCATTTGCCGCGGAGGACGGGGCTCGTGCGGAGCGGCAGCGACGTCGTGGTGAGCACGGCGCCGAGGCCGAGGACCCCGCCGCGACGGCGATCGTTGAGCGGAACCCTGCGGAGCTCGCTCCCCTCGACCGGCGGCAGTCCGTAGTGGGCGGCAAGGCGGTCGTTCAGCACGGCGTAGTCGGCGTCGACGAGGTCGAGCAGGCTGCGATCTTCGCGGAGAATGGTTTCAACGAGGCCGCTCGCTTCGGCCCGCATGTCGGCGGCAAGCTGGGCGTCGAACTCGGGGAAACGCTCAGCGTCGGGTTTCACCGTGCTGCCGAGTGCGCCGATGTTGAGCCACTGCGTCGCGAAGCTATCGGCGAGGCCGCGAGCTTTTGGATCGGCGAGCATGCGGCGAATTTGGTCGCGGAGGACCGCTTCGTCGTGCAGCTTGCCCGCGTCGGCGAGTTGGGCGAGCTCGTCGTCGGGCATCGTGTTCCAGATGAAGTACGACAGCCGCGCGGCGAGCTGGTGGTGGCCGAGCGGGTAGACGCCTTCGGTTTCGGGCTCCGGTTCGACGAGGAATAGGAAATGAGGCGAGATGAGCACGGCCTTAAGGGCGAGCTTGAGCGACGGCAGGTAGGCGTCGCCGCGGGTTTGGGCGCGATCGAAGAGCGTCATCAGACGCTGCAGTTCGTCGTCGGCGAGCGGGCGGCGGAATGCGCGGCGGGCGAACGCGGCGAGCGATTGGCGGGCAGCGGCATGTGGGGGAAGGTCGGCGGTGGGAAAAGTGAGGGAAGAAGATAATGACGAATGACGAAATCCGAATGACGAATGAGGAGAGCTTGAGCCCTCGCCGTTTTCTTTCGTCATTCTGGTTTCGTCATTCGTCATTTCCTCGCGCTCGGGGAGTGCGACATCTAAGACGCGCGTTGCCGCGAGCAGGTATTGCTCAAGTAGCACGGGCGAAACGAAGAGCGTGTCGCCGGTGTTATCAAACCCTTCGCCGCCAGAGCCGTCGGAAGGAAAGGCGTCGGCCGGACGGAGGTCGAGGCCGGTGAGGTCGCGGATCGTGTTGTTGTATTCGCTGCGGCTGAGGCGGCGGCTCATCACGTGGCCGGGATAGAACGACTGGTTCCCGTCGGTGGCGAGCTTGTGGCAATCGTCTTCAACGCGGCGATGCGCGGCGATCCAGTGGACGAGCGTGCTGCGCTTCTCGTCGTTCAGCTGGTCGCTCCCCTCGGGAGGCATTTCGTGCAGGTTGACGCGGGCCATCACCTGCTCCCACACGAGCGGCGCGGCGAGGGCGTCGGCCGAGGTGGCGTAGGGAGCGAGGTTGAGGCCGCCGTCCGATTCGGCGCCGTCGTGGCACGGCAGGCAGTGATGCTCGACGATGGGGCGAACCTTCAACGCGAACTCGTCGGGCGGCAGTGCCGCCGCCGGTTGCGGCGCCGCGGGCTGCGGAGGTTCGACGGCCGGCTCTTGGGCGACGCCACACGTCGTGAAGATCGCCAGCGCGGCGAAGGTGGAGAAGCCGAGGACATGAAGGCGGGAGGCGAGCATGACCCCCTTAGGATAGCCCGGCGCTACAGGGGGGAGAATGACGAAATCCGCACGGCGGAGGGACGAATGGCGGTTGGAATTGGGAGAAAACTGAACCACGAAGGCACGACGATACGAAGAAAAGCACGAAGAAAGCGGAAGATCGGAAAGTGAATATCCACGGCTCCTCGTTTCAGTCTCCCGCTGCAATCTCCTCCAGGTTGCTGCTCTTCGTGCGTCCTTCCCGCCTTCGAGTCTTCGTGGTGAGGCAGTTTTTCAGAATGAGCAGGTTACAAATGCCGGATGGTCGCGCTTCCGTGTTGGTGGTTCAGTTTCAAACTGATTAGAATACGGCGTTGGGGCATTTTAACGTTGGCTTCGCATGCAACCTTCTCGCATTGGTCCGATCGCACTTGAGGGACCGCTCGGCGGTTCCGCCGACAGTAATGTGCTGCGCGGCGTGCATATCGAACGCAATTTGCGGATGGCGGTGAAGCTCCTCCCCCGCGACATGATCACGCGGCCAATGGGGGGCGACTATTTCTCCGCGGACGTGAAGCTGCTGCAGCGGCTCGTGCATCCCAACATCGCGCGAGTGATGGGGGGCGCGATCGACGAGGGGCAGCCGTATCTTGCGCTGGAACTCGTCGAAGGTGAATCGCTGCGCAGTTTGCTCGATCGCCGCGGTCGCTTGCCGTGGGAGACGACCGCCGACATCGCCGAGTCGATTTGCGAGGCGCTCCATTATGTCCACTCGCAGAAAATGATTCATCAACGGCTGACGCCGTCGCGGATCATCTTGCTTCCTGAGGGGGGCGTGAAGCTGGTTGGCTTCGATTGCCAGATGACCGACAAAGATCAGGTGCTGGGGTTACGCTCGCCGATGAGCGTGGCGAATTATCTGGCGCCGGAAATTTTTAAGGGCAAAGGTTCGGCCGCGTTGCCGACGGCCGACATGTTCAGCGTTGGCGTCATCCTTTACGAATGCCTGACCGGCTCGCTGCCGTGGGGGGCGAAGACGCCGTCTGAGTTGGTGCTCGCGCGACGTGCGGGGCCGGCGCCGCGGGTTTCGGCGAGCGTGCTCGAATGCCCCGTGTGGCTCGACGTGCTCGTGTCGAAGTTGCTCGAAACGAAGCGCGGCATCCGCCTCGCGACGGCCGACGGCACGCGGCGAGCAATTCTCGATGCGAAGCGGAAGGTCGCCGAAGGGATGGGCGCCGCAAAGCATGCGATGTCGGGCAAGCAAGGCGCGCTGGCGATGAAGGCCGACCGCAAGGAAATCGCCGCGCTGCGCAAGCACCAAACGCCGACGGTGAAAGACGACAGCCCCTTCTACGAACGGGCGTGGTTCTTGGGATTGTGCCTGGCGTCGCTAATCGCCGTTACCGCGTGGGCGATGTGGCCCAAGAGTGAAGCGGAACTGTACGACGAGTTCGCGCCGACGATGGCGTCGGAGAGCTACACCGACTGGCGGACTGTTTCCGACAAAGTCGCCGATTTCCGCGAACGTTTCCCAGAATCGGAACACAATGCGGAGCTTGATGCGTTCGAAGACAAAGTCGCCGAAGGGAAGGCAATGATCGAGGTGAAGAATCTCGATCGCTTCGGCAGCACGCCGAATTCGAAAGCGCAAAGCTTGTTCGCCCAGGGGCAGAAGCGGCAGCAGTTCGGCGATTTGATGTCGGCTTGGGAACTGTACGAGCAAGCGATCGAGGCGGTCCCGGCAGAGGCGCCCGCCGACGTCGAGGTCTACCGCCGGTTGGCGACGAAGGGGATCGCCGAGATCAAGGCGTCGCCCGATGCGAAGCGGACGCTCGCGCAAATGGCCGAGGCGAAGTTGGCCGAGGCGGAGGAACTGATCGACGAGGGCAAGCTGCTGCCGGCGAAGGTGCTGCTGGCGGAGTTTGTGGAGTTGTACGGGGGCAATCCGAAGCTCCGCGAGCAGGCTGCGGCGGCGCGGGCGAAGATTGGCGAGATCGATGCGCAGCGGGAGTAGCTTCGACCTGTTTTAGCGCCCGTCCGTATCCGTATTTCTTGTTGATATCGGATATGGTGCAGGTAGACTAAGTCGCGGTCCTCCTAGCCGCTGCGAACCCGTCTTTCATTCGAGACTGAGTCCAATGACGCTACAGAAATTCTCGCGAATTAACTTGTGCCGCTTACTGGCGATCTGCACCGTCGGAATTGCAAGTTGCACGTTGCCGTCGTGCGAGACGCATGGCGCCCTGACAAAGTATGCGACGCGGGAGGCGTGGCAGGCTGCCGTTGGCATTTACTCGACGGAAACATTTGAGTCGTATGCCGGCGGGCCGGCGATTCCTGAAACTGGCGGAACATTCTTTGCCGGGCCGTTTCACATTGTCGTCGACGCCAATCATGGGCGAATTGGACCGGCGGGACCGGGATTCTTCGGATTCGATACGCCTGGCCTGACTGGGACGTTTTTCGTCGGCGACGTTCATTCTCCCGAAAGTACGCATCCGCACTTCAACACAATTCGCTTCGCGATTCCCGTTTGGGCCTTTGCCGTCAACTTCGCCGCGCTTGATGACGGCGGTATCGATGATGTACGCGTTGCGGGAGAGTCGTTTGTGATCTCGCCATTTGGGTCGCTAGGTCTTCGCTCAAATTTCTTCGGAGTCGTTTCAACGACGCCCTTCAGCGAAGTCGATATCCGCAACGCCAATGGCAAGCTGGAGCGGTTCGGTATGGATGACATGAGCTTCAAAGTCATTCCGGAGCCAGCGACGGGATTGCTGTTGTTTACCGGCATGATGGGCTTGCTGCGACTAGCGCGTCTGCGGAGGTAACTCGCTGCCAGCCTTCGTGCTCTTCTGCTCTGTTTGTTCGGGGACCGCTTTTACAAGGAGACAGTTGTTATGCAACTTCTTTGGTTCCTTCTCATCGGCATTGCCGCGGGTTGGCTGGCGGGGCAGATCATGGGGAGCGGCGGGTACGGGATCTTGGGGGATCTTATCCTCGGCGTCATTGGCGCCATCGTCGGCGGGTATCTGTTTGGGATGCTCGGCATCGCCGCCGGCGGATTGATTGGGGCGCTCATCACCGCGACCGTGGGGGCGGTGGTGTTGATTGCGCTGTTGCGGCTGATCAAACGGGCGTGATGCCGGCGACGGGGCCGGGGGATGGGGGGCCGAGCGGGGACCGCGACCGCCGGTCGCGGCTTTGTGGGCCGGGGCGCCTGCGGGCGGGGAATTGTGGGGCTGAAATCCGCGGGATTCCCCAAATTGCGGGGGCGTTACCGCCGTTGTGGCCCTAAAAGTCGGCCGCTATAATCGCGAATTCGCTATTTTACCAGCCCGGCGAGTATTCGCCCCGCCTCCCCAAATGTGTCGATAGAGAGCCTATGCGATTCTGTCTGCTTGATCGTATCTGCTCGTTCGAACCTGGGGTGGAGCTGACCGCGGTAAAGAATGTGTCGCTAGCTGAGGAATATCTCGCGGATCATTTTCCCGAGTTTCCGGTGCTGCCGGGCGTTTTCATGCTCGAAGCGGCCACGCAATCGGCGGCCTGGCTCGTGCGGATGAGCGAAAATTACGCCCACAGCATGATCGTGCTGCAGGAAGCGAAGTCGGTGAAGTTCACCGATTTCGTCACTCCCGGCAATCGGCTGGAGATGCGGGTCGAGCAGCTGAAGCAAGAAGGCTCGGCCGTGTCGTTCAAGTTTGAAGGAAAAGTCGGCGAGCGGACGTGCACCAGCGGCCGATTGACGCTCGAGTGCTTCAACCTCGGCGACGACGATCCGGAACTGGTTGATTTGGATCGCCGGATGGTTGGCGTGCAGCGAGGATTCCAAGCGATTCTCACGCGGGAGATGAACCTGAAAGCGTAGTCTCTCGTTGAGGCCAGCCGAGCGAGTTCGCCGGCGGCGATTGATATAGATCGTTCAACACACCGTTCAACATACATTTAGATAGACTCGCTCGCGGCGTCGGTCGTTTCGTGAAAGCGGCGGCGGTTCAGCAGCGAGTCCTTACCTGCCAGCGGAGGTATAGTCGTGGGAATTCCGTCGCAAGAAGAGATCTTTGACAAGGTTCGCGAAGCCCTGGTCGATGCGTTGGGCGTCGACGAAGACGAAGTAACGCCGAACGCGACGCTGCGGGGCGACCTCGACGCCGAGTCGATCGACTTCCTCGACATCGTCTTCCGGCTTGAGAAGGCGTTCGACATCAAGATCGAGCGCGGCGAGCTGATCCCGATGGACGTGCTCGAAGACACCTCCTACGTGAGCGACGGCAAGGTCAACGCCGCCGGCATCGCGAAGCTCAAGGAGCGGATGCCCTTCGCCGACCTGAGCGGCTTCGAGGCCGATCCGAACGTCCAAAACCTCGGCAACCAGCTGACGGTGCAGGACATGTGCAACTTCGTCGAGCACAAGTTGAAGAAGGCCTAAGAAGTTGCGAGCGGCGAGTAGCGAGTTGCGAGCGTGTCGCACGCTTGCGTTCGCTTATCTCGCGACTCGAAACTCGAAACTCGCAACTCGGAGCTTCCCCATGCGCTGGTTCTGGATTGATCGATTCACTGAATTCGTGAGCGGGTCGCACGCGACGGCCGTGAAGGGCGTCTCGCTCTCAGAGGATCATCTCCACGACCACCATATCGGCTACCCGATTATGCCGAACTCGCTTTGCTGCGAGGGGATGGCTCAGGCGGGCGGGCTGCTGATCAGCGAGCACTACGGCTTCGGCGAGCTTGTCGTGCTCGCCAAGCTGTCGAAGGCGAAGTTCACCGGCCGCGTTCGCCCGGGCGAAACGCTCACCTACAAAGTGACGGCCGACTGGATTCGCAGCGACAGCGCCCAAGTGTCGGGCGTGGCGACGGTCGGCGATCGGCCGCACGGCGAGGTGCAAATTCTGTTCGCCCGCATGGGCGAAGATATGGCCAAGGAGATGGGCGCCAAGCTCTTTCGGCCGACCGACCTGCGGCATTGGCTCAATTTGGTCGGCGTGTTTGAAGTCGGCGTGAAGCAGGACGGCACTCGGCTGAAGCGGGAAGATTACCCGCTCAATGAGGCCGCTTCTGCCTGATCCGGTGATCTCTTTGGTGAGGGTGCCACTGGCATCTTGCCAGTGAGAACTGCCGAGCGAGCACCCGCTTCCGCACTGGCAAGATGCCAGTGGCACCCCGACTCGGGTCGAATCGAATGGCGTTGGCGCCTACAATCTGGGGATGACCGCGGGGATGAACCCCGCGGCTCGCAGCGTGAACTTGCTGGCTCGCAGTCGATTGTCACTGCTCGATTAGCCCCCTTTCCTGTTTGTGGATTCTTGCCATGCGTCGTCGCGTCGTGGTCACCGGCATTGGTTGCGTCACTCCCTCGGGCAACAACCCGGAGAAGCTGTGGGAGAACTTGCTCGCAGGTCGCAGCGGCGTGGGGAAGACGACGCTGTTCGACGCCAGCAATTTTCCCACGAAGATTTCGGCCCAGGTGAAGGACTGGTCGATCGCCGCAGAAGGCGAAGACGCCGCCGTGTGGGCCAACCGTAGCCGCCACACGCAGTTCGCCGCGGGCGCTGCCAAGCAGGCGGTCAACGACTCGGGCGTGATGACGGGCGTCGAGCCGACCCGCTTTGGCGTCTACCTTGGCGCCGGCGAGGGGCAGCAAGACTTCTTCCGCTTCGCGCGGATGATGACCGCCGCGACCGCGGCCGACGGCGACTTCTCGCTGAAGAAGTTCGTTGAGACGGCGCTTAAGGAACTCGACCCGGTGGCGGAACTCGAGCAAGAGCCGAACATGCCAGTCGGTTACTTGGCTGGCATGTTCAACGCTCAGGGGCCGAACGCCAACTGCCTCACCGCGTGTGCCGCGAGCAGCCAGGCGGTTGGCGAAGCGACTGAGATCATTCGCCGCGGCGAAGCCGACGTGATGCTCTCCGGTGGCGCCCACAGCATGATTCATCCGTTCGGGATCACAGGGTTCAACCTGCTGACGGCGCTGAGCGAGAACAACGCCGAGCCCGAGCGGGCGTCGCGGCCGTTCGATCTCAATCGCGACGGTTTCGTGTTGGGCGAAGGCGCGGCGATGGTGGTGCTCGAAGAATACGAGCGAGCGAAGGCTCGTGGCGCGCGGATTTACGGCGAGATCGCCGGCTACGGCACGACGGCCGACGCCTACCGCATTACGGATCAGCATCCCGACGGTCGCGGCGCCACCGCGTGCATGACGATGGCGCTGAAGGACGCGCAGCTCAACCCCAACGACATTTGCTACATCAACGCCCACGGCACGAGCACCGCGGTGAACGACAAGGTCGAGACCCACTCGATCCGCCGCGCTTTCGGCGAGCAGGCATACAAGATTCCGGTGAGCAGCACCAAAAGCATGACGGGGCACTTGGTCGCCGCGGCTGGCGCGACGGAGCTGATCATCTCACTGCTCACGCTGCAGCGCGGAGTCCTGGCGCCGACGATCAACTACGAGACTCCCGATCCGAACTGCGATCTCGACTACGTGCCGAACGCGGCCCGTGAGAAGAAGTGCAAGGCGGTGCTTTCGAATAGCTTTGGTTTCGGCGGGCAGAACATCACGCTGATCGCGACGGCGGTGTAGTTGCGAAGCTCTAGCCCCGGGCTTCGCCCGGGGGTGGGCGTGAAGTCGGGACGACGTCCCGCTGGATGGTGCGCGACCCCCGGGCGGAGCCCGGGGCTAGAAACGCGGCGGCAGATGTTGAAGCTCGCTTGGACGGTGAAGCACGAATGCCAGATCAGCAACTTGAATCCGCGAAGCCTGCTGCCACCCCATCGCGGAGTCGCGGCAAGCTTGTGGCGCTGGCGGCGGCGACGGTTCTTGTTCTGTATCTTTGCTACCTGCTGATCCAGCCCTTCATTCCGCCAATCGTGTGGGCGGTCACCGCGGCGGTGGTGACGCATCGGTTCAGCCAATGGGTTGGCCGCAAGACAAAGACGGCCGATGCGAAGGCGGCCATTTGTGTGGGCATCGTCGCGGTGCTGGTGCTTTTGCCAGCGGTGTTGGTGATCACGGTGGGCGCGCAGCAAATTGGCAAGGCGATCGAGGGCTGGCCGGCAATCCAAGAGAGTCTCAATGCAGAACTCGCAGAGCACCCGCGGCTCAATGAGCTCTGGCAAGATTTCGATCTGTCGCAGGAGGCCCCGCAGCTGATTGATCGTCTTCGACCCGGCGCGGTTGCCGCGGTGTCGACGCCGCTCTACCTGGTGGTGCAAACGGCGCTGACGCTGTTCGTCCTCTACTTTCTCTACCGCGATGAAGATCTCGCCATTGATTCCGTGCGGAGCGTCCTGCCGCTCAGTGAGGCGGAGTCGAATCGCCTCTTTCGCCGCGTCGACGACACGATCAACGCGACGATGTTTGGCACAGTGACCGTCGCCATGGTGCAAGGGATCATGGGCGGCATCATGTTCGGCATCCTCGGCATCGAGGGCGCCACGCTATGGGCGTTGATCATGGGGCTGTTGGCGATCATCCCCTACTTGGGGACGTTCGTGATTTGGGGGCCGGCGGCGGCGATTTTGGCGTACCAAGGCGAGTACGGCAAAGCGGCTATCCTCGTCGGTTGGGGAGCGATCGCGATCGGGCTGATCGACAACATCCTCTACCCCTACTTGGTCGGCTCGCGGTTGCGGCAGCATACGGTGGTGTCGTTCGTGGCGATTCTCGGCGGGGTGAGTTTGTTTGGCGCCACTGGCATCGTGCTTGGGCCGGTCGTGGTGACGCTGACGTTCTTCTTGCTCGATCTTTGGCGCCGCCGCACCGACGGTCACGGCGATTTGGTCGTCGCCGGCGTCTAGCCCCGGTCTCCGCCCGGGGGTGGGTGTGAAGTAGGGGCGATGTGCCACCACATGGTGCGCGACCCCCGGGCGGAGCCCGGGGCTAGGGGTGGGCCGGAGTTTCCGCGGGTGCGGAGACTCTGTCGGCTCCGCGGCTTTAGCGGTATTTTAGAGCCTGGCGTCGCCCATCGAGCAGGCCGCCAATACGGCGCCCGCTGCCCGGTCCGCCCTGCCCTGTCGGAGAGGTTTTTGATGCGTCTTTGGTTAGCGATTCGATGTTTCTTCAACGTGCTGTTCCATGCCGACGTTGCCAGCCGGTGTCGTTTGGCGTTGGAAGGAACCGCTGCGGCGCCAGCCGCTCCGCCCGCGGCACCAGCACCGGCACCGGCACCGACGCCAGCGCCGAAGCCGGCGGCCCCTGTGAAGTCGCCGCGCAGCGATGCGATCACGCTGCTCAGCACGTTGCAGCGCGAGGCCCGCTTCGTCGACATCGTCAATGAATCGCTCGACGGTTACTCGGATGCTCAGATCGGCGCCGCCGCGCGTGACGTGTTGCGAGATTGCGGCAAAGTGCTCGCTCGCGTGTTCGCGATGCGCCCGCTGCAGGCCGGCGAAGAGGGAGCGACGGTAAGCGTTCCGGCCGGCTACGAAACTGAATGCTTCCGGCTGACGGGCGACGTGTCGCGCGAGCCGCCGTTTTCAGGCAAGCTGATGCACGCCGGTTGGCAAGCGACGAAGTGCGACCTGCCGACCTGGACGGGCAGCCAGCAGGCGGCGCTGGTGATCGCGCCCGCGGAAGTTCAACTAGGCTGATCGAGAAAGAATTTTAGATGACCGCCAAGTATGTTGTGGGCATCGACCTGGGCACCACGAATTGCGTGTTGGCCTATGTCGCGCTCGAGACGAAGTCGCCGCAGGTGGAGCTGTTGGAGGTTCCGCAGCTGGTCGCCGCGAGCACCGTCGAAAGCCGCCCCTCGCTACCCTCCTTCCTCTATCTAGCGCCCGAGCATGAAGCGGCGTCTGGCGCGCTGGTCGTTCCGTGGCAGTCGGCCATGCCGTTCGCCGTGGGCGAGTACGCGCGGCGTCGCGGCGCCGAGACGCCCGATCGCACGGTCGTCGCCGCGAAGAGCTGGCTCTGCCACAGCGGCGTTGATCGCCGGCAACCGTTGCTGCCCGACCACGCGCCGCCCGAGGTAGCGAAGATCTCGCCGGTTGCCGCATCGCGGCGTTACCTCGAGCATCTCGTTGCGGCGTGGAACGCGCAGTTCCCTGATGCGCCGCTAGCGCAGCAGACCGTCGTGCTCACTGTGCCGGCGTCGTTCGACGCTGCCGCTCGCGAGCTGACTCGCGAGGCGGCGTTGGCGGCGGGCTTGCCCGATTCGCTTGTCCTGCTGGAAGAGCCGCAAGCGGCGGTCTATTCGTGGCTTGCTGCGCGCGGCGACGCTTGGCGGAAAGATTTGTCGAAGGGCGACCGCCTGCTGGTGTGCGACGTGGGGGGCGGCACGACCGATCTTACGCTGATCGACGTCGCCGAAGCGGACGGCGAGTTGGAGTTGCGCCGACTGGCGGTGGGCGACCATCTGCTGATGGGCGGCGACAACATGGACCTCACGCTGGCCCACCGCGTTGCGGAGCTGTTCGCCGAGCAAGGCGTCAAGCTCGATGCTTGGCAGTCGGTGTCGCTGTGGCATTCGTGCCGCGATGCGAAGGAGAGTTTGCTCGCCGCCGATGCGCCGGAATCACATCGCATCTCGGTGCTGGGCCGCGGCAGCAAGCTGATCGGTGGCACGGTGTCGGTCGAGGTGCCGCGCAGCCTCGCCGTCGATCTGCTGGTTGGCGGCTTCTTCCCGCAGTGTGCGCTCACCGATCGCCCGCAGCGGCGGCGGGCTTCGGGGTTTCAAGAAATCGGCCTGCCCTACCAGGCCGACGTGGCGATCACGCGGCATCTGGCGGCGTTCCTCACCGCGCACGCCGGCGAAGGGGATCAATCTGCTGCGCCAACGCACGTGTTGTTCAACGGCGGCGTGTTCAAAGCCGACGCTTTCCGCGCATTGATGCTCGAACGACTCGGCGAGTGGGCCGGCGCCGACCGAACGGTGCGCGAGCTGCCCGGCCCGCGCGACTTGGACTTCGCCGTCGCGCGCGGCGCCGCGTTCTACGGATGGGTCAAGCAGCAAGGGGGCATGCGGATTCGCAGCGGCGCCGCACGCTCGTACTACGTCGGCATCGAAACGGCGGGCTTGGCGATTCCTGGCGCCCCGCGGCCGTTGCGGGCGCTGTGCGTGGTGCCGTTCGGCATGGAAGAAGGCACGGCGATCGACGTTCCTTCGAACGAATTTGGCTTGGTGCTCGGCGAACCGGCGCACTTTCGCTTTTTTAGCTCGGCGGTTCGTCCGCAAGATGCGCCTGGCCAGTTGCTGCCTGCGATCGACGAAGAGCAACTGGCGGAAACCGATTCGCTGGAAACCGTGCTCGAAGCCGGCAGCGACGACGCCGAAACCTACGTCCCCGTAAAGTTTCAATCGCGGATCACGGAGCTGGGCGTCTTCGAGCTGTGGTGCGTGAGCACCGCGTCCGATCGACGCTGGAAGCTGGAGTTCAGCATTCGCGATGATGCGCATGATGGGGCCGCGTCTTGAGCGAACGCCCTTTGCCAAACGCCGACGGCGAGGCGCCTAGCCGGTTTGTCGTCGGCATCGACCTCGGCACGACCAACTCCGCGGTGGCGTACGTCGATACGCAGCAGGAGCCTTGGCAAGTCGCCACGCTGCCAATTCTGCAAGTCGTGGCGCCGTTTCAGGCGGAGCAGCGCGAGACGCTGCCGTCGTTTCACTACCAAACTACCTCAGCGGAAGCGAACGCCGGCGCCGTGCGTTTGCCGTGGAGCGCGGAGGCGCCGTCGCATGCGGTGGGAGTCTTTGCACGTGACGAAGGGACCGGCAATCCGGGGCGGTTGGTTGCTTCGGCGAAGTCTTGGCTCTCGCACACCGGCGTCGACCGTACGGCCGACTTGCTCCCCTGGCATGGCGACGCCGACGTCGAGCGGCTTTCTCCCGTCGAAGCGTCGTCGCGGTACCTACGGCATCTGCACGAGAATTGGAACGCCGCGTTTCCGAATCATCCGCTCGCCGAGCAGGATGTGGTGGTGACGCTCCCGGCGTCGTTCGACGAGGTGGCCCGACAGCTGACCATAGAGGCGGCCAAACGGGCGGGCCTGCCGCGCATCATTCTGATCGAGGAACCGCAGGCCGCGTTTTACGCGTGGGTGTACCGCAACGCCGTCGACTGGCAGCAGCAGATTACGTCGGGGCAGAAGATTTTGGTGTGCGACGTCGGCGGCGGCACCTCCGACTTCACGCTGATCCGCGTGAGCGCCAACGAGACGACGGGCCACGCGGTCTTCAATCGCATCGCGGTTGGCGAGCATCTCATCCTGGGCGGTGACAATCTCGACCTCGCGCTGGCTCGCTACGTCGAGCAGAAACTTGCCGGCGACGACAAGCTGCCGGCGCATCAGTGGGAAGTGTTGGTGCGCACGGCTCGCCGCGTTAAGGAAACGCTGCTGGGCGAGAACCCGCCCGAGACGATCACGATCAATCTCCCCGCGGCGGGCGCAAAGCTCATCGGCGGCGGGTTGCAGACGGCGGTGACGCGGGCCGAAGTTGAGTCGCTGTTGCTCGATGGCTTTCTGCCGCGCGTGAACTTGACCGACAAGCCGGCGCGGAAGCAGTCGGGCTTTCAAGATTTCGGTTTGCCTTACGCGACCGATCCGGCGATCACTCGCTACTTGGCGGCGTTCTTGTCGGCCCATCGTTTTACCGGCGACGAAACGTTGGGAAGCGATCGGCCAGCGGGCCAAGGGGCAGATCCGGCTCGGCCCGACGTGGTGCTGCTGAACGGCGGGCTCTTCGCGTCGCCCGTGTTGCAGCAACGACTGCTAGAAGTCGTCGCGTCGTGGTTTTCATCGCCAGAGCAGTCTTGGCGCCCCGCGGTGCTCGAAAGTCCGCGGTTGGATTTGGCCGTCGCGCATGGCGCCGCCTACTACGGCATGGTGCGTCGCGGCGAAGGGGTGTCGATCGCGGCGACGCTCGCCCGCAGCTACTACATCGGCGTCGCCAGCGACAAGCCGACCGCGGTTTGCCTGGCGCCCGGCAACGCGGTGGCGGGGCAAGAGTTTGAAATCGAGGGGCTCGACCTGCAGGTGACGCTCGCCGAGCCGGTGGAATTTCCGCTGTATGTCTCGAGCAGCCGACTCGTCGATCCGCCAGGCGCGATCATCGAGGTGAACCGCGAGGAACTGACGCCGCTGCCGCCGATTCGTACCGTGCTGAAGTCTGGCCGCCAGAAAGATCAGCAGCAAGCGAAGGTCCGCTTGCGCGCCCAGCTCTCGGAAATCGGCGTGCTGGAACTTTCGTGTCGCGAGGTCGATGCGAACCGGAGTTGGCGGTTGCAGTTTGATATTCGCTCGACGACGCAAACGGATCTCGCCGCGCACGACACCGCCGGCGAGCGCGAAGGGTTCGTCGACGAGCCGACGCTGGCAGCGTGCCGCGAGCGAATTGCCGGCGTCTTCGCCGAGTCGGGCGGCACGCCGCCGCGGGAGCTGATGCCTGAACTGGTGCGCGCGCTCGAACTCGACAAGCACGAGTGGCCCACCTCGGCGCTGCGGCGCCTTTGGGAAATGTTGATGGAGTTCCAAGCGGGACGCCAGCGATCGCCGGCCCACGAAGCGCGGTGGCTCAACTTGGTCGGCTACTCCCTGCGGCCTGGTTACGGATTCGCCGTCGACGACTGGCGGGTTGCTCAAACCTGGCGGGCGGTCAACGGCAAGATCGCGTTCCCAGCATCGCATGCCGAGACGCTCATTTTGTGGCGGCGGATTGCCGGCGGGCTGAGCCGCGGTCAGCAACTGGGGTTGGCCGAGCCGTTGATCGCGTCTGTTCGCGCGTTGCGGCGTCGCTTCGACGGCGGAGCCGCGCTGGCTGGAACCACGGCGCTCGATCCGGCCGCGACGCTGGAGATTTGGCGGCTGCTGGGCTCGCTGGAGTTGCTGCCTATCAACCTGAAGCTCGAGTTGGGCGACCATATCGTCCATCTTTTGCCGAAGCGCAAGCTCGAGAACGCGCGGCCAACGATGATCTGGGCGTTAGGCCGGCTCGGGCAGCGCGTCCCGTTGAGCGGGCCGTTGAACACGGTGGTTCCCGTGCAGCAGGCGGCGAAGTGGCTCGACGCGATCTTGGCTCGCCCCGAAACGGACCTGCTATCCAATGCGGCTGTGATGCAACTCGCGCGTCGCACGGACGATCGGCACCGCGACGTCGAT
This sequence comes from Lacipirellula parvula, assembly GCF_009177095.1. Lineage (NCBI taxonomy): Bacteria > Pseudomonadati > Planctomycetota > Planctomycetia > Pirellulales > Lacipirellulaceae > Lacipirellula > Lacipirellula parvula. Next base: position 144,783 of record NZ_AP021861.1, read on the forward strand.
GCTGCTCGCCGCGCTCGCATCGTCGAGTGGCTGGAGTTCCGAGACGCAGCTGAGCACTTGATTGAACTCGTTCGCACTGGCGGTGCGCTCGATGAGGGCGAGCGGGGCGTCGTGTATGGCGAGTCGATGCCGATTGGGCTGCGCATTCATGAGTGAAGCGCCGCAGCGATTGACGAGTATCCCTAGCCCCACTGAAAACGAAACTATGCGGTCCCCTCCCCTCGAGGGGGAGGGAGCCACAACATTCATAAATACGTATCACGAGCGCATGAAAACAGCCGCCGGCGCGCTTCCTTGCGCGCTGGGCGGCTGAATCGCGAGCTTCCGTGCTCGCGCGTTTCGATCAGCCCCCGGTCAGCGACCGGGGGCTAAGCTGATGTTCGTCTCGCTTACTGCGGGCCGATCGTCGGCGGATTGGCCATCAGGAAGTCGCGCGGACCGCGGGTCGTGTAGTACGGGTACGCGGTTTGGCCGGTCGGAGGACCAGGGTTGTAGGTCGGGTACTCGGGGTAGCCGCCCGCATGCGGGCAGAGGCCGTTGGCTCCGCAACCAGCGAGGCCGCATCCGCCTGGGCCGCAGCCGCCAGCGCCACAACCGCCGCCGGCAATCCGTTCGGCCAACATGCTGCACGGTCCGCCGTTGCAGCAACCTTCGCAGCCGCCGCAGGCTTCGCCGCAAGCGACATCGCAGCCAGCGAGTTGGCAGTTGCCGGTGTCTTTGTCAAAGAACTTGCCCATCGGACGGGCAGCGCTGCGAGTAATCAGCGGCCGCGGAGCGCGGCGGTTCGAAGCGACGCCGCAGCCATCGCCGCAGCCTGTGAGCCCAGACGAGGCGCAGCCGCTAGCCAACAGGCATAGCAGCCCCACCAATGCAATGCATTGTTTCATCGAATTCCCCCCCTGTGAATCGCGGGATCGACCAGCAGAGCGGTCGACCTGTCGGCTTCGCCCCCAATCTGACGAAGCCTCCGAGCCGTGGCGCCGCGCGGGGCGTCGCTGGATCAAACAGCTCGTGCAATAGGTATCGGCGGCATATTCGGTAAAGTTGAAAGGAGTTGGGGAGAGCGGGGAGTTTCGAGCCGCCAGAACTGCTATCGCAGCAAGTAGCCGCGGGCCAACGACCCGCCGGAGCGGGGATAGCGGCCCGTTCGCCGCTGAGTGGCGTTCATCGTATGATGGGAGAGCGAACCCGCCATCTACGGTCCGTGTCACGCATTCGTCATTCCCTCCCCTGCCCCGCTCCATATGCCGTCCCATCAACTCCACACGCGACACGAGCGGCGGTTCGATTCGAACCGCTTCGTCTACCCGGTGCTTAGTCGCCGGTCGCGGGGGATTTCGATCGGGGTGAATCTCAATCCAGACAAGATCTGCAACTTCGATTGCATCTACTGTCAGGTCGATCGGACCCGGCAGAGCGAGACTCGTTTCGTTGAGTTCGACGCCCTGGTGACGGAGCTGGGCGACATGCTCGACTTCGTCTCCTCGGGCGAGATCTACGAGACGGAGAAGTTCCGCGACACGCCGCTCGAACTCCGCCGGCTGAACGACATGGCCTTCTCCGGCGACGGCGAGCCGACGACCTACAAAAACTTCGACGAACTGATCGCCTCGTGCGCGGAAGTAAAACGCGTCCGCGGGCTCGACGACGTGAAGATGGTGCTCATCACGAACGCGAGCATGTTTCATCGGCCCCATGTGCAGCGGGGGCTGGCGACGCTCGACGCGAACAACGGCGAGATTTGGGCCAAGCTCGAAGCGGGGACCGCGGAGTACTTCAAGCTGGTCGATCGGACGCCGATCGCGTTCCAGCAGATTTTGGACAACATTGCCGCCGCGGCCCAGGTGCGGCCGCTCGTGATTCAGTCGCTCTTCATGCGAGTGGCGGGCGAACCGCCGACGCCGGCCGAACTCGATGCCTTTTGCGACCGGCTCAACGAAATCACCGCGGCGGGGGGGCGTTTGAGCCTGGTGCAGATTTACACCGTGGCCCGCCGGCCGGCTGAGAGCTTCGTCGCTCCGCTCACCGATGCCGAGGTCGACGCGATCGTTGCCTTGGTGGAATCCCGCACGGGACTGAAGTCGGCCGCATTCTACGGTACGGCCGGGTATTAGCCGCGGCTCAACGAGCCGCCGGAGCGGTGATGGTTGGGGTTGGCCCCGCCGCTGCACTACCGGAGGGATAAACCCTCCGGCTCGCTTTGGAACCGTTCGGCTCGCTTTGGGACGCTTCGGCTTGCTTTGCGCGAATTTGGTCGTTCTGCCCCGCTGGTAACGCCGTTTCCGATCCGCAGCCGGATGACTATGCTGTAAGCTTTTCCGGAACGGATGCCCCGCCATCAGCAGCTGCCGCGGGCCCGCTCGGTTGGTTTTTAGGATCGTATTCAAATGAAGATCGCCGTTGTTGGGACAGGGTACGTGGGCCTCGTGACGGGGACATGCTTTGCCGACAGCGGCAACGAAGTTATTTGCGTCGATATCAACAAAGCCAAGGTCGACGCCCTCAACCGGGGCGAGATTCCGATCTACGAGCCGGGGCTCGCCGAATTGGTCGAGCACAACGTCGAAGCCAAGCGGCTGAAGTTCACCACCGATCTCGCGGCAGCGGTGAAGACGGCCGAAATCGTCTACCTGGCCGTCGGCACGCCGCAGGGCGCCGATGGGGCGGCCAACCTCTCGGCCCTGTGGAGCGTCGTCGAAACGCTCGCCCCGCACCTGCGAACCGACGCGGTCGTCGTGACGAAGAGCACCGTGCCGGTCGGCACCTGTGCGCGGATCACGAGCATGCTCCGCGAGTTCACCGGCCGCGACTGCGACGTGGCGAGCAACCCCGAGTTCCTGAAAGAGGGCGCCGCGATCGAGGACTTCATGAAGCCCGATCGCGTGGTGGTTGGCGTTCGCCGGCAAGAAGTCGCCGACATTTTGCACCAGCTGTACGAGCCATTCCTGCGGACCGAAAAGCCGTTCCTCTCAATGTCGCCGGAGAGTGCGGAGATGACGAAGTACGTCGCCAACGCGCTGCTGTCGACGAAGATCAGCTTCATCAATGAGATGGCGAACCTCTGCGAGCGGATGGGGGGCGACATCAACGACGTCCGCCGGGGCATCGGCCACGACAGTCGCATCGGCTTCGCGTTCCTCTTCCCCGGCGTCGGCTACGGCGGCAGCTGCTTCCCGAAGGACGTCCGGGCGCTTGAAGCGATGGCCATTCAACATGGCTTGGAACCGACGATCCTACGGGCGGTCGACGCGGTGAACGAGCGGCAGAAGTCGGTGATCGCGAGCAAGATTGAGCAGCACTTCGGCGCCGAGCTGGCCGGCAAGACGATCGCCGTCTGGGGCCTGGCGTTCAAGCCGCGGACCGACGATATCCGCGAGGCCCCGGCCCTGACGCTGATCGACTGGCTGCTGGAAAAGGGCGCCAAGGTGCGGGTCCACGACCCCGAGGCGATGAACAACGTGCGGGCCGACTACGGCGATAAGCTGGCGTACTGCGACATGCGGATGGACGCCATCGACGGCGCCGACGCCCTGTGCATCATGACCGAGTGGAAGGACTACCACTCGCCCGACTTCGCGGAGATGTACCAGCTGCTGAAATCGCCGGTGATCTTCGACGGCCGAAACCTGTACGAGCCGGACCGGATGCGTCGCCGGGGGTATAAGTACTTCAGCATCGGCCGGCCGACGGTGTAGGGCGCGTAATGACTGAATGACGAAATCCGAATGACGAATGAGAGGGAGCCTTTCGGGGGTTCGAGCATCTCTCTCGTCCGTCTTCCATTCGTCATTCTGGCTTCGTCATTCGTCATTTCCCCCGCGGGCTTCCGTGGTTCGGCCCCCGTTCGTTGACACTCCCTCCCCACGGGTTTAGCCTTGAGGGTGTGCCGGGCCGGCAGGGGCAAACGCTGGGGACGGACAGAGAGACTCTTTTCGCGGCGCGCCGCCATGGGCGGACGGAACTTCTCGCTGCGCTTTCCCCGGGACGGGATGGAACTGAACGACGCGCGCCGGCATGATCGCGGGCGCAGCGTGATGAGAAAGGCAACCATGTCAGGATTCCGTGGCTCGTTGGCCCGCACGCTAGCGGTCATTGGCTTTGCATTCGCTCTCGCCGCATCTCGCGCGAGCGCGACCGGCGTGCCGATCGACGGCTTCTTGCCGATGGTCGGCATCACGCTGACCGACGAATTCGTCGACGACATCGACTTTTCCCCGCACGCGGCGACTTCGGTGGGAGGGGGGTACCTCAGCCAGAACGGCTCGCCGCGGTTCGAACTTGCGCTGCTCGACACGGGCGCCGCCACGTCGTTGCTGACGACCGCCGCCGACGCCGCGTTCAACATCGACGGCCCCTACTCAGGCGAGCCAGATGGATTTAAAGGGACTGAGTCCATTCAAATCGGCGGCGCCACGGGCTTGCTCGACGCCCTCGTGAGCGATCCGCTCGGTCTGTATGCCTCCGGGCTGCAGAATCGTACGGGTGGAGGCGCGGCGCTCGCGATCAATACGAACACCTTGCTCGGGCAGACGAACACCTCGGTGGCGACGCTGCCGGTCGAGTCGCCGCTGCCGAACATCCTCGGGCTGACGTTCGCCAGTCAGTACGCTACGCGAATCCGCAACAGCCAGCCGCAGGTCTTCGAAGCGGACGGCAAGACGGTGCGCAGTCCGGCGATCGACTTTTTGCCGCTTGGCTCAGGCGGTTCGCAGGGCATCACGCGGAAGGCGCCGATGAGCCTGCAAGGCGCCGCGCCGTCAACGCCGTTCTACCAGTTGAACTTTGGGGGCATCGGCAGCGGAGATCTCGACTTTTGGGAAAATCCTTCATCGCCTACGGTTGTGCAAGGCGGCCACTTTCTCAACGTGAACGCGTCGAACAACGGGACCGCGCTTGGTACGAAGGAGTTTTTTTTCGATACCGGCGCCAGCGTGACGGTGCTCTCTGAGCTCACGGCCTTACAGCTCGGTATCGACGTGCAGACCGACACGCCCGACTTCACGTTAGAGATCGTTGGCTCGGGTGGCGGCTCGGGCGCCGTGCCGGGATTCTTTATAGATCAATTCACGGTGCTGGCGACCGGCGGCAGCGTCACGCTGTCGAACGTCCCGGTGTTGGTGTTCGACGTCACCAATCCCGCGAGCCCGGGCAATATCGTGCCAGGCATCGTCGGGACGAATGTTTTCGCCGGGCGCGACATCATCATTGATCCCATTCCCTCAAACGGCGGCGGCGGATCGAGCGCCGGCGTCTACATTAGCGATGCGGTGACGTCGCAGAAGAATTGGACGACCGCAGCCGCCAGCGCGTCGTGGGCCACCGGCGGAAGTTGGAACGGCGGGGCCGCTCCGACGACGCTAGGCATCGCGAACGTGCGGAACGCCGGCAGCGGCAACCAAGAAGCCGTTGTATCGGCGTCGACCACCGCCTTCGAAGCCAACGTCTCCGGCGTCGCGGGGCGGACGATGACGGTTCGCGTGCAGACCGGCGCCAAGCTCACGACGTTCACCGGCATCAACATCGAGCAGTTCGGCGCGATTCATCTCGAAGGCGGAACGCTTGACTCTCAATACGTCGAAGTGATGGGGGGCACGCTCAGCGGCAGCGGCAGCATCGCCACCGGCAGCGGGCCGATCGACGGCCAAGTCGAGAATCGCGGCGGGATCGTCGCTCCCGGCAACGGCTCGACAACGGGGACGATTTCGATTCGCGGACGCTTCGCCAATGCTCACGACGGCGCCCTCAACATCGACGTCGGCGGCACGACGGCCGGAACGCAGTACGATCGGCTGCTGATCGACGGCACCGTGGCGCTCGACGGCGTGCTCAACGTCTCGCTGGTCAACCTCGGCGGCGGAGTCTTCACTCCAGCGCTCGGCAGTTTCTTTTCAGTCATCGAAGGGACGACGATCGGCGGTACGTTCTCGACGCTCAACATGCCAACGCTGCCGAGCGGACGGATGTGGGCCGTCGATTACGAAGAGACCGCCGTCAAATTGAAGGTGACGCTGCCCGGCGACTTCGACGGCGATTGGAGCGTCGACGCCGACGATCTCGCGTTGTGGAAGACGGGCTACGGCACGACTTACAACGGCAATGATTTGCTGCAGTGGCAGCGATACTTTGGGCAGAGCATCGCGGGCGCCATTGCCGCAGTGCCGGAGCCGACGACGGGCGGGCTGATGCTCGTGGCTGCGTTGGGCTTGGCGGCAGTACGCCGGCGTCGTGGCGTTTAACTGCCCACTGCTTTCGATTACCGCTCCGGCGGGTCGTTGACCCGCGGCGACCGCGCGCTGCTAGTCGATCGGGCGTTCGGTCTTGAGCGTGCTCGTGGCGTGGATCGTTTTTGTCTTCGAGAACTTGGGCGTAATCCAGCCGTTGTTGAGCATCGGTATATCGATGGTCACCGTCACGGTGTCGTCCGTCGGGCCGACGACTTTGATCTTGGCGTCGCGGGCGCCGACGATCTTGAGCATTGAAGTGGCCTTGGCGGTCGCTTCGGCCGCGGTGGCGCCCGGCACCATGGCATGCCGAGCCGCTTCGTAGGCCGCTTGATCCGCAGTGTGGCGAATCATGTTCACCCGCCCGAACTCCAGACTGGCGAGCACGAGCGTGAAGAAGATCGGTGCAACGATCGCAAACTCGACGGCAGTCGCGCCGACGGGGTGAGTCGCGAGTTTCGAGTTGCGGGCGGTACGGCGGGGCATTGTCGTGAGGCGAATCGGCTTGTTGTTTTAATCGTCGTTTTGAACTTGCTCCGGCGGCTCGTTGAGCCGCGGCTACTAAATGCAGCTACTCCGTCAGCATCACCGGTAGCGTCGAAGCGATCTCGCGGAAGATTGCTTCCAATGCGGCAGCGTCGGCGGCGTGGAAGTGCTTGCCGCCGGTGGCTGCGGCGACCTTCTCCATGCGGGTGATGTCGGCTTCGCTGCTAAACGTTACCGTGTTGATCGTAATGTTCTGCAGTGCCGCCTTCTGGGCCGCGACGACTGGGTCGCCGCCCGAGTTGTGCAGGCCGTCGGTCATCAGCACCATCGTGCGAACGGCGAACGGCCGGACTTTGGCGCTCGTGAGCACCTTGACGCCGTTGTCGATGCCCGAGCCGATGGCCGTGTTGCCTTTGACGGCGCGGCTGCTCAGCGTGTTCATTTGGTTGCGGATCGGCTGATAGTTGAAGCCGAGTTCCGCGTTGATGTCGGAGACATTGCAGGTGAAGCTGCAAGACGTGTCTTTGCTCGAGTAGCTAACCAGACCGCACTGCTCTTCCTGGAGCGTGCCGTCGAGTTCCTCGAGGAACGCATTGACGGCCGTGTACAACGACCCCCACCGACTCTTCGTCATGTTCGGGACGCTGCAGGCGTTGCCGCCCGGAACCGTCGAACCGTTGAGCGTCCACATCATCGAGCCAGAACGGTCGACGACGAGGCAAATGTCGCGGTCGAGCTGCGTCGACGCGGCGATATGCACTGGTTGGAATGTCGAGACGCCGAGCACGCGACCGAGCAACAGCCCGACGGGCCCGGCGGCGGAGGAGGCGGTGCGGCGGCCAGTAACGCGAACGGCGTTCGGCTGCGTCCCGCCGACGGTGAATTTAAACCGCGAGGTGCTGCTCGATTGGGCGCCCTTGCCAATTTCGATTTGATCGTTGGTGAGCTTTAGCCCCACGCCGGCGACTTTGTTCTTGGCGGCGGCGGCGACGGCGGCGGCTTTCGCCTCCGTTTGGCTTTGCGACATGCTCAGCGTCTTGGCGCCGGCGCGCGCGGCGGCGTCGGTCGCCGTGCGGAGTTCAGTCCGCGTCAACTGCATGTAGGCCACGTCAACGGCGAAGGCGGCCGCAATGATGAACAGCGGCAGGCAGATCGCGATCAACGGCAACATGCCGCCCGAGCGGCAATGACGAAATCCGAATGACGAATGACGAATGAGCCGTCGGCGGCGCACACATCGTCGTTCGACCTGCGTCAACTCGCTGCATTCGTCATTCGTCATTCGTGCATTCGTCATTTTATCTTGCCTAAAACTCTTTCATCATCGTGGCCGTGCCAGTGAGCGTCTTGCCGCGGAAAAAACTGCCCGGAATCACCGAGTTCTTCGCCGCCGGCGCCGAAACGGTGACCGTGATGTACTGCCCACGCGTGAGAGCTTGAAAGTTCACCGGGTTGATCGTGATGGTGGCGCCGACGACGCGTCGGTCGGTCAGGACCGCGTTGCACGAGGCCTGCACGTTCGCGGTCGTCGACACCGGTTCGATGGCGGTGCGGATGCCCTCGTAGGCGGCGACCGTCAGCGACTGCTTGAGGAAGATCATCGTGCAGCACTCGATCATCGCGAGCACCATCAACACGAGAATCGGCAAGCAAACGGCCAACTCGCTCGCCGCGACGGCGCGACGCGAATCGCGGCAGTGGTGGAGGCTGGGGCGCCGTCGCATTGGGGAATCCGTAGGGTGAGTGGCGATGCGGAAATCCGTCGTGCAACTGTAGGTCACGGGAAGCCGCCCGCGAATTTGCCTCTAGCCCCGGGCTCCGCCCGGGGGTGGCGTGGCGTTAAGGCAAGCCTGCCTGCAGTGAATGTTCCGGCTCCCTCCCCCTTGAGGGGAGGGCTGGGGAGGGGGGTAATGAACCCTGGTACCCGCTTCCGTCACCCCTCCCTAACCTTCCCCCTCAAGGGGAGGGGACCTCAAGAAGTTGATTATTTGAATTAGCTCGCAGTAACCGGCGTCGGCTCCGAGGTTTCGGCGGTCGTGCTCGCCGCGGGCGGATCGACCGTCTCGCCCTTCAAGCGGGCGACCATCGCGTTGAAATCGTCGGCCAGCCCCTGCCAGAAGTCGACTTCGCGGAACTTCAGCGGGCGGAACTCTTCGCCGTTCGCCAAGCCGCGGATCGTATTGCGGAGGCGGTAGATCGGCCCGGCAAAGCGGTGGCTTAGTTTGATCGTGTCGAGGATGAAGACCGGCAGCAGGAAGAACATCACGAGCAGGAACGGACCGTGCGTCCACCAGACTTGCTGAGCATGCTCCTCGAACGAGCGGAACGGATTGCTCATGATCTGCAGGCAGAACGCAACGAGACTCGCGACGCCGATGAACGCACACCAATGAAACACCAATCGACGAACAAGGGCGCCTTGCACCTTGGGATCGACAAACGTTTTCTTGCGTCCTGAATGCGACATGAGACAGTCACCTTGTAACTACCTGGGCGCGATGCCGGAGAAATTCCGCTGGAGTCGACGGTGCGGCGTCGACGCATTGCACATCCAAAGGGTAGGTCATCCCAATTAACGGAATGCCACAAGGCGGCAGGGGATGCGGAAGCCCCTAGCGGGGAATTTGGATCGTGGGGCCCTACAGGCGTTACAAGCGGACGCTTGGCGTCGATTATGGCTCAGAGTAGCGAAGCCTCGGAAACGTGACTTTGATATCCCCTCCCCTTGAGGGGGAGGGTTAGGGAGGGGTGAGAGTAGCGTGTACCAGGGTTCCACCCCCTCCCCAGCCCTCCCCTCAAGGGGGAGGGAGCCAGAGCGTTAATGAGCGAGCAATTCATCAACCTGCCGGTGGAACGCAAAGATCGCGCTCCGTACGGCGACGTATTCGCCGCCGCCGTCGAGAAGCGTTGCCAGTGGCTGCCAGGCTTCGGCCGGCAGCGCCGAAGCCTCGGCCGCTGCCGTGAAATCGCCGGCTTGGATCGCGGCGTCGCCGCGGCGCGGCGAGTAGCTCAGCAGCAATAAGTTCGAGCGGATCGCTACGTTTGCGAGGCCGCCGGCAGCCGGGCCGAACCGCTCCGTCGCCGAGGCGATCACGGCCGCGGCCGGTTCGCCTTGCAGAGCCGCAACGACCGCTTGCTCGGGGCTCGCGCCGTCGCCGGCCTTCGGCAGCGGCGGGAGCTCGACGCCGACCGACACGGCCGCGGCGGCCGCTTCGGCGAGCGTCGCTTCGTAACGCTCGGCCGGAAGCTGCTTGGCGTACATCGCCGCGGCGAAGCTCCACTTTTGGGCGGCCTGCCAAACGGCAAGCCGCTCGGCGGGCGCTACCGCGGGAGAGTCGGGGGCGGGTGTTTCGCTGGGGAAGAGTTCGTCGAACGAGGCGCCCTCGCCCGCGGGCGGCTGCGCACCATCGGCTTCGAGCGAGGGCTGGGTAGCGGCGTCGGCCGGCGTCGCCACGGCCTCTGGGGAGGCTGCGGCCGGAGGCTCCGCGACCGGCGTTTCGGTCGCCAGATCGAGCGGCGGGGTTTCAACGAGAGGAGCCTCGGCGGGGGAATGCTCTACGGGAGCCGTGTCGGCAGGGGCGGCGGTCGCGATTTCTGCCGGTTCCGTCGGCAAAACCGGCTCGGGGGCGGGGGAAACCGCACTCGCCGGTGGTTCCGCCGTAGAATTGTCCGCCGTTTCATGGCGAACGGCTGCCGGGCCCGGTTCGTACTTAATTTCCTCCCAGCAACCGAGCAGTGCCGGCAAAACGCACAGGGCCGCCGCCGTGAGGAGCGGCAAGCGTTTCACGAAGCTGAGATGAACAAGAAGCAAGGAAGAGCCCAAGACGACAGGTGGGGCAATGTGCGACAAACAACTATACTCAATTCCCCGCTACAGGCCGATGGTGAACCTGAGTAAGAGGTAGCCTTGGCCAGGGAAATTACGTCGTGAGTTTGAACTTCGAGCCCAATCATTCGACCCAATCGTCAGACCCGCTATCGCGGCGTCGCTTTCTTGCGCGCTCGGTGAAGACGATGGGCGCCGTCGCGGCAGCCACCATGCTTTATACGTGGCGCGTCGAGCCGCATTGGGTCGAAGTTGTCGAGCGGCCGCTGCCGATCGCCGGGTTGCCGCCGTCGATGGTCGGCAAGCGATTAGTGCAGGTGAGCGATTTGCACGTCGGCCCCGTAGTCGATCAAGACTACATCATCTCGTCGCTCGAGCGGATCGCCGAGTTGCGGCCCGATGCGATTATCGTGACGGGCGACTTCATGACCTGCCACGGCGACGAGTCGGTGGCTCAAACGCTCGACGCGATGCGGGCCTTGCCGCCGGCGCCCTGGGGACGGTTGGCGATCTTGGGCAACCACGACTACGGCAGCCGTTGGCGGCAAGACTATGTGGCAGACGCCCTCTGCCGCGGCCTCGAGAAAATGGATGTTCGCGTCTTGCGGAACGAAGTCGCCATGGTCGGCGACCTGCAGGTGGCGGGCGTCGACGAGTACTGGGCGGGCAAGCACTTCCAGCCTGAGCGGGCGTTGCGGGATCTGGATACGGGTCGCGCCGCGCTCGCGCTCTGCCACAATCCCGACGGCGTCGACCAACCGCAGTGGGATGGTTTTCAAGGTTGGATCTTGGCGGGACACACGCACGGCGGCCAGTGCAAGGCGCCCTTCCTGCCGCCGCCGATTACGCCCGTGGCGAACAAGCGATACTCCGCGGGCGAGTACGACCTGGCGCCGGGACGCTGGATGTACATCAATCGCGGGCTGGGCTACAGCTTTCGCGTGAGGTTCAACGCGCGGCCGGAGATTACGGCCTTCACGCTGCAACGGGCTTAGCCCCGGGCTCCGCCCTCACGAAACTCTGAGGTCCCCTCCCCTTGAAGGGGAGGGTTAGGGAGGAGGGGTGGCTGAAGTGGGTACCAGGGTTCGACCCCCTCCCCAGCCCTCCCCTCAAGGGGGAGGGAGTCACAGCATTCTTTCTAGCCAAGCTCGCCCTTGGCTCTGCCGAGCTACTCGGCGCCAGAACTGATGAGGCACGTGGTACTCAAGCAGCACTCCAAGTGGAATTGGCAAGCTTGCGCGTTCCCCGTAGCTTGTCGACTATGACGGCCGACGCTCAGCCACCGATGGACACCACTTCCCTGCCGCAATCCGACGCCCCAGCGGTGGCCGCTGGCCGCTGGACGACGCTGGGGCTCGGCATGTTCGGCGCCCTGCTCTGCTACCTGGCTCACCCGCCGATTGGTTGGAGTTGGCTCGCCTGGATCGGCCCCGCCGCTTGGTTTTACGTCGCCCGTTTGCCGGCGATGCCGGGTAAGCGGCCCTACCGCGCCTTGTGGCTCGCCGGAACCTGCTACTGGATGGCGACGGTGCAGTGGATTCGCCTGCCGCACGAGCTGAACATCTTCGGGCTTTTTCTGCTGGCCGGGTACCTTGGCGCTTACCTGCCGCTGATCGTGGGATTGAGCCGCGTGGCGATGTTCCGCCTCGGCGTGCCGCTGTGGCTTGCGGCGCCGATCGCCTGGACGGGGCTAGAGTGGATTCGCGCGCGGCTGATGACTGGCTTCCTGATGGCGTCGCTCGCCCACACGCAAATCCGCTTCACGCCGATCATCCAAATTGCGGACATCCTGGGCGAATACGGCGTCACGTTCCTAATCGTGATGGTCGCCTCCGCCATCGCCGAAGCCGCCTACCGCATTAGCGAGCCGAGGGGTTCATCCCCTCGGTCCCCAAGGTCTCCCGGGCGCATGCTCGCAGCGATCGCCCCAGCGATCCTCGCCTTCATCGCCGCGTACGCTTACGGCCAATTCCAAATCACCAAACAAAGTTACACGTCGCCCGAAGCCAAGACCGCCACCGTCGCCCTCATCCAAAGCGACATGCTCGCTGACTGGAAAGGCACCCCCGAACGCGACGAAGCGGTGATGGTGCAAATGGCCGAACTCTCGCGCCAAGCCGTCAGCGAGAACGAACAGGTTGGCCTCATCGTTTGGCCAGAGACGATGTTCCGCCGCACCTATCATCACTCCAACGACGGCTACCGCCCGCCGCAGGAGTTGCTGACGCAATCGGTCGCCGAGATGTTCGGCGGCACGGCGGCGTACCTCGGCCAGTTGACGCGCGAGCTCAACGTGCCGGTGCTCGTCGGCCTCGATCGCGTCTACTGGGCGCCGCGTGCGAAGGATGCGCCGCAGACCGACGAACGCAACTTTCCGTTCACCTACGAGCAGTTCAATTCATCGGCCGCGTACGATCGCGCCGGAACGCTCGTCGGCACCTACGACAAGATGCACTTGCTGCCGTTCGGCGAGTACATCCCGTTCGTTCGCTGGCTTCCCTTTCTACGACACTACTCGCCGATCACCGGCGGCGCCCAGCCCGGCGTCGGGGCGACGGCGATTGAAATCGATGGCGTCGTTTACTCGCCCAACATCTGCTACGAGACGGTGCTCCCCCACCTCATCCGCCGGCAGGTCGCCGAGCTAGCAGTCGCCGGCAAAACCCCCGACGTGCTGGTGAACCTCACCAACGACGCCTGGTACTGGGGTTCCAGCGAGCTCGACATGCACCTGGCGAGCGGCGTCTTCCGGGCCGTGGAAATGCGGACGCCGCTCGTGGTGTCGGCCAATCGCGGCCTGTCGGCCCATGTCGACCATCTGGGCCGGGTCGTGGCGGCGACGGAGCGTGACGTGCCGGCGGCGCTCGTGGCCACGGTGACGTTGCCCCCCCGCACGACGGCGTACCCGAGCCCCTTCGCCGCCTGGGGCGACTGGTTCGCCCTCGCCTGTCTGGTATGCTGCATGGTCCTGGCGATCATCGGTTGGCGCGACCGGCGGAAGAAGCGTCCGGTGCAACGGGAATGAGCGGGAGCAGGCGGCGTTCCGTCGCACCTGCTCCCCATTCAGCATTCGCCTTCCCCATTTGATTGCCGCTCCGGCGGGTCGTTGACCCGCGGCTACAAGCTACCCTCCCACCTTCGACTACCCCCTCCTATGCCCGTCGTTTTGCAACTTCAGGACGCTTACAAGCGTTATGGCGATCAAGAACTTCTCGATGGCGCTACCTGCGCGCTGCCCGATGATCAGAAGATCGGTCTGATCGGCCGCAACGGCGCCGGCAAGAGTACGCTTTGCCGCATTCTGCTAGGGGACGAAGAACTCGACGCTGGCGAGGTGGTGCGGAGCAAGAAGCTGCGGCTCGGCTACCTGCGGCAGCACGACCCATTCCTCGAAGGCGAGACGGTCCTCGACTTCCTGATGCGCGACAGCGAGCAGCCCGACTGGCGCTGCGGCGAAATCGCGTGGCAGTTTCAGCTGCCCGACGTGATGCTCCACCAACCGGTGCGCTCACTCTCCGGTGGTTGGCAAACCCGCGTGAAGCTCGCCGCGCTGCTGCTTCATGATCCGAATCTGCTGATCCTCGACGAGCCGACGAACTTCCTCGACTTGCGCACGCAGATGCTGCTCGAAGAGTTCCTGCGCAGCTTCAAGAGCGGCATTCTCGTCGTCTCACACGATCGCTCGTTCCTCAAGCGAACCTGCACCCACACGCTCGAGCTCTCGCGAGGCAAGCTGGAGCTCTACCCCGGCGACGTCGATTCGTTCTTGGCCAACGTCGACGAACGTCGCGAGCATGATCGCCGCGTCAACGCGACGACGATGACGAAGCGCAAGCAGCTCGAAACGTTCATTGCGAAGAACCGCGCCAACGCCGCGACCGCCAGCCAGGCCCGTAGTAAGGCGCGGATGCTCGAAAAGCTCACGCTCGTCGAAGTCGTGGGCGAAGAGGCGACGGTGCGGTTCAGCTTCCCCGAAGTGGCGCCTCGCCAGGGAACGGCCCTGCGGACCGAGCGGATGGCGATCGGCTACCCCGACCGCGAGGTCGCCAAGGAAGTGCAGATCGAAATCGAGCATGGCCAACGCGTCGGCATCGTCGGCGACAACGGCCAAGGCAAGACGACCTTCCTGCGGACGATCTGCGGTTCGCTGGAACCGAAGGATGGCTCGCTCAAGTGGGGCTACGGCTGCCAGATGGGCGTCTACGCGCAGCATGTTTACACGACGCTGCCGCAGAACGACACGGTCGAGGATTACCTCCATCGTCAGGCCGCGCATGGCACGAACATGCAGCAAATTAAAGACGTCGCCGGCAGCTTCTTGTTCCGCGGCGAATTGATTCAGAAGAAAATCAAGGTTCTCTCCGGCGGCGAGCGTGCCCGTTTGGTGCTCGCAGGCCTCCTGCTCGAACAGCACAACATCCTCGTCCTCGACGAACCGGGCAACCATCTCGACGTCGAAACGGTCGAGGCCCTTGCCGACGCCCTCTGCCGCTATCCCGGCACGGTGATCTTCACGAGTCACGACCGCCACTTTATGCAGCGCGTGGCGAACACCGTCATTGAGGTCGGCAACGGCAAAGTCGCGAGCTACCCCGGCAGCTTTGAAGACTACGTCTACCGCGTGCAGAAGGAACTCGAAAGCGGGCTGCGGGCCGAGCACTCGACCTACAACGCCGGCGCCTCGGCGAAGCACGCCGCAGAGACTGGCGGCGTTGCAACGCCTACGCGGCAGCTATCGGGTAAAGAAGAACGCGAACTCGAGAAGCGATTGAAGGCTGTTGAGCGGAAGATCGCCAAGCTCGATGACGAGAAGAAGCAGCTCACCGCGAGCTTGATGACGATCACCGACGGTAAAGAGTCGAAGCGCGTCCAAGACCAAATCGCCGCGATGGCGACGGAGATCGCGGAACTAGAGAGCGAGTGGCTACAGATTTCAGGGGATTTAGGGTAAGACTCCCGTCGTCCTGAACGGAACAAAGAGTCTGGCGTATCAAGCGAGCTGCCAGATTCGTCGCTCCGCTCAGAATGACGAGGATGGCCTGCTGGGAAGTTCGCGTTAGTCAACGATCTTCCGCGCCTTCAACCAAGCTTCCAGCTCATTCGGCCACAAATCCGCCGGCCGCTTGTCGCGGAACATGCCAAAGCCATGCCCGCCGACTTCGTAGATATGCATCTCCGCCGGCACTTTATTCGCCAGCAGCGCCTCGTAGAACAGAATGCTGTTCTTCGGCAGCACTCCGCCGTCGTCGCTCGCATGCACGAGGAACGTCGGCGGCGTCTTGTCGGTAATCCGTTGATCAGTCGACCATTCCGCGGCGAGCTCTTCGCTTGCATCGGGCCCGAGTAAATTGTTGCGCGAACCGCGATGCGCTGCTTCCCCCACGAGCGTAATCACCGGATACACCAGCACGGCAAAATCGGGCCGGCTGCTCTGTTGGGCGATCGGGTCGGTCGACTTGGCATCGCCGTCGTCGAACATCGTCGCTGCCGTTGAGGCGAGATGCCCGCCGGCGGAGAAGCCGCAGACGCCGATCTTCGCCGGATCGACGCCCAGGTCCTTCGCTTGGGCTCGAACCGTGCGGATCGCTTGCTGCACGTCGTCGAGCGGCACCGGCTGCTGGTTCTTCCCGCCGCCGCAGCGATAACGGAGCACGACGCCGACGATGCCGTGCGCCCGGCACCACTCCGCCACTTCGCGGCCTTCTTTCTCCATGGCCAGGCCCGAGTAACCGCCGCCGGGGCAGATCACGATCGCGGCGCCGTTGCGCTTCTCTTTATCGGGCATGAAATAGGTAAGCGTCGGCGATTTGGTCACGCGCTCGGTCCACTCCGGCGAGTCGACGGTCCGCGGTTCGTCCCCCTGGTTGGCGGCATGGTCGGCCGGCCACAGCAACTCTTCCTTCGGCGTTTCCGCGGCGATCGCGGCAAGCGGCATGAGAAGCAGAACGATTGAGAAGAGGCTGCGGATCATCAGTGGACTCCGGTTGGATAAGTAATTTGTATTCGTGCGCGATGCTTCAAGTATTCGCGCGTTTCTGCCAAATGCCGACCACTGCCGGCGAGTACGTACGCACGTCCCATTCCTTCACGCCGTTGTACTGCTCGCCCGTCGGCAGCAGCGTCGCGTCGAAGCGTTCGTCGCTTTCGGTTACCACGATGCTGTCTGGCGGGCAGTGCTCCATCACCGCGGCGATCAGGCCGAGCGTCTCTTCCTGCCGGTCAACGAAGAAGTCGTACGGCGGGCTGCAGAAGACGAGCCACGGAACCGCACCTGGCGGCGGAGCCGCGCCCTTGGCGCCAACGCCAGCGGCTTGTCCGTCGGCCCGCCACCAACCTTCTTCGCCTTGAACAAGATTGCGCTTCCCCCACAGGAACGCGCTCGTCACCAACAGCGTCGCTTGATCCTTGAGGCCGAGGCCTTTGATGTTCTCTTCGACGACCCGTGCCGTCGGCACATGGCGTTCGATGAACGTCGCGTGCACCGAGCCGCGGCTGATCGCCTCCAGGCCGAGCGCTCCGGTGCCGGCGAACAGGTCGATCGCATGCCGCCCCTCGGCGCCGACGCCGACTAAATTAAAAATCGACTCACGGACGCGGTGCTTCATCGGTCGCGTGACCGGATCTTCGCCGCGGCGGAACGGTTCGTAGGTCAGCTTCCGCCCGCGATGCTTGCCGCCGATGATCTTCAGCTCGATCGGTGCATTGAGCTCGTCGGCGACGCGGCGTTTTGGTTTGGGTTTGCCCATCGAAGGTTCTCTGGTTTACCACGACGGCACAACGGGCACGACGAGGAGATGTATATGGCCTGACTGGAAAGTCCCTATCAACTGCTTGCGCTGCGAAGCCAGTGAGCGATTTCAGGTGAGTCGCCCTATTTTGACCGAACTTCCCAATTTCTGATACGTAGCGACAAGAACACAGATTCTTCGTGTCCGTTGTGCCGTCGTGGTTCAACAGCCTGTTCGCGGCGCCTGCCGTCGCTTAGGCGAATTTGCTATTCTGTGATGCTGTTTCAGCCTCTCTACCATTGCAACTAGAGCTTGGGGTTTTGCCCGATGTCAAGGATTGTTCTGCTGTTGCTGGCTCTCGGATTGATCGTTCAGGGGCGTTTCGCCGCAGCTCAGGAGACGGCCCCGGCCGCCGACGCCGCCAAAGCGGACGCTGCTCCGGCGAAAGCAGCCGTGGAGGAAGCGGCGTCTGCCGATGAAGCGAAGACCTCCGCCGAAGGCGACGCCGAGACGAAGCCGGAGCCCTCGCCCGAAGCGGTGAAGGCCCGCGCAGCGTTTGAAGTTATTCGCAAGCAATGGCAAGAGGTCGTCGCGCAGATCCCCGCGGTTCAGAAGGAGCGCCAAGCGGCCAAGGGCGAGAAGCGAGCCGAACTCGACAAGCAGGTGGTCGACCTCTACCGCCAGGCGGAAGCTCTGATTGACAAGATCGGCGAGGCGGGCCTGGCCGTCTACCAAGCCGACCCCGAAGCCTACCCCGAGGTCAACGACACGCTGGTCGTGATCGCTCAGTTCGAGCTGAACGGCGGGACTAACGGCGATGGCGGCGACCAATACGAAAAAGCGTTGAAGCTCATCAGCGGACTGATCGATGCCGGCGCCGGCGCGAAGTACCCGCAGCTCTACTTCTGGGGCGGTCTCGCCGCCTACAACTGCAACGAGTTCGACCTCGCCGAACGCTACTTCGCCGAGTCTTCAAAGGCCAACGGCGAAGTCGGCGGCCTCGCCCCCAACCTCGTGCAGAACGGCCTGCAAGCGCAGGGCAATCTGACCACGATGAAAAAGGCATGGGAGAAGGAGTCGGCGATTCGCGCGGCCGAAGCGAAGGCCGATAACAACCCGCGCGTCAAGCTGACGACTACCAAGGGCGACGTCGTCATCGAGTTGTTCGAGAACGAAGCCCCGCAAGCCGTCGCGAACTTCCTCACGCTCGTGAAGAGCGGATTTTACGACGGCCTGACGTTCCACCGCGTCATCCCCGGATTCATGGCGCAAGGGGGCGACCCTGACGGCAACGGCAGCGGCGGTCCCGGCTACAGCATCAAGTGCGAATGCTACAAGCCTGACTACCGCCACCACTTCCGCGGTAGCCTGAGCATGGCCCACGCCGGCCGCGACACGGGCGGCTCGCAATTTTTCCTCACCTTCGTGCCGACCTCGTTCCTCGACGGTCGCCACACCGTCTTCGGCCGCGTGGTGGACGGCATGGACAACGCCTCGTCGATCAAGCGCGGCGAACCGGTCCGCAGCCCCGACAAGATCGTGAAGGCCGAAGTCCTCCGCGACCGCGGGCACGAGTACAAGTTCGACAAGCTGCCGGGGAAATAGGCGGCGATTGGCCGGGGCGCCCCAAGAGGCGAGGCGGCCAACAATTCGAAGCTCCGAAAGGGTCGGGCCAGTTTTGGCCCGACCCTTTTTCATTCCCCCCTCTGGGGCGTCAGGGGGCTCTGAGGCAGCCCCTTTTCCCGGCATTTCCGGCCCGACTTGACGGACCGCGCCAGCATGCTTATCCTACTATCGCGATTTTTGATTCTGGCCATGGCCTGTATCGCGAAAGGTGATTCAGGGCATCGGAAGCTCATCGGCGGTAGTCGAGGATCGACGGCGCAAACTCGTTAAGCGTCATTTACCGCCCCATTGCCAGCAGAAATCGTGGTCCCGTCCGGCAGGTTCGCTGGGCGGGAGCCGCTGAAATCGGTTCGGCGTTGTCGGATTTGCCGGCGACACTCCCCGAATCGCGCACCGAAAAATCAGCTTCGCGCAGCCACGCCCAACGGTTGCGCAAGACCGACGCCCACGCGTCCTGCATTCAACGCCATGCATATTCGCTCACTCAAAATCTTCTGCGACGTAGTCGACCGGCGGAGCTTCTCCCGCGCGGCGGACGACAACGACATCTCGCAATCGAATGTGAGTCACATGGTCCAGGCGCTCGAAGAGCGCCTGGGCGTCCAGTTGCTCGATCGCTCGAAGCGCCCCTTCGAACTGACCGAGGAAGGCCGCCGCTACTACGACGGCTGCCGCCAGTTGGTCCGGCAGTACGAGGAACTCGAAGAAGAAGTCAAAACGCTGCACGACGCCGAAGCTCGTCGGCTGGTGGTCGCCTCGATCTACTCGGTCGGCCTCCATCACATGAGCGCGTTCATGCAGCGGTTCGGCAAGGAACATCCGCGGGCGGCGGTGCGGTTGGAGTACCTCCACCCCCATCGCGTCATCGAGGAAGTCGAGAACGAAGACGCCGACCTCGGGATCGTCAGCTATCCGAAAGAAACCGACACGCTCACGGCGATCCCCTGGCGGAGCGAGCCGATGGTCGTCGTCTGCCATCCGGGGCACCGGCTGGCGCGCGAGACGGCGATCGAACTCAAAGCGGTGGCGGGCGAATCGTTCGTCGCGTTCGAGAATGGCCTGGCGCCGCGCACGGCGATCGATCGGGCGCTCGCGCAGAACCACGCCGAAGTGAACGTCACGCTCGAGTTCGACAACATCGAAACCATCAAGCGCGCGATCGAGATCGACGCCGGCATCAGCATCTTGCCGGAGCCGAGCGTCCGCCGTGAGATCGCGATGGGCTCGCTGGCCAAGATCGCGATCGGCGGCGACGGCCTGTTCCGTCCGCTGGGCATCGTCCACCGCCGCGACCGCCCGCTGAGCGAACTCGCCAGACAATTCGTCGGTCTGCTGAAGGCCGACGCGGAGTTCTCGGCCGACCTCGTGCCGGCGAGCGCGTTCCAGTTGGATGAGGCGCCAGCTTAAGGGCGTAGAAGAAAGATCTCACGCAAAGGCGCGAAGGCGCAAAGGGGTGAGATTGAAAAACATAACAACCGTTAAATCGAAGCATTAGCAGATAGAAGTAGAAGAAATCATGCAAACCAGCGGGTGCATTTCTTTGCGCCTTCGCGCCTTTGCGTGAGAAAAATTAAAACCGCCGCCATCAGTAAGAAGGCGGCCTACGCGTTGGAAAGTGTTGCTATGGAAAACCAACTCCCGCTCGTTCACCTCCCCGAGAAGCACGGTCTGTACGACCCGGCGTTCGAGCATGACTCGTGCGGCGTCGGCTTTGTCGCGCACATCAAGGGCGAGCGCAGCCATCAGATCGTCCTGGATGCGATCGAAGTGCTGCGCAACATGGACCATCGCGGCGCTTGCGGCTGCGAAGCGAACACGGGCGACGGCGCCGGCATTCTCACCGCCCTGCCCCACGACTTCCTCGTGAAGGCGGTGAAGGCCGACCTCGGCGTCGACCTCCCGGCCGCGGGCCGTTTCGCCGCCGGCAACGTCTTCCTGCCGCAGCTCGAAGCCGAGCGCAAGATCTGCAAGGAAACGGTCGAAAAGATCGTCGCCGAGCAGGGCCAGCGCCTCATCGGCTGGCGCAAGGTCCCCACCGACGTGGCTGCGGCCGACCTCGGCCCGACGGCTCGCGCCTCGGAACCTGCGATCGAGCAACTCGTCGTCGCCGCCGCTGATGGCGTTGAGGGCGAAGCCTTTGAGCGTCAGCTTTACATGATCCGCAAGCGCGCCAGCAACAAGCTTCGCGCCGACAAGACGCTGAAGCAGGCGAAGCTTTTCTACATCTGTTCGCTGTCGACGAAGGTGATCATCTACAAGGGGATGTTCACGACCGACCAGTTGTTCCACTACTTCCCCGACCTCGCCGACGACGATTACACCAGCCATCTGGCGATGGTCCACTCGCGGTTCGCAACGAACACGTTCCCCTCGTGGGATCGCGCTCAGCCGTGCCGCTTCATGAGCCACAACGGCGAAATCAACACCCTCCGCGGCAACGCGAACTGGATGTTCGCCCGCCAAGGCATGGTGCAGAGCGAGCTGTTCGGCGACAACCTGAAGAAGCTCTTCCCCATCGTCGAGCCCGACTGCAGCGACTCCGGCACGTTCGACAACGTCCTTGAGTTCCTGCTCATGAGCGGCCGCTCGATTCCCGAGGCCGTCATGATGATGGTCCCCGAGGCGTGGCAAAACCACGAAACGATGCCCGAAGAGAAGCGGGCGTTCTACGAATACAACAGCTGCCTGATGGAGCCGTGGGACGGCCCCGCGTCGATCGCGTTCACAGACGGCAAGTTCATCGGCGCCACGCTCGATCGCAACGGCCTCCGTCCGTCGCGGTATTACCTCACCCATGACGACCGCGTCATCATGGCGAGCGAAGTCGGCGTCCTGCGTTCGATCAAGCCGGAGAACGTGAAAGCCAAGGGCCGCCTCCAGCCGGGCCGCATGTTCCTGGTCGACTTCGAGCAAGGCAAGCTGATTCGCGACGAGGACCTGAAGCACGAATACGCCAGCCAGCGTCCCTACGCCGAGTGGCTGAAGAAGGAGCGGATCGACCTCAACGAGCTCCACCCCGAAGAGCGTCCGCACGGCTTCAACCGCAAGACGCTGCTTGAGCGGATGCAGGCCTTCGGCTTCACCGCCGAGACGATGAATTTCATGCTGCTGCCGCTGATCAAGGATCAAAAGGATCCGATCGGCTCGATGGGCAACGACTCCTGCTTGGCGTGTCTCAGCGACAAGCCTCGGATGCTGTACGACTACTTCCGCCAGCTCTTCGCACAGGTCACCAACCCGTCGATCGATTCGATCCGCGAGGAAGTGATCATGTCGCTGGAGTGCTACATCGGCCCCGAGCAGAACCTGCTCGAAACGACGCCGAAGCACGCCCATCGCTTGCGGATGCCGCATCCGATTCTGTCAAACGAGCAGATGGCCGCGCTCAAGCGGATTAACCGCCGCGGCTGGCGCTCGAAGAAGATCGACATCACGTGGCCGCGCGAAGAGGGAACCGCCGGCATGGTGACCGCGCTCGAGCGCGTTTGCCAAGAGGCCGAAGCCGCCGTCGAGGAAGGCTACACGCTCGTGGTGCTCACCGATCGCAAGATCAGCGCCGACCGCGTGCCGCTGAGCTCGCTGCTGGCCACCGGCGCCGTTCACCATCACTTGGTTCGCACTGAGAAACGGACCCGCGTCGGCATCTGCGTCGAAACGGGCGAAGCTCGCGAAGTGCACCACCACTGCTTGCTCGTCGGCTACGGCGCCGATGCGATCAACCCCTACTTGGCGTTCGAATCGCTCTGGCAAGCCCGCCGCGAAGGGTTGCTCGATTCGGGCGAGTCGACTGTTAAGGCCGACGAGTCGGGCGAAGGCGACCAGCACCCCGCGATCGACAACGTCTCCGACGGCGAAACCCACGACCCCGTCACCGCGGCCGATCACGAGCTCGTGAAGAAGTACCGCACCGGCGTCGCCAAGGGCATGCTCAAGGTGATGGCGAAGATCGGCATCTCGACGCTGCAAAGCTACAAGGGCGCCCAAATCTTCGAAGCGATCGGCCTCCGCGACGAAGTCGTCGCCCGCTGCTTCGCCGGCACCGCCAGCCGCATTCAAGGCGTCGACTTCAAGGTCCTCGCCGAAGAAGCTCTGCGGCGCCACGCCCTCGGCTATCCGCAAACGCCGGCCGGCAAGATGCCGATGCTCCCCAACCCGGGCGAGTTCCATTGGCGGGCCGAAGGCGAACGCCACATGTGGGATCCGCAGTCGATCGCCGATATCCAGGTCGCCGCGCGTAACAACAGCCCTGACGCTTACAAGCGGTTCGCCGAGCACATCAACCACGACTCCCGCACCCGCTGCCAGTTGCGCGGCCTGCTGAAGTTCAAGGAAGGCGCGCAGTCGATTCCGCTCGAAGAAGTGCAATCGGCGAAGGAGATCGTCAAACGCTTCTGCACCGGCGCCATGTCGTTCGGCTCGATCTCGGCCGAAGCGCACGAGTCGCTCGCCATCGCCATGAACCGCATGGGCGGCAAGAGCAACACCGGCGAAGGCGGCGAAGATCCGATCCGCTTCCAGCCGCTGCCGAACGGCGATTCGAAGCGCTCGGCGATCAAGCAGGTAGCGTCAGGCCGCTTCGGCGTGACGATCAACTATCTCGCGAACGCCGACGAACTGCAGATCAAGATTTCGCAAGGCGCGAAGCCGGGCGAAGGGGGCGAGTTGCCCGGCCGTAAGGTCGACGACACGATCGCACGGATTCGTTACAGCACCCCCGGCGTCGGCCTCATCAGCCCGCCGCCGCATCACGACATCTACTCGATCGAAGACCTCAAGCAGCTGATCCACGATCTGAAGAACGCCAATCCTTCGGCCCGCGTCAGCGTGAAGCTGGTCTCCGAAGTCGGCGTCGGCACGATCGCCTCGGGCGTCGCAAAGGGCTACGCCGATCACATCCTGATCGCCGGCGACGGCGGCGGCACCGGCGCTTCGCCGCTGACCAGCATCAAGCACGCCGGCCTGCCGTGGGAACTTGGCCTCGCCGAAACCCACCAGACGCTGGTGATGAACGACCTCCGCAGCCGCGTCATCGTGCAAACCGACGGCGGTTTGAAGACCGGCCGCGACGTCGTGATCGCCGCGATGCTCGGCGCCGAAGAGTTCGGCTTCGCCACGGCGCCGCTGATCACGCTCGGCTGCATCATGATGCGGAAGTGTCACCTCAACACCTGCCCCGTCGGCGTTGCCACGCAAGATCCGGAACTTCGCAAGAAGTTCAACGGCAAGCCGGAGTATGTGGTGAATTACCTGTTCATGGTCGCCGAGGATGCTCGCCAAATCATGGCAAGCCTCGGCTTCCGCACGATCGACGAGATGGTCGGCCGCGTCGACTGCCTCGAAACCGACGCCGCCATTCGCCACTGGAAGGCCGACGGCCTCGATCTCACGAATCTGCTGATGCCGGCGAAGAAGCCGTACCCCGAAGCGGGCACCTACAACACGCGGAAGCAAGATCACGGCCTCGAGCAATCGCTCGATATGCGGACGCTGCTGAAGCTGGCTGAACCGGCCCTCGTCGCCGGCACGCAGGTGAAGGCCGACGTCGAGATCGTCAACACCGACCGCGCGGTCGGCACGATCCTCAGCCACGAGATCGCCAAGAAGTATGGCGCCGACCTGCTGCCCGACGGCACGATCCACTTCAAGTTCACCGGCTCGGCCGGCCAAAGCCTCGGCGCCTTCCTCGCGAAGGGCGTCACGCTGGAACTCGAAGGCGATGCGAACGACTACGTCGGCAAAGGCCTCTCGGGCGGTCAGATCATGATCTACCCGCCGGCGAGCGCCAGCTTCGTCGCTGAAGAGAACATCCTCGTCGGCAACGTGTGCCTCTACGGCGCCACGAGCGGCCAGGCGTTCTTGCGAGGCCGTGCGGCCGAGCGGTTCGCCGTTCGCAACAGCGGCGCCTCGGCGGTGATCGAAGGCGTCGGCGACCATGGCTGCGAGTACATGACCGGCGGCCGCGTGGTCGTGCTTGGCTCGACCGGCCGCAACTTCGCCGCCGGCATGAGCGGCGGCGTCGCGTACGTCTGGGCCCCCGACCGCGAACGCTTCCTGCTCAACCTCAACATGGGCATGGTCGAAGCCGAAGCCGTCGAAGCGGAAGAAGACGTCGAGGAACTGAAGCAACTCATCGAGCTGCACCAGAACCTCACCGGCAGCCCGCGAGCCGGCGACATCCTCGACCGCTGGGACGAAACGCTGCCGCAGTTCGTCAAGGTGATGCCGGAAGACTACAAACGCGTGCTGCTGGAAAAGAAAGCCGCCGCCAAACAAAAGCACGCCGCCCCCGCGGCGGTCTAGAAGAAAGATCTCACGCAAAGGCGCGAAGGCGCAAAGAGAGAATAAGTAACGGAGAGATTGTCACGGAGGAACGGCGGTACTGAGCAACTGACGGGAATCGTGTGATGGATGAGAATCCGATTTCACAGCAGATCGTCGATGCCGCGTATCAGCTTCACAAGACGCTAGGGCCAGGGTTACTAGAGTCGGTTTACGAAGTCGTACTGGCCTACGAACTTCGTAAACGCGGGTTAAAGGTCGAAAGACAACTGCCAGTTCAGGTTGTTTACGACGGGATTTGCTTTGAGGAAGGTTATCGCCTCGATCTGTTGGTCGAAGGCAAAGTGATCGTCGAGATCAAATCAATCGAGACGGTCACGCCAGTCCACAAGAAGCAACTGCTCACTTACCTGCGACTGTTAGACAAACGCTTAGGACTATTAATCAACTTCAACGAGGAACTAATCCGCAACGGAATTTCCAGAGTCGTCAACGGCCTAGAAGACTGACCAGTATTCCCTTTGCGCCTTCGCGCCTTTGCGTGAGATCCTCCCGCTTCAGTTAGATAAGAGATTGCCATGGGAAAGCCCACCGGATTCAAAGAGTTCCCCCGCGAGACCGTCCCCTACCGCGACCCGGTCGAGCGCGCGAGCGACTTTCTCGAAATCTTTACCCAAGCTCCTGTCGAGCACCTGATGACGCAGGGCGCCCGCTGCATGGATTGCGGCGTCCCCTTCTGTCAGTCGAACAGCGGCTGCCCGATCGACAATCTCATCCCTGAGTGGAACGACATGGTCTACCAGGGCCGGTGGCGCGACGCGCTCGATCGGCTCCACAAGACCAACAACTTCCCCGAGTTCACCGGCCGCGTTTGCCCGGCGCCGTGCGAAGGCTCGTGCGTGCTCGGCATCAACAACCCGCCGGTCACGATCAAGAACATCGAGAACGCGATCATCGACCGCGCCTGGGAGGAGGGCTGGGTCGAGCCGAGCGTGCCGACCTACCGCACCGGCAAGACGGTCGCCGTCGTCGGCAGCGGCCCCGCCGGCCTCTCTGCCGCCGCGCAGCTCAACAAGGCGGGCCATACGGTCACCGTCTACGAGCGCGCCGACCGCATCGGCGGCCTGCTGATGTACGGCATCCCCAACATGAAGCTCGACAAGGGCGTCGTCGAACGCCGCGTTCAGCTCCTCCGCGACGAAGGGGTCAACTTCGTCACCTGCACCCACATCGGCCGCGAGGAAGAGTTCCCCTCGGGCCACATGACGCAGATCATGCAAGAACGCGGCTGCGAAGTGAAGTTCATCGAACCGCAGAAGCTGATCGACGACTTCGACGCGGTCCTCTTCTGCACCGGCGCCACCCGCACGTTCGATCCCACGGCGAAGGCCCCCGGCCGCGAGCTGAAGGGGATCTTCAACGCGATGGACGTCCTCACCCGCAACACGAAGAGCCTGCTTGACTCCGAGTTCACCGATGAAGCGTTCACGCCGGTCCGCGGCAAGCATGTGATCGTCATCGGCGGCGGCGACACCGGCGCCGACTGCATCGCGACCAGCCTTCGCCACGGCGCCGCGAGCATCGTCAACTTTGAACTCCTCGCCCCGGCGCCCGCCGAGCGCGCTGCGAACAACCCCTGGCCCGAGTGGCCGCGCATCTTCCGCGTCGACTACTCGCACGCCGAAGTGAAGGCGATCACCGGCGAAGATCCGCGGGCGTACAACATCATGACGAAGGAATTCGTCGCCGATGACGCTGGCCACGTGAAGGGCGTTCGCACCGTCGAAGTCGATTGGTCGAAGCCGGTCGCCGGCGGGGCGCCGTTCAGCGAAGTCCCCGGCAGCGAAAAGGTGTGGCCCGCCGAGATGGTGCTCCTCGCCACCGGCTTCGTCGGCCCCGAGCTGACGATCGCCGAAATGCTCGGCATGAACACGGTCGAACCGCGCCGCGGCTGGACCACGTTCGCCGCCGAGCACGGCAAGTTTGCTACGAACCTCGACGGCGTCTTCGCCGCCGGCGACTGCCGCCGCGGCCAATCGCTCGTCGTCTGGGCCATCAACGAAGGCCGCGGCGCCGCTCGTTCGATCGACGAGTACCTCATGGGTTTTACGAATCTCCCGGCGCCAGGCATCAATTTGCCTGCCCAGGTGGTGTAAGCCTAGCGGCGCTCGCCCTTAGAGTGTGAACATCAAACGTACCCCCGGACTGGTCGCTTAAGCGACCAGTCCGAGCCCACGCTAGGGTGCCGTCATCACGCACGGCCCTCCATCGCATGACGCAGCGGTCGCGTCGCCGCGCACGCGCTTCAAGCGATCATCCGCTCAGGCACAAGAATCGCTCTGAGTCGGCGACCGAAGTCGCCGTCGTGGCGGCCTCATGAACCGAATCGGCCCCGGGCGCGCCACATGTCTCGTTATCTCTCCGCGGTGTTGTCTCTGCTTCTCACTTCGTCGTTCGCCACCGCCGCTCCGTTGGCGCCCCTCTACAACGAAAACGCCGACGCCGTCGCCTCGCCAACCTACTTAACGAACTTCGGCAACGTCGGCATCGCCCCGGCCGGATCGCCGTTCCCCACGAAGTCGTTCGAGTTCAACACGCAGGGCAACCCCGAAAGCTTCTTCTACGACCAGATCAAATTCCTCGTCGACGACGTCGGTTCGCCCTACGCGGGGACGCCCTACAAACAGTTCCAAATCAGCTTCGATCTCCTCACTAAGCAATTGATTGGCTCGGCGAACCTGTTCAACATCCTCCTCGATGCCCCAGGCGTCGCGGCCCTACGCTTCGAGAACACCGGGGCCGTCGTCGTGCAAAACTTTACCTATACCACGGTGGGGCAGCACGCCGATCTCGCCGCACGGCACGTCGATCTGGCGCTCGACCTGAATCTGAAGCGGTTGTCGGTCGCCCTCGACGGGCAAGAGGTCTACAACGCGGCCGCGAACAGCGCGACGCAACTCCGCAGCGTCCGGTTTTCTTTCGGGGCCTTGTCGACGGATGTGGTCAGCGACAACGCATTCGTCTACGTTGACAACATCCAGATCTCCGCGGCCGTCCCCGAACCGTCGACCATGGCGCTCGCCGCCTGCGTCGCGCTAGCATGTATCGCCCGCCGCCGGAGCAGCAGCGGAAGTCTGGCCCCATAAAGCCCGACCCACGGACTGGTCGCTTCAGCGACCAGTCTGAACCCACGCTGCACTCGTCCTCCCCATGCCCTCCACTCAACCCGGCGACCCCGCCCCCAACGTCACCCTCCCCCTCCACGACGGCACGCGCATCGCGCTCGCCGATCTCTGGAAGGAGCACGTCGTCGTGCTCTTTTTCTACCCTCGCGACGACAGCGTCGTCTGCACCAAGGAAGCCTGCGCGTTCCGCGACTCGTTCGAAAAATTTGTCGAAGCGGGCGCCACCGTCGTCGGCGTCAGCGGCGATTCGAGCGAGAAGCACGAAGGTTTTGCCAGCCGCAATCGGCTGCCGTTCCTACTGGCGAGCGACGCAGACGGTGCGCTGCGCAAGGCCTTCGGCGTGCCGAAGACTCTGGGGCTCATTCCCGGCCGCGTCACGTACGTGATCGATCGCCAGGGCATTGTGCGAAACATCTTCAGCGCCCAATTCGCCGCCGACGCCCACGTCCGCGAAGCGATGGACGCGGTGCGGGCGTTGTGAGGTTGTGTCGACTCGTGCGCCCGATTCTTTGATTTCTTGCGTCCCTTCGAAATCGCTCCGCCGGGTCGTTGACCCGCGGCTACCAGCCGCGGGTGGCCGAAAATAGGTCGTAGCCATCGGCCGCCGACTCCTCTATGTTCGATGCGTCGGGCCATCGGCGGCCGCCGCGGAGCGATGCGCATTTTTAGCCCCGGGCTCCGCCCGGGGGTCGCGTTCTACGCCGCAATGGCAAGTAGCGTACGCCGCCGCGAAGCCGAAGGCCGTTGACCGCAACGACAAGCAATTTTGTCGCGACAAACAGCCGCAGATCACGTTGTGCCAGGACGTAACCCCTTTTCAAGAAACGACATAGAATTCTGTCGCCAAAAATCGCGTTCGCGACAAAATGACGCGACAAAAACGACAGCCGCAACCAGTCGACCAGGCAGGTAATTCCATGGCCAACCGCAACGCCCGCATCGGGCTGATTCTGTTCTTCGTTTACCTCGCGTTCTACGGCGGCTTCGTCCTGCTCGCCGCCTTCTCGCCGGCAACGATGGCGCGGCTCCCTTGGTCGGGAGTGAACCTCGCCATCTGGTACGGCTTCGCCCTCATCGCCGGCGCCTTGCTCCTCGCCCTCCTCTACGGTTACCTCTGCCGCGTCGAAGCCCCCAATACGAACGCACCTCCCGATGGCCACGCGCAAGACTAGACGCCAAGCATCGCCTCCTCCCTCATTCCCCATTCATCCTTCCGCATTCAGCATTCTTATCTTCGCATGTCCCACGAACCTTCCACGCTCGCGATCCTCATCTTCCTCGGCATGGTCGGCATCACGCTCGGCATTAGCTTTTACCTCGGCCGCAAAGCCAAAGACTCCGCCGGCTACTTCGCCGCTCACGGCCAGATCCCCTGGTTCGTCAACGGCGTCGCCTTCGCCGGCGACTACCTCTCGGCCGCGTCGTTCCTCGGCATCTGCGGCATGATCGCCTTCTACGGTTACGATGGGTTCCTCTACTCGATCGGCTACCTCGCCGGCTGGATAGTCGCCCTGTTCGTCGTCGCCGAACCGATGAAGCGGCTCGGCAAGTTCACGTTTGCCGACGCGCTCAACGCGAAGTTCAACTCGCCCGGCATCAAGCTTGCCGCGGGCGTCAGCACGCTGGCCGTGAGCATCTTTTATCTGATCCCGCAAATGGTCGGCGCCGGCGTGCTGGTGCGACCGCTGCTTGGTTGGGAGCATTGGCAAGGCGTCGTCATGGTCGGCGCCGTCGTCATCGTGATCGTCGTCACCGCGGGCATGGTGTCGACCACGTGGGTGCAGTTCATCAAAGGCGGGATGCTGATTGTTTTCAGCTCTGTGCTGACGGTGATGATTTTGCAACGCGGCCTGCATGCTGATCCTGAACTACCTGCGGCACAGGCGATGGTGAAGCAAGCCGACGGCTCCGTGCTCGTGAACGGATTGCCGAAAGGAAACGAACCTGGCGAAGCTCAATTAAAGCCAGTCGGTTCGATTAGCAAGCTGCCAGGCGGCGTCGAGAAGACGGGCGCGCTTGGCCCGCTGGAGTTCTTTAGCACGCTTGAGCAAAGCGAGGTCGTTCTCTGGAGCAAGACGGAAACGAAGGGCGACGACGGCTCAACGACGACGACCTTCTCGCCGAAGCCGACGCCAGGCAGCCAAATCCTGCAACCCGGCGCCAGCCCCACCTTCGCCGGCATCCGCAGCGAAAAGTTTTCCGACAAACTCAATTTCCTCTCGTTGATGCTCGCCCTCTTCTGCGGCACGGCGTCGCTGCCGCACATCCTCATCCGCTATTACACGGTGAAGGACGAAGCCGCCGCGCGTAAGAGCACGATTGTCGGCATTGCCTGCATCGGCTTCTTCTACGTACTCACCCTCTACATGGGCCTCGGCGCCATGACGAGCGGCGCGCTCGACGTCACCGACTCGAACATGGCCGCCCCGCTGCTCGCTCGCAGCATGAGCGAACTCCTGTTCGCCATCATCTCGGCGATCGCTTTCACCACTGTCCTCGGCACGGTGAGCGGCCTCATCCTCGCCTCCGCCGGCGCCGTGACGCACGACTTGCTGGAGAGCGTGACGACCGTCCACATGAGCGATCAGCAGCGCGTGCTCGTCGCCAAGTGCGCCGCCGTCGTCGTCGGCGTCATTGCGATCTTCCTGGGGATCGCGTTCAAAGAGCTGAACGTTAGCTACCTCGTCGGCTGGGCGTTCAGCGTCGCCGCGAGCGCCAACCTGCCGGCGCTGGTGATGCTCCTCTTCTGGCGCGGCACGACGAAGCAAGGGATCATCGCCGCGGTGCTCGTCGGCATGATCAGCTCGCTCACTTGGATCCTGCTCAGCGGCGACACCTACGCGAGCGTTTACGGTTGGGATAAAGCCGATTCAATAGTCCCGTTCAGCCAGCCGGGGATCGTGACGATTCCGTTGGGCTTCGCAACGCTGATCGTAGTGTCGCTAATCACTCAACCAAAACAACGCCTCGCGGCCTGAGCATCAACCCTCCAACACGAAGTAGCGCTCACTTGATTTCGTCATTGCCAACGACCTCGCCTCCCGCGTAAGTCAGCAGTTTTTTCAAAACCGCCGGATCGATCTCGTTGCTCAAATAGCGCACCGAGCCGTCGCACCATCCCGCGACAAATTGCTCGCGGTCATCCCGCTTCACGCCCGCCAGCGCGTTCGCCAGATCAACTTCCCAGTCATCCGGCTTCGTCCAAACGACCGCCCGTTCCGGCACGACCTCCACCGTCATGACCGTGTTCGACGTTCCATCCTTAATGTCCTTCCACGAAATTCCTTCCTTCGCGGCGAACACCGCCCCTTCCATGATCGGCGCCACGAACGTCGTCCGTCCGCGATCGCCAATCGCCGCTTGCACGGCGGGGTCGGGATCGCGAAAGACTTCCGGCATCCGCTCAATCAGCTTGCGGTTGTGCTCGCTGTCCCAAGGCTCGTCGAGTTTGAACTCTTTCCAGAGCTGTCCCCCTTCGAGATAGGGCAAGACGTGGACGCGCCAACTCAGGAGCGGGCGACCATTGGCATCCCTGCTCGAGGCCGCAGGAAAGACGTCCTTCTGTGCCGACGCGTAGTTGAGCAAGCCGAGGCCAATCTGCTTGAAGTGATTGATTCGCGTATTTCGGTAACTCTCGTTACGCCACTTTTGCGTCATCGCGGGCAGGAAATCTCGCATGAACGCGAGCTGCTGCTCATCGTCGCCAAAGGAGATCGACAGCTGCGTTCCCTCGACGCGCGGCTTCACTAGCGCCAACAGCGGCAGGAACGTGCTGGCTCGCTCTCGATGCGCCGGCGGGCCGTCGATCGATTGCTTGAGCAGCGTCACGCCGGCGAGCGCCATGCCATTTTTGGTCGCTTGTTCCAACACGCCTGCCGCTTCGGGCGTGGCGCCATCGGCGACGAACGACCACTGGAACTTCGGCGGAAACTTCACTGCCGCCCCGGCCCAGCGCACGTCATTCGCCAAGAACTTGCCGTTGATCGCCGCAAACGGCTCCGGCAGTTGCGGAAACATCTCGCGCAGCACCCGCCGACTATCAGCGTCGCCGACGAGCGCGATTCCCGCATCGGCGTCGCCGAGTCCCGCGAGGGCTGCGAGGACGTCAGATCGCGAACCGCTGGCAGCCTTGGCATGTAGTTCTCGCACGCGTTCAAGCTGCTTGGGCGAACCTGCCGCGACGATTGTTTCGTTGATCACCGCGAACTCGCCCGGGTAGAGGAAGTCTCGCACTTCATGCCTTGGCAACCCGGCGCCGCGAGGATTCAATTCTTGCCGCATTTCGTTGAGGAACTTGGCCGCCTCCGCCGCGTTGCCGCCGCGGTCGATCTCGACAATCCAAGTCATTCCCCCCTCCGCAACGTCACTCACGCGCAGTATGGCATACGCACGCCGGGCGCCGAACTTTTCGAGCAGTCCATACACTCCCTGGATCGCGGCTGCACCTTGCTTGGCGGCTGGCGCCTCCGTTTCCGGGATGACGCCAAAGCTAATCGCCTCGGCCACAAACGCCGGGACGTCGACGCGTCGCAGTTCGATCACACCGACGCCGACCACGTCGGCGGTGAGATCGGGCGCGATGGCGACATGCTCGTCGGCGCGGGCGGCGGCGAGCGGAGCAGCCACGAGGCTGAGAGTGAGGAAAGCGAGTATGGAAATGTGTCGGAGCATGTGATGGTCCGTCTTTACTGACGAGGGTGGTTGAATATCTCGCGCTGCCGTCGGGCTTAAAGCCCGACCTACGGTTTGGCCAGCTTGATCTCGAATCGCCATGCCGACCCTGAGATGCCGTCGCTGGACGGCAACTCGAGAATCGCCGTGTCGCCGTCGAGGCGATATTGGTACGGCTTGCCGGTCAGCGGATTCAGGGGAAGCGGGACGGCCTTGATCTCATCGAGAGCTGCGGGAAGCTTGCCCGTCTGGGCGGCATGCATGCGAATCGCTTCGATCGTTTGTAGGGCGTTGAGTTGCCACTCCAATTTCACCTCCGCACTCCGCACCGACCGCAATGCGGGGAGCATCACCTGAGCGGCCGCTTTTGCGAAGTTACCCTCAAGGGAACTGCCTCCCCTGAACTCTTCGGAGTCGATCGCCACGCCCTTCAGCTGCGCCACCGGGACGTACCACCACTTCTCCATCACGTCGGCAATCCGGCGGAACTCCCGCGCGGCGTCGATCGCGAGCACTTGGCCGACCGGCATCGCCTCGACGACCGCGGCCTCCATTCCCGAATCCAACAATCGCTGCTTCGCCGCTGGATAGGCGAGCACCCCCCACCCCGCCACAGCCAGCCGAGCCGCCTGCGGATCGGGTTGAGCCGAGCCGTTGGCAGAGAGTTGCTGCAAGCTAATGAAGCTATCGGCCAGCAGTTGCGCCCATTGCTCGGGCGAATGTTGCGCCGTCTCGGGCGACTCCATGAACGGAAAGATGGCGACGTTGAACGACAGCTCATGGCGAATCGACGTCCGCAGGTCAACGAGCGGCCGCGGCAACTCGGCGATGGCCCAGTAGAGATTCGGCGAGTCGGGCGCGGAGATCAACTCGATCGCTTCGGCGTTCCCCATGCCGCAGATGGCAAGCCCCACCAATCCGCTGACAATGAAGGGTGACTTCGCCACGTCCTCGCCGAGGCGATAGTTCATCCGCAGCAGATTGATCACTTGCGGATAGTCGTGGTCGGCGACGGCCACTCGCGCCGCCAGCATCAGGCCGCGACTGATCGCACGCATCGCTTGAATTTCCGGCAGACGAAACCCGTAGATGTCCGGGCCTCGCAGTTCGGTGATGATGCCGTGCCCCCAGTCGCAGTCGAGTCGCTCGCTTCCCGGAGCGACGAAGTTGTCGATGATGTCTTGGAAACTCGTTGCGGCCTGCTTTGCCTTGTCGAGCGGCAGCTTCTCCAGCGGCAGCGTTTGGTCGTACCAGCGATGGACCTCCTCGTCGCCGTACTCTTTCTCCAGACGCTTCCAGATCGATTCGACGCCTCCTTCGGGGAATGCCCGCGAATAATGCGTTGCCGCGTTACCCGGCTTTAGCTCCCGTTCGCGAAGCGTCAGTCGATGCTTGAGCGCCGGCACCGGCTCTGCTGCGGGCGTGACGGTCATCTTGAAGACCGTGAGTCCTTGCTGGCCGTCGGCGTCTTGCACCATCGTGAGTTCGCCATGGCTAATGCTCGGCGAACTTGCGAAGCAGGACGCTGCGACTGCGGCCCACAGCACTCGTTGTGTAATGAGGAAGTGTTTGGATGAGTTCATATTGAATCTCCCGAAGGGGTTCGTTCCCACGGCCAGACGACGCGGGGAGGAGCGGGGGCGGCGGGGAGGAGTTCTTGTTGCAGGTTGCGGATTGTTTTCGGCGTGGCAGGCGTCGGCTCGGCGTCGACGGCGATCTGGTCATTGTGAGAAGCAGACGCCGGTCGATCGAGGCGGCGGAGCGCGAACCATGGGCCTGCAAGGGTGGGCCGTGCATTACGAGCGTCGGCGGCTAGGAAGCGATCAAGCTCGCTTAGCAGCGACGGCGTCGTTACGCTGCGATCGCTCGCATCTTGAGCGACGGCCGTCGCAGGAGCCTCATACACAGCGAGCCGGGGCGTCTCGCCCCCGGCGCGTTCTGGTTCGGAGACTTTACTCTGTTTAGCGCTCGGCCATCCCAGTGTCACCGCCACTGCAAGAGAGGCCGCCATCGCTGCGCTAGCGCAAGACCACGCTGCGATATGGCGGCGGTCGGGAATCCCTCCCCTGCCCCCTCCCTGCAAGGGAGGGGAACAATGCTGCGCCTCGCACGCGGCCCAGCCGGCGCGGTACAGCACCTGATCGCGATCCAAGCGGCTCACCGGCAGCGCTCGCGCCGCGAGCAGCGCCTCGAACGCCGCCAGTTCCTCTGGTAGTCTCATCTCGTCAGCCATGGTTAATCTCAGCAAGATTGCGGCTCCCAGTGATTGCGGAGCTGTTCGAGTGCCTGCGTATAGGTTCGTTGAGCGCTGCTTTTCGATCCGCCGACCAGCTCGGCGATCTCCTGCCATGCGAGCCCGCCCCAAACGCGCAGGACGACGATCTCGCGGGCGGTGGGTTCGAGCGTCGCCAGCGCATCGTTGAGCCCGGCGGCGTCGGCGGGGTCGGTGGTCGGCGTTGGTCGAGCCGCTCGCACTTCGGCGGCCGAGTGTTCGTGTGCGGTGCGGCGGCGTTCGGATCGCATCGCGTTGAGGGCGCGGTTCCGCACGACGCGGTAGAGCCACGCCGCGGGGTTGTCGGGCGCCGTCGGCTGCCGGGCGAGTTCCACGAGGGCTTCCTGCACGCAGTCGTCGGCCGCGGCGGTCCACTGCCGCGCGTAGAGGGCGAGCGCGGCGGCGTGCCGGTCGAGCATCTCGGCGATTAGCGTGGCGTCGACGCTCGGCATGGCGATTCCGGGCCGATGGGACGTGGTTCTGCAGAGGAGACACCGCAGCGGGCGGCGTTTGCCCAGGAAAGATTCTTCCCGGGCCTTAAAACTCCCAAACCGTGAAAAGTGATTGCGTAGGACGCTGGCTTTGAGAGCCGCGCCTGCGTTAAGGCTGCGGGATTGTCAGGCACGCCGCGAGTCCGAGCGCCGCGGTCTCGATCCGCAGGATCCGTTCGCCTAAGCCAACTGCCTTCCAACCTGCTGCCGTGGCTGCTTCGACCTCGCCATCGCTGAGCCCCCCTTCGGGGCCGATGGCCAGGAGCGTCGGCAACTGCTGAGCAAACTCCGCCGCCGTCGGACGAACGCCGGTCGGATGAGCGACCCAGCGGCGGTGGGTGGGAGTTCCCTCGTCTAGGAGATCGCTTGCAGTCAGCCAGTCGCTCCACCGCATCGGCTCGGCAATCTCCATCAGCCGATTCCGCCCGCACTGCTTACTCGCCTCGATCACGTACCGGCCGAGCTTATCGCCCCCCTGCTTCTCGCTCCGTTCCGTGACGAGGGGCACGATCCGCGTGACGCCGAGCTCGACCGATTTTTCGACGATCCATCGCTGGCGGTCACCCTTCGGCAGCGCGACGCCAAGCACCAGCGGCTGCGGCAGTTCGCGATCGACGAGCCGGCTTTCCAGAATCGCCAGCTCCACCGTCGACCGCTTGCACGCGACCACTTCGGCGTCGAACTCCTGCCCCGAGCCATCGAACAGCGTCACCGCCATCCCCGGCGTCGCCCGCAGCACATGGAGCAAGTGATGGGCTTCGTTGCCGTCGAGGGTCGCCTGGTCGCCCGTGATGGGAGCGTCGGAATAGCAGCGGCGGGCCATGGCGAGGTTCTGATTCGAGGGGGTGCTAGCACAAACGGTGCGGCGGAGTGGCGCACCGACGCAAGTTCCGCCGTCGCTGGCGCCGATGGAACAGGCAGCATTCTGTCTGCCGTCGAGCCGTCGCTCAAGAGACTCGCCATGTACCACGCCCATTGGGGCCTCGAACGCTCGCCATTCGCGGGCGGCGAGGGCCTGCCGTTCTTCGAAGGCGAAGGCCAAACCGAGGCGATCGCTCGGCTGCGCTACGTCGCCGAACAACGGCGGCATGCTTTGCTCCTCGCTGGGCGGGGCGTCGGAAAGACGGCGCTGCTGCGGCAATTCGCCGAGACTCGCCGGTACGAAGGGCTTCAGACCGCGATGATGAGCCTGGCCGGGCTCTCGCCGCGAGAGTTTCTGTGGCAAGCTGCGGCTCAGCTCGCACTGGGCCCGAAGTCGAGCGATGACGTGGTGCAATTATTCCGCCGGATCACCGACCACGGCTCGGCCGTGGGCTGGGGCGCCGGCGCTGCGACGGCGCTACTACTCGACGACGCCGATCAGGCTGGCGCCGACGTCCGCCTGCAACTGCTGCGGTTGCTGAGCCTCGCCAGCGGGACGACCCCCTGGTTGACCGTGGTGCTCGCCGCGACGCAGACCGGCGCCCGACGGATGGGCGACGAGTTGCTCGACGCCCTCGACCTGCGGGTCGAGCTGGAGCCATGGAGCGAACCCGAGATGGTCGGCTATATCCAGCACGCCCTGCTGGCCGCGGGAGCGGAGCAGCCGATCTTCGACGATGAGGCGCTTGGCGCCTTACACGCCCTCTCGGACGGCGTGCCGCGGAAGATCAACCGGCTGGCTGACCACGCCCTGCTCGGCGCGGCGGCGGAAGGTCGCGATACGATCGATGCGGCGATGATCGAAGCGGCGCACGATGCGCTGAGTTGGACGACGACGGGTTCTTAGCCGATACGTTCGCTGCGCTTGAACTTAGAGCAGCGGCTGGGCGTAAGGTTAGTCGTTCAGTTGTGACAAGATTTCGTCCCAAGAGAGCCGCACCTGCCCGATCCGCCGCGACAGGCGGTCGGAGGACGAGACGTGGGTTAGCTTCGACCGCGCCTCGGTCACTTCGTCTTCCAGGGCCGAGAGCCAATCGGGGACGTCGAGCCCGGCGCCGTGCGGTTCGCTGACTAGTTCGGCGATCTCGCTTTCTAACGCGGTGAATGCTTCCTGCCGCTCGGCTTCGTCGCCATCCATTGCCGGTTCGACCATCGCCCGTAGTCCGTCGATCACCAGCGGGCGGATGAAGCGTTCGCTCAGGCGGTCGGCGATCGTCGGCAGCTGCATGCCATACTCGTTCGCGAGGGCGTTGAGCCGCGCGATATGGAGGTCGGCCGCCTCGCTCGTCCGTTCGGCGAACGCTTGGCGCCAAATCTCGGCGGCAGATTCTTGCCCCTGCCGCACGAGAATCTCGTGGGCCCAAACGACGGGCTTCAGATTCCACGCGATACGGTCGTAAGCGGCCCGCTGGCGCAGGAAGTCGATGAACATGTAGAGCAATTCGCCGTGGTCGCTCTGCGTCGTCGTCGTGTTGTAGTCGCGGTAGGCGCGGTAGTTCTCGACGACCGCTTCGATGGCGATCGACAGCAACTCAACGACGTCGTCGCGATCCCACTGTTCGTCGATCTCGCTGAGGAGCTTGATATTTTCCATCGCGTCTTCGTCGACGCTCAGCGAGATCAGCCAATCGGCGACTCCCTGATGGAGAATCCCGCGGAGGTTGCCGAGGCTGAGGAACTTTTGCGTGAACAGGTCGGCGCCGTAGCGCTGAACAAAGGTCACGAACCGCGGCCAGTAGTCGGCCGGGACGGCGAGTTTTTCGACGATGCTCAGCCGCAGCGTTTTGCTGTGGGTGAGCCAGTGGTCGAGTTGTCGCTCCGTGAGCTGTTGCAGCACGTCGACGAGGATGTGATCGGCGTCGCGATCGGTCTCTTCCTCGCTCGGCTCTTCCCAATCGCTCGCCGACTCGACAATCGCACGGACGATCGACTGGTAGCCGACTTCGAACAGGCTGTCGAATTCGGTGACGGCCCCCTGTCCCACGGGGTTGGTGCTTTCGAGTTCCTGGGCGAGTTGGAGCAGCTGGCATGTCTCGCGGATCAAGCCAAGCCGCGGCAACCAACCGAGGAGGTCGTGCAGCAGTCGTTGGATCGAGCGAGTGACGACGACCTGCTTCGGGATGCCGCCGCGTGAATGGGGGACGTACAGCAACTGCCGCGGCGTGAGTGCTTTGAGGAAGTCGTCCCAAACGGCGCGAACCTGGTCGGGGTCGCCGGCCAGCACGGCTCGCAACAGCGAGACCGACACCGCGTCGATCGGATCGCCGAACCGTTCGGCGTCGCGGGCGTCGTTGCGCGTCGTCATCAATAGCCGCGCAGCTGTGGCGGTTTCGACGCAGGTGCCAACGATTTTCTGAATGAGGGCGTCTTTGATCGTCCGCAGGCGGTCGAATTCGACGAGCGATTCGTGCGAGCCGCTCGGTTGGCGAAAGCGGTAGCGGTGAACGGCTTCGAGAAGTTCGAGCAGTTGGCGGTAATTGTTGCCCGCCTGGTTGAGCCACTGTTCGAGAATCTCCGCGCGTTCCGGCCGCTGAGCGTCGCCGCCCCAGGTGATCGCCGCGTGCTTCCAGAGACGGGCGACCGTGTTGAGGAAGCTGAGCCGTTGCTCAAGGCGATCGGCTTCGTATTCCCACTCGGTGCAGAGGGGCTCGACGCCGTCGTCGACGATGTCGCCTTCGATGCCATCGTCGGTCGTGTCGCGGAAGGTGACGTCGTCATAAGCGGCGTCGAAGATGTCGCGCTCTTCGTCGTCGTCATCTTCTTCGCCTTCGATCGCTTCGTCGAATTCGCCTTCATCGTCGAATTCGTATTCGTAGTCGGCATCGTCGTCGAAGTCATCGTCGTCGGCGGGATCGCCGAAGGGGATGTCGTCGTCGAGCAACGCGGAGCCGACGCCCCCGCCGCCGATTTGCAGCGTGGGCGCTTGCCAGTATTCCTCGGCGTTGGCTTCGAGGTAGCCGAAGAACGCGGCGATCTGCGGCCAGTGGTCGCCGTCGCCGGCGTGTTGCTGCGATTCGACGGTGGCAAGCCACTGGAACGCAAGCGGGTGGAACGAGATGTCGCCATCTTCCAGCGGCGTGCGATCGCGCTGGTTGACCCACTGCATCATCAGCGCCCGCGCCGCGACGACGTCGCCGTGGTCGAGAAGCGCTTCGATGACGAGCTGGAACGCCTTCGAAGAATCGAACTGGTCGACGAACAGCCGCCAGAAGGCGATGTCGCCGGCCGCGGCGCCGGCCTTATGCCAGGCGTTGAGGGCGCCCGACACGAGGTTCGCCGAGACTTCAATTTCCTTCGCCACGAGCCGCTTCACGCCTTCGATCGTGGAGGAAGCGAACTGATCCCACCACATTGCGAGCCGCGTGAGGACGGTCGAGAAGCGAGTTTCCAGCGTCGTGTTGTCGACGGCGGCGGCTTCGCTCCAGGCGCGGGCGGCGAGATCGAGAATCTGCTCGACGAGTTCGATCAGTTCGTCGACGCGCCAGTCGTGGACCGTGTTCTCCATTGCGGGGAACAGGCTGAAGTTGGCGGCAAAGCCGACGATGTTCCACGGGTCGACCAGGGCGCCGCACTCAATGGCGCGATGGAGGAGCGCTTCGACCTGTTCCAGATCTTCCACGACCGGCTCAAGTTCGTCGCGATCGAGTGCGTCGTGCCCCGAGGTGAGCCGGCAGTAAATCGCCGTGAGCATTCGCGCCGAGGCGACGCGGACGGAGTCGGCCTGTTTGAGCGCGGCCTCCGTACGGCCCATACGGGCGAACAGCAGCGCCAGGTGAACTCGCTGCAGTTGGATCGCACGGCGGCGGGCCAGTTCGTGGTTGAGGTGTTGTCGCGCGCCGCCGAACGGTTGGCGGGTGCGTACCGCTTCATCACGAAGCCGATCGCCATGCGGACCGGCGGCGCTCTCCAGCAACTGGCGATAGAAGTCGTCGCGGTACGAGGCGATCACCGGCAGCAGCGTCGAGAGCGTCACCGACGAATCGTGCCGGTTGGGCGAGTCGCCGCTGGTGCCCGAGGCCATCAAGATCGTCCCCGCCAGCACCGCGGCTGCTTCGTCGATGCGGTCGTTCGGGTCGATCCCCGCCGGGCAGTGGCGCGGATCGCAGCGCGTAAGCAGCGCGTCGAGCGTCACCTGCTGCAGCACGAACCGCGAGTAGTAACCCGCGTTCGAAATGTGGTGCGTGTCCCACTGGCCGAAGTGGTAGTTGGGGCGGCGATTAACCGGGTGATCGAAATCGTATGCCCGCGGGTCGAGGGCGACCTCTTCGAGCCGATCGAGATCGAACCACGCCCGCGAGAGGATCTCGGGATCAGCGTTGCGGAGGATCTCAAGGGCGCGAGAGACAATCGCCTCGTAGCGGCCGGTGGCGACGCCCGCTCCGCGGACGAACAGCGGTACGGGGCGAACGAATTCATGGGGGTAGGGATCGCTGCGGGCGCCCGATTCCAGCACCGCGGTGGGGCGGTAGCCGACGTAATCGTTGAGCTGAGCGATCGCCGCGTCGATGATTCGTTCGGTTTCGTTCCAGGGGCCCCCTTGGGCGAGAATCGCCTCGCATGCCCGGCCGATGAAGAACGGGCGGTAGAGTTCCCACGGGTGCTGGTGGTGCAGCAGGTCGCGGTGAAATTCGCAGTAGGCCTTCGGGAGCTTGTCGGTGGCGAGCGCGATCACCGCGCGGGCTTGCTTCGAATCGGCGAAGGCGCCGCTACTTTTCTGGAGTCGGTCGACGGCCCCGAGTAGCCAGCGGCCGAGGGTGGGCAGGACGTCCTCGGGGGGGGCTTGGCTTTCGATGGCGCGGAACAGGCCGTTCAGATTGGCCAAAAACTTCGGATCGCTCGTCCCCGCCGAGAAGTTGAGATAGCCGACCGCCTCGTCGAGCAGTGCCGTGGCAGCGGCGTCGGGGCTTGGCGGCGGAGAGCTCACGATGGCTTCGTTCAGGGGTGGAGGGAACGGCCGCCCGGTTGGGGGCGTTCGCAATGGGGGTGTGTGCCGGGTTCCGAGCCGGCCCGCAATCAGTTGGCTGAAAAGGGCGCGGGTTGGGGGTAGGTGCCAAACCGCCTAAATTTGGCCAGTTCCTTC
This sequence comes from Lacipirellula parvula, assembly GCF_009177095.1. Taxonomy (NCBI): domain Bacteria; kingdom Pseudomonadati; phylum Planctomycetota; class Planctomycetia; order Pirellulales; family Lacipirellulaceae; genus Lacipirellula; species Lacipirellula parvula. The sequence continues at coordinate 186,569 of NZ_AP021861.1, forward strand.
GGGCCGACCTGTATCGTAAGGGACGGGCTGCGGGCTGGTCTAGGCATGAAACGTGCTTCGGCCCCTGTCTGGTCCCGTGGATTCGGCGGAGAGCGAGGTCGACTGCGCGATTCCATGAATATGAACATTGCGTGAGCGTGGTACGGCGGCTGAACAGGGCCGAGAAGTCTTTGTCCCGTCGATTTTAGCTGATTACACTAGGCAGCTGAGACCCGCGTGATATTTCGACGACCGATCTTCGCCACTTGCGCCCCTTTCGTACGACGAGACTGCCAGGATGATGCCGACGCTTTGGAATAGCACCGCCGTTCGCCGAGGGTTTGCCCTTTCGCTAGTCTGGATGGCGGCGTGGTCGTCGTCTGCCGTCGCGCAGGGCGAAGGGCAACTCGTCACGCGCGAGTTGGCCGCCAGCAAGGGGCTGGAGCGGGCTTGGTTTGCGCAGATTCCGGTCGACGCCAATCGAAGCCGCGTCACCACCTGGTACCTCTACTTCGATCGTTTGTACGGGGTTACTGATTCGGGCATCATCACGGCGCTCAATGCCGAGACGGGCGAGCAGCTATGGGCTCGTCAGGTGGGAAATCCTGGGCACGCCGCCTTTGGGCCAGGCGCGAATAGCGACTTCATCAGCGTCGTCAGCGGCGGCCGGTTGTACATGCTCGATCGTCACACCGGTCGGGTGAAGTGGATTCGCGAACTTGGGAGCGCCCCGGCGTCGGGACCGGCGCTCAGTAACACGACAGCCTATGTCGCGCTCATGACGGGGCGTATTGAGGGCTACAACCTCAAAGATCCGGTAGCTGAGCCGTGGTATTACCAGTCGAAGGGGCGTACCTTTCTGCGGCCGACGGTCACCGGCAATGTCGTGAGCTGGCCGACTGCCACGGGGTTCTTGTACGTCGGTCACGCCGATGATCCGGGCGTGATGTGGCGGATGCAGACCGATGACGACATCGTCACCTCGCCGGCTCAGCAGTCTCCCTACTTGTACATTGCATCGACCGACGGCTATCTGTACTGCCTCAACGAAATGAACGGTCAGGAGGCGTGGCGCTACTCGACTGGGTATGCGATCACGAGTTCGCCCGCCGTCGTGGGCGATATGGCGTTCGTCGCGTCGTTCGAGCCAGCGCTGCACGCTCTCGATTCGCAGACTGGGCAAGGGAAATGGGTGGCCCCGGGAATTAGCCATTTTGCCGCTCGCGGCAAAGAGCGGGTGTACGCGTCTGATCGCATGGGCAACCTGTTGATTCTTGAATCAGCGACGGGCCGGCCCGTTTGCCGCCTGCCGGTGGCCGAAGGCCAAGAGACGCTGGTGAACGACCAGAGCGATCGGATTTTCCTGGTGAACGATCACGGCCTAGTGCAGTGTCTGCACGAGATCGGCGTCAACGAGCCGATCATGTATCGCCAGCCAGTCGCTCCGCCTGCAGCTTCCGACAAGCCTGTCGGCGACGAGACGCCTGCAGCCGACGCGGCAGCGCCCGCCACGCAACCCCCGGCGGTGGCACCAGCGGCCGAAGAGGATGCCAGTCCCTTCAGCGAAGAGCCGGCTGAGCCTGCTGATGCGCCCGCAGGCGATGCGGCGGAAGACGACAATCCTTTCGATACGTTCTAGAACGCATCGCAACGCCTTCTCGCGTTCCTAGCCCCGGGCTCCGCCCGGGGGTTGCGTCACGCGCGACAATGCTCATCGGAATGGAAGCTCACCCCCGGGCGGAGCCCGGGGCTAGAAACACGGCTACCACTTCTCCTGGCCTGTCAGCGACAGAACGCTTGTCCAGAGTTCGCTTTCTGGATCGAGTCGCTTTTTCAGGCCTGTGGAAGTCGTCAGCGGGACGTGGATCAGGTGATTGTGCCACAGGCCAATCAGCAGGTCGGTGCGGCCCGACATTGCCGCATGGACCGCGGCCCGCGCGAAACGCTCGCAGAGCAACGAATCAACCGCCTCGGCCGGCAAGCTGCGGATAAGGTAGCTGGGGTCGAAATACTTCACTGAGGTCGGCACTCCCTCGGCCTTGAGGTACGACTCGATCTGCTCCTTCAGGAAGTAGCCGATATCTGCCAGGCGACGATTGCCGGAGGCGTCGGCGCCTGCGATTTCTTTGAGCAGATGTTGCCCTGCCCCTTCGGCGACGACGACAACCGCGTGCGAGCGGGCCTGAAGCCGCCGCTTTAGCTTCGCCAAGAAGCCATGCGGACCGTGGAGTTCCAGCGGCAGTTCCGGCACGAGGCAGAAGTTTGCTTCGCCGCTGGCGAGCACGGCCGTGGCGGTGATGAACCCGGCTTCGCGTCCCATCAGCTTCACGAGGCCGACGCCGTTGTCGACCGACTTAGCCTCGACGTGGGCGCGGTCGATCGCCACCTCTGCCTCGGCCACCGCGGTGGCGAAGCCGAAGGTGGTGTAACAGAACTCGATGTCGTTATCGATCGTCTTCGGGATGCCGACGACGGCGATTTTCAAACCGCGGCGGGCGACTTCCACCGCGATGGCGTGCGAACCTCGCTGGGTGCCGTCGCCGCCAATGCAAAACAGGATGTTGATTCCTTGGCTCACCAGGAAGTCGACGGTGGTATTAGCTTCTTGCGGGCCACGCGAGGTGCCGAGAATCGTTCCGCCGTGGTGGTGGATGTTCTCGACGACTTCGGGCGTCAGGCTCATCGGCGGCCGGCCGACGGCGGGGTTGAGCCCTTCGTAGCCAAAGCGAATGCCGACGACTTGCGGCACGCCGTAGTTGTGAATCAGCTCGAGGACGACGGTGCGGACGACGTTGTTGATCCCCGGCGACAGTCCGCCGCAGGTGACGATCGCCGCCTTTACTTTTGCGGGATCGAAAAAAATCTTCTGTCGCGGCCCAGCGTGTTCCAGCGATAGAGGGCAGATTGCTTCGCCGGTGCGGAAGCGGGGTTCGTACAGGATCCGCGCGTCGTCGAACGTAAAATCGCATCGCCCGTCGCCAGGAACCGTCGATAGTTGCAGCGGCGACTCGACGTTGCATTGCCCAAGCGAAGCGACGTCGAACTGCGACTGCGTGAAGTTGAGGTTCGGAGCCATGGTGCGTTGCGGGATTCGATAGAGGGAAAGATGCGAGCCCGCGAATCACGCGAATCTGCGCGAATGATTTTCATGGGGCAGTGGCAGCCCACTGTTGTCTTAGAGGAGCGTAACCCGCCTAGCGCCATCCGCCAAGCAAGTTTAGCGGATGCGATCGCTTCTAAATTCGCGTCAATTCGCGTGATTCGCGGGTAAATCGAATTTCAGCCACTACGACGCCTACAGCCACTTATGTTCGCGGTACCACGCCACCGTGTCCGCGAATTGCTCTTCCAGCGTTGCGGCTGGTCGATAACCGAGCGTCGTGCGAATCTTTTCGTCGGAGCAAACCCAGCCGCGAGCGGTTGCTTCGCGAACTTTGTCGAAGTTAATCAGGGCGGCGCGGCCGCGCACGCGGCCGACAGTCTCGCCGATGGCGCCCGCTACCCAGAAAATCGGGGTGGGCATCGGAATTGTCGCGACGCGCAAGTCGGCAGCGCGGGCGGCAAGCCGTCCCATTTCGCCGTAGGTCACGTCGCGCTCGGCGGCGACGTAATACTTTCCTTGTGAGGCGTTTGGCTGCCCATTTGCGAGCGTTGGGAGGCGTTCCCCGCGAGCGGCAATCCGGATGATTGCATCGCACAGATCGGCCGCGTAGATGAGCGACACAGGAAACCGGCGCACGCCAGGCGACAAATGGAGCGGCAGCTTCCGCAGCGTCCGGTAAAGGTGTAGGCCAGCGCGATCGGCGCGACCAAACACCATCGGCGGTCGGACGATCGAGACGGCCAACCGGTCGGCGTAGGTCGCCAGCATTTGCTCGGCGGCGAGCTTGCTGCGGCCGTAATTCGAAACGGGCCGTTCGGGCTCCGCCTCGGTGCGAGGGGCCTTCATCGTCCCTGTTCCGCCCGCAGCGAGCGAGCTGACCATGAGTAGGCCCGGCGGCGTCGGTTGTGCCGCGCACGCTTCGGCCAACCGGCGCGTTCCCTCGACGTTGTCTTCGAAATATTGGCTGGGCTTGAACGCTGCCGTGCGTCCCGCGACGTGGAAGACGTAATCGACCCCCCGCACCGCTCGGCGGAGGCTATCGGCGTCGCTGAGGCCTCCCTCGAACCGCTCAAACGGCAGGTTGCCGAGGAACTCAACCCGTGAAGTGGGGCGCAGCAGGCAGCGGACTTCCCAGCCGTCGCGAATTAGTCGCTGAGCGAGATTCGAGCCGACGAACCCGCTCGCTCCGGTGATTAGGCAGCGTGACATTTGAATAAGCTTCCCCAGCGTCGGCGAGAGAGGCGGCAATATATCAAAGGAACGGCCGATGTTAGAGCCGGCGGCGTGACGATGCTTCAGCCAGTCGTCGGGCCCGAATTGCCCTGTTTTACGGCGACCTGGCCGCCTGGGCAAACTTGACCGCCCCGCCTCGCGGCGTCTACAGTGACGGGCCACGCTTCCTGCCGCACCCGCGTTTATTCATCGATTATCGGCTCATCTGCCATGGCTCAATTGGAAGTCATTCGCGTCGCCTCTCGGGGTGAGCGGAAGCAATTCTTCGACCTGCCGTGGGACCTTTATCGGGGCGACCCGAATTGGATTCCGCCAATCCGGCTGGTGCAGAAGGAACTGCTCAACTTCAAGCGGCATCCGTTTTACGACGACGCTGAAATCCGCCACTTCTTGGCTCGCATCGACGGGAAGCCAGTCGGCCGGCTCGCGGCGATCATCAACCACGCGCACAACCGGCAGTACGACGAGAAGCGGGGCTTCTTCGGTTTCTTTGAGTCGATCGACGATCAAGAGGTCGCCAACAAGCTGTTCGATGCGGCTCTCGATTGGTTCGCCAGCGAAGGGATCGAAGCGGTCCGCGGTCCGGCCAACCCTTCGCTGAACTACGAGGTCGGGTTGTTGATCGAAGGATTCGACGATCCGCCGTGGTTCATGATGACCTACAACAAGCCGTACTACGGCCGGCTGATCGAGGGCTTTGGCTTCCGCAAGGCGCAAGACATGTACGCCTTTTGGGGGCATGTCGGTATGCTGAAGGAAGTTTCACAGAAGGTGAACGATCTGAGCCAGATCGTGATCGATCGCTTCGGGCTCGTTTGCCGGCCGATGAACGTCAAGCGATTTAATGAGGAGATCGCGACGTTCCTCGAGATCTACAACCGCTCGCTCGTCTCCACGTGGGGCTTCGTGCCGATGTCCGCGGGCGAGGTGAAAAAGCAGGCGGCCGGGATGAAGCAGATGATCGTCCCCGAACTAACGACGGTCGCTGAAGTCGACGGCAAACCAATCGGCACCATGTTCGGGCTGCTCGATTTCAATCCGCGCATCAAGGCGATCGACGGGAAGCTCTTCCCGTTCGGCTTCCTGAAGTTGCTCCGCAACAAGAAAGAACTCAAGCGGGTGCGGCTCATCAGCACGAACGTATTGCCGGAGTTCCAAAGCTGGGGCGTCGGCATCGCGCTGGTGTCGCGACTTGTCCCCGACGCCCTTGCTTGGGGCATTCAAGAAGCCGAGTTCTCTTGGGTGCTCGAGAGCAACGACTTGTCGTTTAAGACGCTGAAAAAGGGCGGCGCGAAAATCTCGAAGCAATATCGCGTCTACGATTTTGGCCCGCCTGATACGACGGCGAACGCGAAGTTCATGAAGCAGGAAGAGTAGATGCTCAACGCCCGAGTTCGCGTTTATTGGGAGGGCATTCGATGCGGATTGTAGCTGCTAGAGGTTTTGCAGACGGTGTTGATGAATCGAAGCGAATTGCAGTTGCAGATAGCATTGCAAGTGTCGTGGACGCTTTAGTGCCAGGAGATCCGCCATTTGGTGATCGCCCCATTCATCTCATTCATGGTGTCTCGCCGCTCGCTTTCTGGGCCGATGAGGATTTTTTTGGCTCAGTTTATCGCGTTCGGATTAGTTCTACCGGAACAAGATTTCAGCAGTTTGCTTACCAAGTGGCCCATGAGCTTGGTCACATTAAGTTCGGCCCCGCGCGCTCCAACGTTTTGTTGGAAATATTTGCTGAAATGGTTTCACTTGCCGCAATGAGAGGCGTGGGAGACGCCTGGCGTCAAAAGCCTCCCTATATTGATGGCACGGTAAATTGGATGCTAATGGCGACCACCGTGCCGTATATCCAGAATGCAGCGAGATTGGCTGCCGACAATCTTCCGCCATCCATCCGCTTGCGATTTACGGAAGCAAGTGTTGGTGAAAAGGCAAATCGTTTGGCGAGTATTCGCGCAGATGTTGAGAGGCTTCCGCTCATCGATGCGATCAGTCGTGCCTACCAGCAGGCATGGGCGCACCTTATTATTGATACAGAGCAGCCTCGCTGGAGCGACTTATTGGGGATTGGATTGCAGACGGATCCTCCGCCAAAGGTTAGTCTCAAATGTACAGATCAATTGCCACTTCGCTCTGCGGCGATTCCCAAATGGGTTCCCCGTTTTCTTCTTTAGGCTCAGGTCGTTTGGCTTCAGGTCGAACGTGATTGAGAGTGGGCTAAGGCGTTCACTGCTGCTGGTGCCTACGCCCATTACCACCGCCCGCCGTATTTCGCGATGCACCACATCGCGCTCACCGCGTCGCCCAGGCCGATCTTCTTCCCTTCGTCGAAGCTTCGCGGATCGTAGCTGATCGGCACTTCCATGATGCGATAGCCAAGCTGCGAAATCTTCGCGGTGATCTCTGGCTCGAAGCCGAAGCGGTTCTGCTCCAGATCGAGTTGGTCGAGCACTTCGCGGCGGAAGACCTTGTAGCAGGTTTCCATGTCAGTGAGCCGCTGGCCGGTAGCGAGGTTCGAAGCCTGCGTCAGCATCCAGTTGCCGAAGCGGTGCGTGCGCGACTTGTCCTGCGTTGCATTCTCCAGGAACCGCGAGCCGTAGACCACGTCGGCATCGCCCCGCTCGATCGGCGCCAGCAGTCGCGGCAAGTCGTTCGGGTTGTATTCGAGATCGGCGTCCTGCACGAGCACCACGTCGCCGCTCGCTTGCTGGAAGCCGGTGCGCAACGCGGCGCCTTTGCCGCGGTTGTAGCCGTGGAACAAGATCCGCACGTCGGCTTCGCGGGCTAGCTCGACGAGGATCTGCCGCGTGCCGTCCATGCTAAAGTCGTCGACCAGGATGATCTCCTGGTGAATGCCGACCGCCTGCACGCGGCGCACAAGTTCCACGACGGTGTCGCGTTCGTTGTAGACGGGAATCACCACCGACACGGCGAGCTTCGTGCGCTGAACGGGTTCAATTGCCGGGGCCCGCTCTAGTTCGTACGCGACGTTGAGCGTCTGTTCGGCGATCGCGAGGTTCGCCTCCATCCGCTGCAGGTAGCCAGCGTCGCGGGCGGGGGCAGCGAGCGTCGTACGCTCGGCATTCATCGTTGTGTCTGGCATGGGAGGCGGGGCGGGTCGGAGGGTGGAACGCCAGCGGCGGTTCCGGTGAGGATCTCTGCAAGCGAGGCAAGCTGGGGCGTCGGCAGAGGCGGCTTTGGAAGAATACCCCACAAATTCCCGCCATGCCGCGATCTCGGCGGCAATCGGCAGCCGCCCCTCAATTGGCGGGTTGGGTCTGACCGCGCCAGCCCGTAAAATCGGCGCTGCGACGTCGCCGTCGAGAGCCGCAGCGTTTGCAGTCATGTGGAACAGACGCGCCCGCAACCCCCATATCTGGGCGAAGTTTCGCGCTTGGCACTCTCGGAGCCTTTTGGTACTTTTTCGACTCGCTCAAAGGAGCGATGGACGCCAGCCGTGTCTGTCGAGACGAACAGCAATGTTCAACTCTCTCGACTGCTAGCAGGCGACAGCGAAGCACTCGATCAGCGCCGATCGCATGGATGCCGTTGGCCTGCCGTTAACACAACTCGACCTTGTCGCCGCGCGGGCGATGAGCAGTCAGATAGCCCGCGGAGCGCCCGATGAACGCCCGGCCGACATGGAAGGAGGCCTCGATGAGCGCCGATCCTCAGCAGCAAGTCCGTGTTCACATTCGGTGGATGATCCGCCGCGACATGGCCGAAGTGCTCGACATCGAACGTCACAGCTTCGAGTTCCCCTGGTTCGAAGAAGACTTTATCCGTTGCTTGCGTCAGCGCAATTGCATCGGCATGGTCGCCGAATGCGGCGAGCGCGTCGTCGGGTTCATGATCTATGAACTCCACAAGACGCGATTGCACATCCTGAACTTCGCCGTGGCTCCCGAGTTCCGTCGCCGCGGCGTCGGTCGGCAGATGATCGAGAAACTGCTCGGCAAGCTTTCGAGCCAACGCCGCGTTCGCATCACGCTGGAAGTTCGCGAGACGAATCTGCCGGCTCAGCTCTTCTTCAAGGTAGCCGGCTTCCGCGCCGTGACCGTGCTGCGGGCCTACTACGAAGATTCGCCGGAAGACGCCTACCTGATGCAGTACCGGCACGTTGAAGAGGAAGCGGCCTCGCAGTTGTCGGTGAATCGCATCGACCGCATGGCGGGCTGATCGAATAACCCGTTCGCTTGATCGTTCAACGAAATTCGGCCTGGTCACGTAAGCGATCAGGCCAAATTTTTTTCAGCTCAAGCGATCTGCTTGCGCTGGCGTCGCGTTGCCGCCACGGCGCCTAACGCAGCAGCACATGAGCCAATCGCTGCTGGTTCCGGTACTGCGGCGACAGCACTCGTAGCGACCGCTGGCGGTTGAACTCCGAAGTTGCGTTGCCAGATCAAAAAGTCGGCTCCGTCGACGCGGCCGTCGCCGTTCGCATCGCCATGATTTGGCGTTGCGCCCGTTTCGCGGCCGAAGCCGGTTTTCCATAGGGCGAGATCCGTGGCGTCGACGTCGCCGTCAAGTTGGAAGTCGCCCGGAATGCCGGCGAGCGCGAGGTAGAACGACGAGGTTGCGTTTACCGTTCCGGTGACCTTCATCTCGACCTCGGTGCCGTCGAGGTCGGCGATTTCGGTGACGTCGAACGGCAGCGACAATGCGGCGTTGATTCGCGTGAAGTATCCGCTGGTCGCGCCGGTAGTGAGAGTGAGCGCCCCCAATGTTCCTGGCGGCGAAGTCCCCGCGACCGGTTCCGCGGCGAGGTCGATCGTCTGGTTCGTACTGCCCGTCACGACGACGGAGCCTTGGTTCATCGTGACCAAGAACTGCGACGTGTCGATGCTGTAGACGACGCCGGGGCTTGCAGTGCGCGTCATCGTGCCGGGCGGCGTCGGCGTCGACACCTGGGCGGCCAGTCCGCTCGCGACCGCCTTGATCCCGAGGATCGGTGGAAAGCCGAGCGTTAGCGTATAATTGCCGCTCGGGGTGATCGTGCCGCTGTTCACTGTCACTTTGGCCGGCGTGCCGAACCCGTTGGCTCCAAAATCGAGCGTCACGTTCAGCGAACCGGTAAGGCTCTTCGTGTCGTCGTCGCTGAAACCGAACGCCGTGGCTTTGAGCTTTAAGTTCGACGTGGACGAGTTGATCGCGAACTGCGAGCCGATCGGGTAGGCGAACGCAGCCGGCGCTGCTGCGACTGCAACGCCGGCAACCAACAGTCGGATGAATCTCATTTCAGAGATCGTGGGCATCTTCGAACCTTTGCGAAAAAGAAGAGAACCGCCCACCGTCGGCGCAACCGGCACAGGCGTTAGATCAGGCGTTCGCCCGTCGCCCTAGTAGATCGTAGATTCGACCATCGTCGCTCGCAACGAAATTGGCGCGGGAGCGCCTTTTCCCCGAAAAAAGGCTGCTTTTTGAACGATAGGAGGCTGGAGATCGCTGGCAGCGACTGCGATTCCTCACGGCAATTTGTCTATACTTTTCCTGCGTCGCCGTCTACAATTAGCGACTTGGGGTCGTATCGAGTCAAACCCCCCGTGTTGTGTGTTAGATTCTTCCTCTCAGATCGCTCTCTGGCGACTGCCGCGGACGCTTCTCTTCAATCGCGGAAGACTTGGGTGCTCCTTTACTGTGGGATTGTCGCGCGTAGCTGCCAGGGTTTGGCGGAGACGAGGGCGCGGCCCGTTTGTTAGTTCTTTCGTTTCGTTTAGGGAGTTTCTGCGACTATGGCAGAAGGCACGATCAAGAAGTTGATTGCGGACAAGGGCTTTGGCTTCATCCAAGGCGAGAAGGGCGAGCTCTTCTTCCACCACTCCGCGGTTGAAAATGGCCAGTTCGACACCCTCCAAGAGGGTCAGTCGGTCAGCTACACCGAAGGCCGTGGCCCGAAGGGTCCCCGCGCCGATGCGGTCACGCCTCACTAATTAATTAGTGAATTGACTTAAAATTGACGAACGCCCCGGAAGGCCTCAAGCTTTCCGGGGCGTTTTTTTTTGACATGAAGCTGGAGTGGCAGGAGAGTATTCAATCGGAGGGCTGCGGAAATGACGAATGACGAAATCCGAATGACGAATGGGGATTGCGAGGCGTCGAGTCCTGGGCGAGTTTATGACTTGGAAGAGCGAACGGCGCAGTTCGCGGAGCAAGCGATTGATTTCGCGCTGACTTTCTCGCGTAGCCCGGTGGTGTCGCCGCTGCTGTCTCAGTTCGTTCGCGCCGCGACGAGTATTGGCGCCAACTACTGCGAGGCCGATGACGCTGAAAGTAAGAAAGACTTCCGCCACAAGATTGGGTTGTGCCGGAAAGAATCTCGCGAGACCAAGTACTGGGTACGTATGTTAGTGCGTGCGGATGCGTCAAAGCGAGAAGCGGCGAAGCCGCTATGGCAAGAAGCCCACGAACTAAATTTGATCTTCTCGAAGATTCGTCGCTCAACCCCGCCAAAGTAATGTTACGAATGCTCGCGGCATTCGTCATTCGGATTTCGTCATTCGTCATTATCTGAACATGCCAAACAAGCTCGCCAACGAATCGTCGCCCTACCTGCTCCAGCATAAGGACAACCCCGTCGATTGGCATCCATGGGGACCCGAGGCGCTTGAGCGCGCTCGCAACGAGCAGCGGCCGATCTTTCTTTCGATTGGTTACTCCGCTTGCCATTGGTGCCATGTGATGGAGCATGAGAGCTTCGAGGACAAGCAAATCGCGGCGATGATCAACGATCGGTTCGTCGCGATCAAAGTCGATCGCGAAGAGCGGCCCGATCTCGATCAGATCTACATGAACGCGACGCAGATGATGACCGGTCGCGGCGGTTGGCCGATGTCGGTCTTCCTCACGCCCGAGTTGAAGCCCTTCTACTGCGGCACGTATTTCCCGCCTTCGGCACGCGGCGGCATGCCGGGTTTCGACGACGTGCTGCGCGCCGTGTACGACGCCTGGCTCATGCGTCGCGGCGAAGTCGAGCAAATGGCCAACCAACTCACCGGCGAACTGAGTCGCGCCGGGCAAGCGACGGCGCCGGGCGAGTTGTCGCGCGACTTCATTGACGCCGCCGTTGGCCAGCTGACGAGCACGTTCGACTCTCGCTGGGGCGGTTTCGGGGGAGCGCCGAAGTTTCCGCACCCGATGGATCTGCAACTGCTGCTCCGCTTCTGGCATCGCACGGGGCACGCCTCGTCGCTGGAGATGGTGCGCACCACGCTCGACCGCATGGCCGCGGGCGGCATCTACGATCAGCTCGGCGGCGGCTTCGCACGGTACTCAGTCGATGCACGCTGGCTCGTGCCGCACTTTGAGAAGATGCTCTACGACAACGCCCTGCTGACGAGCGTCTACGTTGAGGCGTATCAGGCCACCGGGCATGTCGACTACGCTCGCATCGCGCACGAGACGATCGGCTACGTCCTTCGCGACATGACCGGCGCCGAGGGAGGTTTCTACAGCGCCGAGGACGCCGACAGCGAAGGCCACGAAGGAAAGTTCTACGTTTGGACGGCCGACGAAATCGATGAAGTGTTGGGCGACGACGCCGGTTCGACGTTCGGCCGCATTTACGACGTCACCGATGCGGGTAACTTCGAAGACTCGAACATTCTCAACTTGCCGAAGACGCTCGCTCAGTCAGCCGCGATTATGCGCCGCGACGAGGCGGAACTCGCGGCGGAACTCGCAGCTTCGCGGGCCAAGCTGTTCGCCGCTCGGGAAAAACGCGTTCATCCCGGCAAGGACGACAAAGTGATCGTCGCCTGGAACGGGCTCATGATTGACGCTCTCGCTCGCGCAGCGGCAGCGCTTGACGAACCCCGCTACGCCGCCGCGGCGGCGAAGGCGGCCGACTTTGTTCACACGAAGCTGCAGCGATCCGACGGTCGGTTGCTCCACACCTACCGCAACGGCGTCGCGAAGCTCGACGCTTACCTCGACGACTATGCGTGCTTGGCGAACGGACTCATCTCGCTCTACGAGGCGACGTTCGACGCAGCGCGACTGGCCGAAGCGGCGCGGTTGCTCGACATCGTGCTGGCGCACTTCGCCGATCCGCAGGCGGGCGGATTCTTCTATACCGCTGATGATCACGAACAGCTGATAGCCCGCAACAAAGACGCTACCGACGCGAGCGTTCCCAGCGCCAGCGGCATGGCCGCGTTTGCATTGGCCCGGCTAGGGAAACTCACCGGTGAGTCAAAATACATCGCCGCCGCGGAAGGAACGCTCACCGCAGCCGCCGGCCTGATGCAGCAGGCCCCCGCCGCGATGGGGCAAATGCTGCTCGCGCTCGACTTCCAACTTGGCCCGACGTTCGAAATGGTGCTGGCGGGCGACACAGGGTTCGAACTCGTCGCCAAGTCGGTGAAGGAGCTGCGGCGGCAGTTCATCCCGAACAAAGTCCTCGCGTGCGCCAACGCGAAGGCAGCCGACCAGTCGCCGCTGCTCGCGGCTCTTACTGCCGGCAAGGCGTCTGCTGCGGGTGAGCCAACGCTATACGTCTGCGAGGGATTTACTTGCCAAGAGCCGGCCAAGGGGGCGGCGGCGGTGGCGGAGGAAATTGAGCGGCTCAGTGCTCGCTAAAAATTCGGCTGATCCTCTCCGAAGCAAGTCATTCTAGCTGGTCGTCGCCCGAGTCCTTGTCGTCAGACTCCAGCTTTGGCGGACCTACGCCAAAATCTTTTGGCTTCGCGAACTCGCCACCGTCATCGACGCCATCTGTCCCAACCGAGTAAATGATCCAGCCACGATCGGTGTGTTTCGCGATCAGTGGTTTGCCTGTAAGCGGGTCGGCAATTTGCGCGGCAGGCAGGCCTAGCTCGGCTAGCCCGCTTGCCTCGCGTCCATGTTCGGCCTTGTAAAGCAGCAGTGAGTTGAATGCCCGCAACGAACGCAGCATTGCGGTGTTACGATCCTCGGCGCTGACCGCCGCTTCCATCGCAGGCATTAGTAAGTCGGCTAACACGCCATGGCCGGTCGGTTCCGCAAGCGAGCCGCCAGATTGGGTGTCGGATCTGAATTCATCCCAGCCTCCATCCGCCGCCTTCAATAGAGCGTCGTAGTGATCGGACGCCCCGAGGTAGTACTGCTTCATCGGCCAGCTGACCATACTGAAGTAGAACGGATTAACATCCTGTCCAGGCATGAGGTCGAACGTGTTCATCGCGTACCCTCGCTCGCTTCGTAGCATTCGAGCGAAGCGATGCGGGTCATCCTGCCGCGCTAGTTCCGTCTCAAGTTTCATCAGCACTTCGGGCGATGCGAGGCCCGTATTCAGCGCCTGGTAAAGCTCGTGAATCGCTACTCCACGAACAGCGATCGACACAAGGTAGCTGACAAGCAGAGGTTCCTCGTCGTGGAGTCGCGAGAGTCGTAGCAACGCGACGCCCTTCTCCACGGCGGCGTCAATCTCGCCCGCTTGAAGTAGCGTTCGGCATTGCCAAGCGACGTATCTTGCTGCCGCGCGGAAGTTCGACAGCCGATCAAGCATCTGTTCAAGGAACTCTTGATGGTTAACGGTGAAGTCGCCACGCGATGCGAATTGCTCGCAAGCAGCGGCGCGAGTTAGTTCTTGATCAATCAACGGATAGCTGTTGAGAATTGCACGCATTGCCTCTGCTTGCTCGGCAGTCGGTAGTTCGCCAAGAATCTCCGCCTTGTCGTAGGCCTTTCCGAGCGCCGTCTTGGCGTAGAATCGCCCATACTCCTTTGAGAACGCTTCGATCTGAGGGCGTATAGCTTCAATGTAGGCGGCGGCGTTTTCGCTGTTGGGGAGAGGAGCTGGAGCAAGGTCGGCGATGCTGGCAGGATCGCCCGCTGCACGGATCGCCTCGAGTCTTGCCTGCAATCTCGATTCGACCCGCCAAGCCATGACGCCGTTTGCCATAAGTAGCAGGCCAATGGTGATTGCAAACCCCAACGCAAGGCGTTTGAGTAACCGTTTGCTAGGAGTAAATCGCATTTCAATTCCGCCAGTTCTTGAGCTAAAGGTGCGATGGGTTCGCTTGCCGCTTCATTGCAGCATCGATCTCCGCGGTTTGTTCGGCGTTGAGCGTCCAGCCATTGATGAACGCTATCTGTCGAACAAATCGCCGCCCCGTCTCAGCATCCGTCGTTTCAGCGATAGCCACGGCGGTTTGCACGAGAGACTGTTGAGATGGAGCGACGGCCAGCGTCGAGCGACGCGGCGATTTGTGATCAAGGCCAAGCAAAAGATTTAGGCCGATTCCGATCGCAAGTAAAACGCTCGCCGATTGCAGCAACCGCCGATCCCATCGTGTCGCGCGTAATTCTCGCTTGGCTTGCGAGAGCACCTCGTCGCGCAGCGCCGCCGGCGCGGGGTAGCTCCCCTGCCCTAGGCGTTGCTCAAGAAGTTTTAGTTGATTGTCGTTCACAACTCTCGTCTCGGGTTCAATTCGAACCAAATGCTCGCTGTCTGCTTCGTCTATCGAAATAGCCGGACCGCCACGCGGTCCGGGCGGAGGCGCCGCATCGCTTGCCGCTTCAACCCGGACGGCGTGGCCGTCCGGCTAGCGGTTAGTGATTTTTTCCAAGATTCATCAAACACGCTTCACTCTTGCGAAAATTCTTTCGCTAGCCAACCTCGCAGCGACTCCAGTGCTCGTCGGTAGCGCGTCGCGACGGTTCCCGGTGGGCGCTGCGTCAGCTCCGCAATCTCGGCGAACGTCAGCCCCGAGTAACTTTTTAGTTCCACGATCTCGCGGTCGTCATCGTCCAGTCGCCGCAGCGCCGTGCGGAGCGCCTCAGTGTCGTCGGCCGCCTCCTCGTCGTCGGTGGCGGCCAGTCCTTCGGCAGCGACAGGTTCGGCCTTCCAGCCAGGAACCGACGCCGTACGAATGGCCTCGTTCCGCGCGATCTGAAACATATACGCGATCGGATTCTCGACGCGGCGAAATTGCCGACGGCTTTTCACCGCCCGCATGAACGCCGTTTGCACGACGTCGGCTGCAGCGTCGGCAGACCCCAGCCGGGCGACAGCGAACCGGTAGAGTCGATCGGCGCACGCGTCGTACAGCTCTGCGAAGGCAGAGTCGTCGCCGCGGGCCAAGCGGTCCGCCAAAGTTCGCATGCAGCCCTCCTCGTTCGGTCGTGACAACGGAATAGACCCGCAGAATGGCTCGGTTTATTCAGAATTCTTGGGGCTTCTCGCGAATAGAGGCAGTCGGCCCGGAACCCCTGACTCTGGCCCGGCAATCAGGGTAAAATCCGTCCGCGACGCTGAGGCGGCCCCTTCCGGCGGCTCGTTGAGCCGCGGCTACTTGGGGTTCGCCGCTGGGGCGAGCGTTCTTGCTCAATTTTCTACCGCATATCATCTTCGGCCAATCACTTTGATGTCTGATCCCTACTTCCAGCAGTTGTTCGCCGATCGCATCGGCGGGGCCCAGTACGGCAAGTCTGCCGCGATCTACAAGTTCGAGAAGATCAAGCGGGCCAAACGCCAAGCCTTGGCTGATCATCCCGAGCGGCAACTGCTCGACTTCGGCATCGGCGAAAACGACGGCATGGCCGACGAGCAAATCCGCCAGCGGATGGCCGAGGAGATCAACGTCCCTGCGAACCGTGGCTACGCCGACAATGGGACGCCGGTCTTCAAGGAAGCGGTCGCGCGGTTCATGCACCGCGAATACGGGGTCTCGCTCGATCCGACGACGCAGGTGAACCACTGCATTGGTTCGAAGTCGGGCCTCGCGATTTTCCCGGCATGCTTCATCAACCCGGGCGACGTCACGTTGATGACCGTCCCTGGCTACCCGGTGGCGGGGACGCACACGAGCTTTTACGGCGGTTCGGTTTACAAGCTGCCGCTGCTCGCTGAGAAAGACTTCCTGCCGGATCTCGACGGCATTCCCGCCGACGTTTGTGCGAAGGCGAAGATTCTTATCCTCTGCTTCCCGAACAGCCCGACCGGCAGAACGGCGCCGCCGGAGTATTACGAGCGGGCGATCGCTTTTGCCAAGAAACACAGCATCGTCATCCTGCAGGACGCGGCCCACGCACAGCTATCGTACGATCGGCCGCCGAACAGCTTCCTGTCGATTCCCGGCGCCATGGACGTCGGCGTCGAGATGCACTCGATGTCGAAGGGTTTCGACATGATCGGCTGGCGGCTCGGTTGGCTCTGCGGCAATCCGCTGTTGGTGAAGGCGTTCGCGGAAACGAAGGACAACTTTGATAGCGGGCAGTTCCTCGCGATCCAGCGCGCGGCGATCGCGGGGCTGGATGATCCGGAAATTCCGAAGCGGATTCGCGCGAAGTACAAGCGTCGGCTGGAGAAGCTCGTCGCCGTGCTCAAGCGGTGCGGATTCAAGTGCGAGATGCCGGGCGGCACCTACTTCCTCTACACGCCTTCGCCGAAGGGATTGGCCGATGGCCCCGCGTTCGAGAACGCGGAAGCGTGCAGCCAGTACCTCATCACGCAGCAGTCGATCTGCACCGTCCCGTGGGACGATGCGGGCTCGTTCCTGCGGTTCAGCGTGACGTACGAAGCGGTCGACGAAGCGGCGGAAGATGCGCTGATGGCCGAGACGGAGTCGCGGCTGAAAGGCATCAAGCCAATCTTCTAGCCACGGGTCAACGACCCGCCGGAGCGGCGCTTAATCGGCTGTGGTTTGTTTTGCATTCTTCCGCCGCAGCACCGCCATCATGCCACGGTGGTCGGACGCTACCGGTTCGTCGAGGACTCGCGTTTCGACGACTTCCCACTCGTCCGCGGGGCGGAACTGGATGTAGTCAATTTGCTTATCGGGCTTCGCCGACGGGAACGTGAATGCCGGTTCCGAATTGCTGCGGCTCCAAGTTTTGGCGAACGTTTTCATCACGCGGCTGTCAGGCGTTGCGTTCAGGTCGCCGACCAGAATCATCGGCTTGCCGGCGCGC
This sequence comes from Lacipirellula parvula, assembly GCF_009177095.1. Lineage (NCBI taxonomy): Bacteria > Pseudomonadati > Planctomycetota > Planctomycetia > Pirellulales > Lacipirellulaceae > Lacipirellula > Lacipirellula parvula. The sequence goes on from NZ_AP021861.1 coordinate 203,775, forward strand.
TTCGCGGCGAGGTCTTCGATTGTCTTGATCGATTCCATCCGCTCGTGATCGTCGGGGCGATAGTCGAGATGCGTGCACACAAATAGCAGCGAATCGTCCCCATCGCCAACTTCGACTTCGAGAGCGCCGCGCTGCTCGCCTTTGTAGTCGGAGGGCAGCTTGTGGTTTTCATGCCGCACGATCGGCAGCCGACTGAGGATGGCGTTGCCGTACTGGCCGCCGTCGTGGTCGATGTTTTTCTCGAAGATGTGCGTCATGCCAGTGAGCCGGGCAAGTTCCGCGGGCTCGTCGGTGCCTTGCGAACGCCGGCAGCCTTGGTCGACTTCGTTGAGGCCGACGAGGTCGGGCTTCTCGGCGTTGATGATGGCTGCGATCCGCTTCAGGTCGAGCTTGCCGTCGGTCCCTTCGCCGTGGTGGATGTTGTAGGTAACGACGCGGATTTCCGGCGGCAGTTCAGCGCGAACGGCGGTTCGGTGTGAAATGCCAAACGCCGTCAGGACGAACAAGCAGCGAACGATCGACTTCAAGATGCAGACTCCGAGTTATTGGAACGTTGTCGTTTTGCCCTAGTAGCTCTGATAGCGGCGACAATAACGCCAACCAGGCCCAGCAAGGCGCCGATGAGGGCGCCTCCCATCACGTACTCCAACCCCTCGTATAAATGAGGGTTAGGGTGAGGGTTGATCGAACGGGCGACGATGCTGCCAAGCATCATCCCGGCGCCGCCGACGATGACCATCGCCAGCAGCGCTGCAGCGACATATTTGAGCAGCACGAGAATGGTACGCATGCGTCGCCTCTCGATTGCCGTCGCGTCAGCCCCGCATTACTTACACCCGCACCGACCAACCGCGGCGGGCCATTCCCCATAGGATAATCCACCAGAAGGCAACCGTCCCCGCAGCGAATAGGAACGAGGCCAATTTCGGGTCGGCGATGTGGTCGGTAATCAGTTCTTTGTAAATCCAGCCTTTCGCGCTGGTCGTCTCGATTGTTCCGTCAGCCGCCGTCACCTTCGCGCTGATGGCGCCGAGGAGTTGGCTCAGCAGCCCCGAGCCGACAAAGATGAAAATCGCGTTGATGCCGACGATCTCGAACGGCCGCGCGAGCTTGCGGTAGCCAGCGACGTCGAATAGGCCGAGGCAGAGTCCGAGTCCGATCGTGCCGACGCCGCTTGTGAACAGCACGAAGCTACTGGTCCAGAGCTTCTTGTTGATGGGAAAGACTTCACCCCAGGCGAGCCCGATCGCGGCCATGATGGCGCCGATGATGGCGAGCCGGCCGACGGTTCCCCAATTGGCGCCGTAGCGCATGATCGCCAAGCCGACCCAGTAGCCGAGCAGCGTGTTGACGATCGCCGGCAGCGTGCTGAGCAGGCCTTCGGGTTCGGTCTTCTCGCTCTTGGCCTGCGTATACATGTGGTTGCCGCCGAGGACCGCGATGTCGACGACACGAACGACATTCCCCTCCGGCGTCAGTCGCGTTTGGTAGTCGCTTCCCGAGGGAAGCGATGCGAGCAACCCCCAGTAGCCCAGCAGCAAGGCGGCGCCGATGACGACCTGCGTGCGAAGCCCCGTGTGGAGCACGAGCAGCGACGCTGCGAGATACACGAGCGCGATCCGCTGCAGTACGCCGAGGATTCTGAAGGTGTCGAAGTGGAACGCTTCGTAGCTGAACGCCACGTCTTCGCGGAAGGCGATCGAGAGAAATCGCCCGAACAGAACGCTAAACAATCCCAGGCCGAAGAGTAGAATCGTCCGCCGAATGATGCGGGTGTAAACCGCCGGGTCGATCGCGGCGCCTTCTCGATACTTTTTCATCGAGTAGGCGAGCGACGTCCCCATGATGAAGAGGAAGAGCGGAAAGATCCAATCGGTCGGCGTCCAACCATGCCATGCGGCGTGATCGAGCGGAGCGTAGCGCTCGCCCGCCGCCCACGAGCCAGGATTGTTGGCCATCACCATGCCAATGACGGTCATACCGCGGAAGGCGTCGAGTGACAGAAGTCGTGGCGGCTTGGTCGCTGTTGGAGAATCGTTGGACATAGGTTGCTGCGATGCGGGTTCGGAAAGATTAACCGCCAAGGACGCCAAGGAAATGCAAAACAGTAGAACCTCCGATGGACGCAGGTTAACGCGAGTTATTTTTTATCGACATCGATTCGCGTTCATCCGCGGTTCTTGTTCTCTTTGTATTTCGTAGTGCTCTTTGCGCCGTCGCGGTTCACATTTGTATGATTTTTTAGCCCTTCAGAGCCCGGTGAATCAGCTGGTGGCTCCCCCTGTCATACGATGTTGCGACGCCGCTTTCCACTGTTAATTTTGGCTACCTGCGGTAGGTTGTGGCGATCGAGATCACCTGCATGAATGACGCATCGCCAAACGAACCGAATGCCAACGCCGCCCTGCGGCTGGGTTTGTGGGACGCCGTCAGTTTGGTGATCGGCATTGTCGTCGGGACCTCGATTTTTCGCACGGCGCCGGAAGTCTTTCAGAATACCGCGGGCCCCTGGTCGGCGCTGGGGGCGTGGACGCTGGGGGGGCTGCTGTCGATTGTCGGCGCCCTGTGCTACGCCGAACTGGCCACGACCTACACGCGGGCTGGCGGTGATTACGAGTATCTCACCCGCGCGTTCGGAGCGTGGGCTGGTTTTCTGTTCGGCTGGACGCAACTGACGGCGGTCCTCACCAGCAGCATCGGGACGATGGCCTACACGTTTGCCGACTACGGCGTGCGTTTGTTTGGGCTGGGCGATGCGGCGGGTGTGTGGCTGGCGACGACCCCGATCGTCGGGGCGACGATTCTCAATGCGCTGGGGACTACGCTTGGCAAGTCGACGCAGAATGTTTGTACCGTGGCGAAGGTGCTGGGATTGATTGGCGTAGTGGCGGCGGGAGTCGCGTGTGCGGATTGGGGGAATCTAGCTCCGGCGGAGTCGACGCCGACTGCATCGCCGTCGTCGATCTCCTTCGGCTTGGCGATGGTGTTCGTCCTCTACGCCTACGGTGGTTGGAACGATGCGGCATTCGTGGCGGCGGAGGTGCGCGATCGGCGGCGGAACTTGCCGCTCGCGCTCATTGGCGGCGTGCTGGGCGTGACGGCCGTTTACCTTGCCGTGAACGTTGCCTATCTCGCGGGGCTTGGGTTCGATAACGCTCGTGCGACGCGCACTCCCGCGACCGACGTCATCGAAGCAGCGATCGGCAGTGTTGGCGGTAGCTTGGCCAGTATTCTGGTGATGATCTCGGCACTGGGCGCCATCAACGGCATGGTGCTGGTCGGTTCGCGGGTCTACGCGGCGGCAGGCGCCGACCATCGGTCGCTGCGGTGGCTCAGCGGCTGGGACGCCGAACGGGGCGCCCCGCGGGCGGCGCTCATTGCTCAGGCGGTGGTCGCGCTGGCGATGGTCTTCGCGGTGAACAGGATCAACCCCGGCGATGGCTTTGGCACGTTGCTGGCCGCGACGGCGCCGGTGTTTTGGTCGTTCCTGATGGGCACCGGGGCGTCGGTGATCGTGCTCCGCTGGCGCGATCCGTTGCGAGAGCGTCCGTTCGCCGTGCCGTTTTATCCGTTGCCGCCGCTCGTTTTTTGCGCGACGTGCGGTTACATGCTGTGGAGTAGTCTGACGTACGCACTGTCGATTTCGCCCTGGCTGCCGCTCATGGGGGCGGGGCCGGTGGCGGTGGGGCTGGTGGTTTATTTGGCGACGCCGCGGGGGCATGCATCGCGATTCGCGGATTAATGCTTTTGATCGTGTTCAGCTCGCTCCCGGCAGCGCCCGCCGCTTGTTACAAACCCGTGAAACTCTTCCCATCCGTCCGGGGTTATAATCTCATCGCCTGACAAGCATTGGCCGCAACGCGGCGACTCGCCCCATTGGGCTACCCTTTCGCGGAGTTCGTTTCATGTCGTCTTCTCCTCTCTCTCGTCGCGACTTCGCCCGTGGCATCGCCTTCGGTGCGGCCGCACTCTCCGCTCCCGGCGCCTTCGCCGAAGCCCTCACCCTCACGCCTCGGCAAACCGAGGGGCCGTTCTACCCTGACCATTTGCCGCTCGACACCGACAACGACCTCTTGATCATCAACGACAGCATCGATCCGGCGATCGGAGACATTACGCATCTCACCGGGCGGATCCTCGATGCCGATGGCAACCCGTTGCGGAACGCGCTCGTCGAGATCTGGCAAGTCGACGGCAACGGCGTCTACCTTCACAGCGGCAGCGACGGCGAGAAACGTGACGCGAACTTCCAGGGTTACGGTCGGTTCACCACCGGTTCGACGGGCGAGTATTACTTCCGCACGGTGAAGCCAGTCCCCTACCCTGGCCGGACGCCGCACATCCACTACGCGATCAGCCAGAATGGCAAACGGCTCCTCACGACGCAGCTTTACGTGCGCGGCGAGAAGGGGAACGACCGCGACGGCGTGCTGCGCGGCATTCGCGACGAGAAGCAACGCGAATCGGTGCTGATCGACTTCAAGCCGCTGGAGGGATCGAAGATCGGCGAACTGACCGCTGATTTTCCGATCGTGCTCGGCATCACGCCGGAAGACGCCTGATTGCTGCTGAGCTTGTCGACGTTCAGGAGTTGAAACGGAGTTCAAAGCCACCGGCTCCGCCGGTGGCTTCTGTCTTAGATGGCGGTGTCGAGCAACTGGTACCCGTAAACGGCCAGCGCCACGGTCCAGCCGATATAGGCGACGAACGCAGGGCTCGAGAGCAGAAGCAGTGGGAGATCCTTGAGGGATTCCAACGGGTTACGGCCCGACACGGCCCGCACCGTCTCGACGATCGCGTGGAAGCCCGGAGAGCCAGGAGTCGGCACGAGCAGGTAAACGCCGTACTTTGCGGAAAGAAGGGCCAAAGCGATTAAGGGGGATTCCTGCCACTTGGTCACGTAATGCGACAGGAGTTCAACGCCCAGCGAATTGGGGCGGAGCGCCCCGAGGTAGATTTGCGGCAGCGCGGTGATTGCGTCTAAATAGAGGTTATCCCCCAGTACGATCCAGGCAAACGCCAAGAATCCACAGGGCGGACTCAGCGCAAATAGAATTCGGCAGAGTGGATGCAGCTCGTCTGCGAAGACGATTCGCCCCTTCACCTGTTGAGCGCATGCCGGCGAGACGTGGGCCCGTTCGAGGAACCGCACCCCGGAACCGAGTGGCAAAAGGCGGAGGAAGAACGCCATTCCCCGCCAGCTAAATGCCGTGATCGACGGTCCCTGATGCAGCGTGATCGTCACAGGCCGGAGTCGCATCGTCCAGCCGACTGCGACCACGATGGCGACAAATGCGACGTTCATCGCCGCCAACGATGCCCCGATGGCGAACAACGCAGAAGCGGCTGCCATGAGGATTTGTCTGTATAAAGGTGGGTAATGTGACTATTTGGCAAGGTTCGTATTAGGCAGACCGCCCCCCGCGTCGTCAACCCCCACATTGAGACACGTGTGCGCGATTACGGAATCGTAAGAATCGCGTTGCGCTCTAACGCTGGTTGATGAGCGCCGCGATGCGCTCCGGCGTCAGTTCATGGTGTCCCTCAACGACCAGGCGGGCATGGCTCAGCTTGTCGCGCGTCGTTGTTCCCAGTACGCCGATGCTCGTCATTCCTGCGGCGTTTGCGGCTTCGATCCCCTGCGGAGCGTCTTCGATGACCGCACAGTCGTTGGGGGAAATACCCAAACGCTCGGCTGCTTTTAAGAAAACCTCTGGGTTTGGTTTGCCATGCGTCACATCGGCCCCGGTGATCACGGCGCCGAATTTTTCGACACGCCCCAGTTTTTCGAGCGTCAGTTTCACATTCTCTGGCGGGCCGGAGGAGCCGACCCCGAGTTTGAATCCTGCGGCGCTCAATGCGTCGATTAATTCGACAGCTCCGGGCAGCGGCGTGAAATTCTCGTTGATGATCTCGCGGTAGAGGAGCTCCTTGCGATCGCCAAGTTCCTTCGAGCGCTCGGCTGTCATCGATTCGCCGGGGTAGAGTTGGGCGAAGATGTCGCGGTTTGTGCGGCCGAAGGTGCTACGGAATTGCTCGTCGTTGAACTCGACGCCGATCTCGGCGAACATCCGCTCCCAGCTTTTGTAGTGGGGGATGTAGGAATCGGTGAGGACGCCGTCGACGTCGAAGATGACTGCAAGACCGTTGGGCATCGATTTGGCGGGGCTAAGGTGAGAGTTGCTCGTAAAGTCGCAAAGTCGCGAAGGCGCAAAGCGACGCAAAGAGGTCCAGAGGCGGCATGCTCGCTACTGGGCGGCAACCTGTCCGAAGTTCTCGTCTTTTCTTGGCGAGTTCTCTGCGTCTTTGCGCCTTAGCGAGAGAACTCAAAGTTTACGGCTTGAGAGACGTAGTGTCACGGACCGGCCCCGGGGCGTTAATGCTGCTGGCGTTCTTGGTGGCGCCCGGGAGTTCCTGGTGTTGGAACCCCGCGTCCATTCCCTGCCCGCGGCCGGTGACCGGGACGCCGGGAGTTGGATTTTTTGGGACGGTGTCGCCGGTTTCAGCGGTCCATTGGTCGAGCAGTTTGCTGAGTCGCATGTGCGGGTTTTCGTACTCCTGCTGCAGAGCTGATCCAAGTTCCGGGTTCTTTGCAGGATCTAGTAGGTTTTTGAGCTGCTGCGGGTCGGCTTGCACGTCGTAGAATTCTTCCCGCGGCCGCGGCTGTAGGAAAATATCGCCCTGGTCGGCGTTCAGCTTGCCGGCGGCTTGATAGTCCCAAAGCTCCTTGCCCGCGGGGAACTCTGGCCCCGATTCGACGCATTCGCTGCGAATTTCTGGGTAGGCGTTGCGGATGTAGAGCCATCGGCCATCGCGGACCGAGCGCTCGTGCGCTTGGCCGACGTGCCAGTTGTGTTCGCTGAACGCGTAGTCGCGCACCGTTGCGGCGGGGTCGGCGAGAATCGGCTCGATGCTGACGCCTTGCAGTCGCGGATCGAGCGGGACGCCAGCGAGTTGCAGCAGCGTTGGGGCGAGGTCGATCACGCTGATGATCGACTCCGTCTTTCCCGGAGCGATGGTCCCTGGCCGCCAGACGATGAATGGCGTCCGCACGCCGCTGTCGTAAAGCCGCGTCTTGCAGCGCGGAAACGGGCGGCCGTTGTCGGCGGTGAAGATGACGTAGGTGTTTTCAGCGATGCCTTGCCGCTTTAGCTCTTCAACGACGTTGCCGATGAAGCGATCGAGGCGGCTGATCTCATGGTAGTAGTGAGCGAGGTCTTGGCGGGTCTCGGGGCCGTCGATGAGGAATGGCGGCACGACGACGTCGGCCGGATCGTACTTCGGATCGGCGTCAGTCGCTTGCCATTCGCGGTGCGCATCAGTCGAAGCAAACCACATGAAGAATGGTTTGTCTTTCGGCCGCTCACGCAGGTGGCGCACCCAACGTTGCTCGCCGCCGGGGCCGGCTGGCGGCGTGATCTCGTCGAACGCCGCGTCGACGGCCGGGCCCATGTGGTTCTTCCCGGCGAGCACCGTGAAGTAACCAGCCTCGCGCAGAGCTTGCGGAAACATAAACTGCCCCGCCGGCAGCGGCATGTGGAGTTCCGGCGCGCCGGTGTTGTGAGGGTATCGGCCGGTGATGATGCTGCAGCGCGTCGGGCTGCAACTGCTGCAGGTGAGGTAGGCGCGTTCGAAGAGGCGACCCTCAGCGGCGAGCCGGTCGATGTTCGGCGTCTTCGCCGGCGACTTCGCATAGCAAGCCAAGTCGTCGGGCGAGACGTCGTCGGCGATGATGAACACGAAGTTGGGCCGCGTGGTTTCGGCGTGTGCATTCAACGAACTGAACGACAACGGCGCCATGAGTATGGAAAAAATCCACAGAATTCGCGTTAAAAAAAATTTCATCTTTTGTACTTCTCGTCGTGTCCTTTGAGCTGTGATGGCGAAGCGGCCTTAGTGTCCAAAAACGAGCGTTCGCTCCGCCCTGACGGCTGGTTACGACCGAGAATCCGACCTGATATGATACCCGGTTCCGCGGCCGGGAGCTGACTGCCCGCGGCGCTCATTCTTTCGACCAACGCCGTCATATCGTCTGGGAGTTCCGCCGTGTTCGTTCCGCGCACCACCCGTGAAAAAGTTCTCGCCAAGCTCCAGAAGAAGGTCGCGAGCCGCACCCCGGTCCTCATCTCCAGCGCCGCCAGCGGTTTGGTTGCGCGGATGCTCGAAGAGGCGGGCGCCGACTGCGTGAACACCTTCCACGGCGCCCGGCTCCGCGCCAACGGCATGGGGACGATGGCAATGCTGTGGCCGATCGTCAACGCGAACGAACAAGTCTTCCGCAACACGCAGGAAGACGTGCTGCCGGCGATGAAAGGCGATGCCTTCGTCTGCATGTGCATCAACGCAAACGATCCGTTGCGCGATATGTGGGGCTTCCTCGAGCAGATCAAGTCGCTCGGCGTCATCAGCGTGTCGAACATCGGTCCGTCGGTCAGCTACATCGACCGCGACAGCGAAATCTTCAAGGTTCTCCGCAAGTGCGGCATCACGATCGAGAACGAAGTCGAGATGCTGCGGATCGCCAAGCAAGAACTGAACATGGTCACCATCGGCGTCGCCTTCACCGAAGAAGACAGCCTGCAGATGATCGAAGAGGCGAAGCCTGATCTCTTCTGCTACCACGCCGGCACCACCAAGGGGGGCCGCAAGGGCTACGACTCGGGCGAGACGATTGAAGGGACCGCCGAGCGGACCAAAATCGTTCACGACAAGTGCAAGAAGATCATGCCCGAGCTGATCTGCATCGCCCACGGCGCCGCGATGGAAACGCCGGAAGACGCGCAGTACATGCTCGACCACGCCTCGTGCGAAGGGATCTGGACCGGCTCGTCGACCGAACGGCTGCCGATTGAGAAGGCAGTGTTCGAAGCGGGCAAAAAGTTCGCTGCGCTGCGGTACACGAAGTAGCTCTCGTTAGAAATTTAAAAAGTCTCACGCAAAGGCGCGAAGGCGCAAAGAAGATGAACGCCATCGTCTTGTTTTCTTCGCGCCTTTGCGCCTTTGCGTGAGATCTTTCTGCTTCTCATCAATACAAGGAACGCTCGTCATGGCCAAGTCGGTCGTAGTTCTCTCGACGTTGGATACCAAGGGCCGCGAGACGGCGTTTCTCAAGGAGCAGATCGAGCACGATGGCTGTCGCGCCGTGCTGATCGACATCGGCGTCGTCGGTAAGCCGACGATCAAAGCCGACGTTACCCGCGAGCAGCTCGCCGAGGCGGGCGGCACGCCGTTGGCCGACTTGCTGAAGGACGCCACCCGCGAGAAGGCGGCGCCGGTAATGGTCAAAGGCGCGGCAAAGCTCATCGCCGAAATGATTGCCAAGGGCGAAGCCCACGCGGTGATCGGCCTCGGCGGCACGCAGGGAACCTCTAGCGCCACCGGCGTCATGCGGCAGCTCCCCTACGGCTTTCCTAAGCTGATGGTCTCGACCTGCGCCGCCGGCGACACCTCCGCCTTCGTCGGCATCAAAGACATCATGATGATGTTCTCGGTCAGCGACATCCTCGGCCTCAATCCGTTCATGCGGAAGGTGCTGGCCAACGCCGCCGGCGCCGCGTGCGGCATGGCGACCATCGACCAGGCCCAGGTCGCCGCGAGCAACAAGCCGCTCATCGGCATGAGCAATCTCGGCGTGCTCACGAACGGCGCGGAATACGCCGTCGAGTATCTCGAATCGAAGGGCTATGAAGTCATCATGTTCCACGCCGTCGGCGCCGGCGGCCGGGCGATGGAGCAGATGATGCGCGAAGGGCTGATTGTCGGCGTGTTCGACTACGCGATGGGGGAGATCAGCGACGAACTCCACCACGCCCTCCGCGCGGGCGGCCCGGAACGGCTTACCGTTGCCGGCAAGTTGGGCCTCCCGCAGGTGCTGGTCCCCGGCGGCAGCGAGCACATCGGCCTCTTCCTCGCCGAAGAGAATGTGCTGCCCGAGAAGTACAAGAACCATATGAACACGTTCCACAGCCCGATCATCGCGGCGCCGCGGCTCAATCCCGACGAGCTGGTGGAAGTGGCTAAGGAGATCGGCAAGCGGCTGCAGCACACTAAGGGGGACGCGGTGATGATGCTCCCGCTGCGCGGCACGAGCCGCTACGGCGTCGAAGGGGGCCCGCTCCGCAATCCTGAGAGCGACAAGACGTACTACGCCGCGATCAAGTCGAGCCTGCCGTCGACGATTGAAGTCGTCGAAAAGGATCTCGGCCCCGAAGACCCGGCGTTCGTGAAAGAATGCTGCGACCGCCTGATCGGCCTGATTGAAGCGAAGAAGAAGTAACCGTCACCGCGCGTTTTAGCCTCCGGTTCTTCAAACCGGGGGCGAATCTGCGTGGCGAAAGCTAAAAGCCATAACCCAGAACAATCGACTCATCGCGTACCTGAACAACCTCCAGGTTGGCGGGAAGCTCATCGCGAATCTTCGCGAAGGTGACCGACGGGAGAGCGAGCCATTCTATATCGATTGTCTTGAATGGTCCGATGCTTGGTCCATCCCAATACTTGGGACTCTGTTGAATCATTACTTGATACTCAGGGTAGTAGTATCTATCGGCTGACCAGGAAGCGATGGCGTCTTCGCCGGGGCCTTCGACGTCGACGTAATCGTAGTAGAGCAGTTTGATTCGCGACGCGACGCCGTGAGCGGCGAGGGTTGAGAGGACCGCTTGCCACTTCGTATCGTTCATGTAGCTGCATTTGACGATGCGCGACATGTTGATGTGCCCTGTTCGATTGCTCGTATTTTAGTTGCCTAGCGGTCGTTGACCGTTATTGCGAGTCCGCGTCATCGACCAGCGAAGTTCCGGTCCCTGCGGGACCGCCGACAATAGCCCAGCGTTTCAACGTTGGGTAACGGTGATGGCGAACCGCCGTAGTCCCTACGGGACTACAAAGTGCATTTCAATCGCCTCAACCCAGCACTAAAAGTGCTGGCTATTGTCGAACGTCCCTCCGGGACGACTGAAACCCGCGCCGACTCTAGGAGTTCCCCAATTCGCGTCGTTTCACCCAAGCGTCGTAGGCATCTTTTCGCCACTTTTGCACTTCTTCTCTCGCGCGATCAACGCTGTCCGGTCCGAAGCGGCTGTCGAGATGTTCTTTCATCGTCGCGTTGTATCCCTCGCGATACGCCAGCTCTCCTTCCGATACGAAGCAGCTCGTAACGACGACCTCCGCTTTAAATCTCTCTTTGAAAAGCTTCTGGCAATAGTCGCCCCAAGCTCCGCGCACTCCCCAGAAGAACTGTAGCCGACCCTCCTGGATATCGCTCGTAGCGTCGGCGCACCCCTCTTCGTAGGTGTTCTGATCTTCAAGATTACGACGCCAATACGCCATCGTTCGGAAGTCCTGTTACTCTCCCTTGGCCGGTTCGATCACCCCGAACAAGTGCCCGCCGTGGTCCTTACCGGTCCAGAACCCGGCGTAGTGGCCGCGGTAGATCATCACCCGCGCGGTGAACGTCCCCAGCCCGGGGATCATCATCTCGTCGACGCAGATGACGGGCGTGTCGCCGGCCCAGCGGATCGGCAGCGTCAGCGGGATGGTGACGTCGTGATCGCCGTAGCGGATGCGCGACTGGATGAGCCAGTCGCCGCTGTCGAGTCGCCGCACTTCACCCAGTTCGTACCGTTCTTCGGTCAGTTTGCCGCCGGCGCCTACCCTGCCCTCTTCGCCGGTGACGGTGAAGTGGCCAACCATCGTCGCCCGGTTCATCAGCTTTTCGAGGGCCGCGACCTGCTCAGCTGTCGGCTGGGTGAGCTGCTGCTGCGGTTCGGCCTGTACAGCGGCGGGCGCTTCGACAGCGCTCGCCTGCAGCATGAGAAACGAAGCCGTCACTAACGCAACGGCAGCAAGCAGAAAAGCAGCGCGGATCGCAGCGTTGAGCGTACGCATGGCAGGCACTCCTGAGTCGAGTCGCGATGGTGCATCGTTGGACTCGCTCAGTTTACCACGCCGCGGCCGGCTTAGCGCGCCACGCCGGGGTAATAGCCGCCGCCGTTCATGAACTGCGAACTGTGGCCAGTCGTCGGGATGCCGCCCGCCGGGCGGACAACGGCGCCTTGAGCGTTGGCTTGGCGGACGCCGGCGCGGAGAGCGCGGCTGTCGTTGGCTTGCTGGCCGTTGACATCGTCCTGATCGAGCGCCGGGCGAACGAACATGTAATAGTTCGGCAGCGCGGTTTCGGTCTCAAGATAATCGAGCCGCAGGTAGGGGCTGATCGTCGATTGGGCCCGGTAAGTGCTGAATGGCTTGCCCATCGGTTTCGTCTGCACGGCGACCGGGGCCGGCGGCTGTACCGTTCGCTGGTGGGTGCCGAAGGCGACGTTCTGCGGGGCGCCGAAGAAGTTGAGCGCTGGGTTGTTGCGACCCGTGTTGCGTTCGTAGCTGGTCGTCTGGACCTGACTGCTCGTCTGGCTGCTGATGGGCGAGTACCCGCTGTTGGGGTATGGCGCCTGCGCAGAGGCGGCGCTCACGCCGAGTGAAGCGAAAAGAGCGGCAACGGCGGCGGCCAGGGCAATACGCATGAGAAGACCTTCCGAGAGCGGACGACAAGTCGGCAAGCGCAGCGGCGCGCCACCGTTGAACTAATCGTCAAACTCCCCCTGGTTGCTTGCGTCGAAGTGGTAGAATGCGGGGCAAAGTCAGTTGCCAGTAGTCCGTGGTCAGTTGCTAGGGGAATCTGCTATCAGCTAGCAACTGACGACTGGCAACGGACCACTGACAAACAATCGCACGACAGTACCATCACAAACAACTCTGGAGCGCTTCCAAATGATCACCGTCGGCATGAACTACCACACCCTTCCCGGCAAGCAGAAGGACTTCGAGGAGAAGTTTGCCGCCGTGATCGACGCCCTCAACGCGGCGCCGGGGCACACCAGTTCGACGCTGTGGAAAGACGTCGCCGACGACGCGTCGTACCTCATCACCAGCGAGTGGTCCGACGAAGCGGCGTTCAAGGCGTTCGTGACCAGCGAAGCCTTCCGGGCCGTCACTACCTGGGGCAAGGAGCAGATTCTCTCAGGCCGGCCGCAGCATAAGGTTTACAAACACTAATTCCTCTCTCGAGCCTTCACACGAGAGCTAGCCGGAGGGCCATGCCCTCCGGGTGAAGTGCTGGTCGATGCTCGATTCCGCTGGTTCCGGGCCGTGTAACAGTCCGGCTATTGGGTGTTCGTGCGGCTTAGGTATCTAGTCGTGGTTGTCTTGATTTGTCGTAAGTCTTTTTGTCGAAATGCTTTACTGCCCGGTTGCGGTCGTCCCGGCATCTCACGGTCAGCCGAATCTTCGCCCCAGGCTGAATAATCGGACCGAACCTGGTCGATAAATGGACTGTCGGATTTAATGTTGACTATCCAGACCATGATTCATAAGATTGAGCCCTGCGATGGGGAATCACGCCCTAACCCGCCACAGCCAACATGCGTCGGAGGCGTCGACACGCCCCCATTTGACGATCTTCCCACCGAGTGCCGAGATGACCGCAGCCGCCAACATCGCCGATCGCCAGTTCACGCCGGTGGAGCAGGAACCCGTCGCACCGCCATTTCGGCAGCTTGAGCCAACGCCCGAACTGCTGGCCGAACTGGCTGAGGCGAGCGAGCGGCTCGAAACGGCTCAGCCGGAGGAGATCATCGCCTGGGCCCATCATCGGTTCGCCCCGCATCTGACGATGGCGACCGCGTTCGGCCCCGAGGGGTGCGTCATCCTCTCGATGCTCGCCAAGGTGGCGCCCGAGACTTACGTCTTCAATCTCGATACGGGCTACCAGTTCCAGGAAACGCTCGACCTGCGCGACAAGATTGCCAGCCTGTACGGCATCGAAGTCGACATGCTGCAGCCGGAATTGACCGTGCCGCAGTACGAAGCGCTCCACAATGGCCCGCTCTACAAGACGAATCCGAACCAATGCTGCTTTGATCGCAAGATCAAAGTGTTGCGCGCTGCGGCGACCAAACATCACGCCTGGATGAGCGGCATCCGTCGCGACCAGAGCACCGACCGTGCCCGAGCGGCGATCGTCGAGTGGGACAAGAAGTTCAACCTCGTGAAGATCAGCCCGCTGGCGAACTGGACGAAGAAAGATATTTGGAAGCGGATTCTCGACGAGAACGTCCCGTACAACCCGCTGCACGATCAAGGCTTTCCCAGCATCGGCTGCTGGCCGTGCACCCGCGCGGTCGCCGAAGGCGAAACCGACGAACGGGCTGGCCGTTGGAGCGGCACCGCGAAGACCGAGTGCGGTCTGCACACGCTCGAACAACAGGATGGCAGCGGAATTTAAGTTAGATGCGAGCGGCGAGTTTCGAGTCGCGAGTTAGGAATGACTCAGGCTCCGACTTGTTCTCGCAACTCGTTACCCGAAACTCGTGACTTCTCATGCTCTCCGCTAAATCACAATACGCCTGCCTCGCCATGCTGCAGCTGGCCCAGGATTATGCCTCGGGCGAGACGGTGCAGGTGCGGCGGATTGCGGAGCGACATGGGATCCCTTCAACGTTCCTCGTGCAGATTTTGCATGAGCTGAAACGGGCAGGCCTGGCAACGAGCACCCGCGGCGCCGCCGGCGGCTACCGACTCAGTCGGCCGCCAGCCGACATTACGCTGGCCGACGTTGTCGACGTGTTCGAAACAGCCGACGAACCGGCCGAGTGCGCCGCCGCCCAGTCTCCCTGGGGGCCGGCGATGCACGAAGTCTGTTGCGAGCTGAGCCGCGCCCGTCACGAGCGGCTGCAGTCGGTGACGCTCGCCGAACTGCACGAACGCTCCGCCGAAGGGGCGGAAGCGATGTTTTACATCTAGTGGGCCGCGGCCGAAGGCGCCTATCGCGGCAGTTCAATACATCGGCTGGCTTGGATCCAGATTGTGAAACCGCAGCTCCTGCGGCGGGCCGAGCGATTCGAGCGCCGTGCGCAACAATCGCAGGCCTTGTTCGAAGTCGAGGACGTGGAACATCAGCAGGTGTTCCGAAGGCGCCGCTGGGTCGCGGTCGTCGGCTTGGCGAAGGTAGTTCGAGTAGATGCCTGCTCGCGGGGTTTCAATCGCCTCGCGAAGGGGCTGAACGAACTGCCGGCGAATCTCGTCCGACGACAGCGACGATTTGAACGACACGCCGACGCGGTCCATGGGCGGAGCCTCAAGGAACTAGAGTGGTGAGTTGTCCGCCTGACTCCATTCTAGAACGTCGCGGCCGATTAGCACCCCGGCGACGGCGATTTCTTCGCGTCGGTTGAGCGGGGAGCGGTTCCCAGCGGAGGTCGTCGCCGATCATTTCGGCGGAGACTCTTCATTTTGACTTGCTGCAGCTGGGGCGTCGTTTGGCCGCCAACCGAGAATGAGCCGCGGCAGAGATTCGTCGTCGAGGCTGATGGACATGTAGGCGATGCCATCGCCGCGCGGCCACCAGGCGAATTCTTTCGCTGCGGACCAGTTGGGAAAGCCGACGTCTTCAGGCTTTCCATGAAACGTTGGAGGCCCCCACACGTCGACGATGTTTTGCATCGACTTGGAGAAGTATTGATCGGCCGCCGTCCGCCCTTCCGCGGTGGCGGGGAAGGTTTGGAATTCATGGAAACGGCCGCTGCCCGTCGCGGCCCACGACTGGAATAAGCTGATTGCCTGCTTCGCGTCGACTTCGCCTCCGAGCCGACGCAGTTGTTCGAGGAGATCGCTGATTTGTTCGTGGACGCGCTTCGTCTGCGAGATCACAAGACTGTTATTCGAGGGAAACGGCTGGATCTCGCCTTCACCCGTACCGTTCTCCATCCAAGACTCATGTTCGATGGTAGCGACGATCAGGTCGATCAGCGGGTCGAAGTCGGAAGGTTTCTGCTGCAGCACCGCGTGAGGAAGCGGCACGACCAAATCGCCGACGGGATACGTCACAAGCATGAGCGAATTTGATGTCGGGGCTGTGGCCAGTCCATCAGGTTCGTAGCCGCGGCGGAACCCTTCGCGGTATGCGAGCGTCGCTAAGGCGATCAGGAATAAGGCGATAACCGTCCAGCGAAAATATCGGAATGTCGATTGACGCTCGGGCATGCGGCATCCTTACCTTGTGAGACGCGACGGGCGACGCGCTACTCTCTGCGTCGCCAGCCGCCGAGAAGGACTCGTCCCTCCCCAGGTGCATCCTGAACGGCGATATAGACGTCACCGTTCGTTTGAGACCATTGGGCAATGGACTGCCCCAGCGACCAGCTTGGGAAGCCCCGTTTGTCGCAGCTGCCGACAAATCGCGGCGTGCCCCAGACATTGGTGAGCCGTGGCACAAAGCTGTCGAAGCATGTCGCGACGGCTGCACTGGCTAGCGTGGGATCGCTACCGAAGCTGAGGAGCACAACTGGCTCAGCGTTCTCGCTGACCGCTTGCGATTCGATGAGCGAAATGGCGTGTGCTAATTGCTCGCTCATGTGATCGTCGCGAAACTTGTTGAGCGCGACTTCAATTTGATCGTGCGCGGCGCCGCTCTGGTGGATCGCCAAGGAAGCGTTAGCCAACACGTGCACCTCGCCATTGCGGCCATTAGCGTAGTCTTCGTCCCATGACTCGGGAGCGACTGTCGTCTGCAAGTGGCTGCTGAGTTCGTCGAGCAGACGTTGGCGAGCCGCTTGGTCGGGCTCTTGCGACGCGAGATCGGCGACGGGGTAAGTCTTCACGAGAAAGGTTTCGTCGTATCGCTGGCGCTCGCCCGCGCTGCGACCGGCGGCGTAGCTTCCGAAGCCGATGCATGCGGCCAGCATCGCAAACAACAGCGTCCCCATGCTGAAGCGGAGCAACCGCTGCGGATGCCAGCGAGCGTTCACGATCAACCTCCATGAATCCAGCGCGGCGACGATGCGGTCGCAGTGAGCGTTTAGCTGGCCGCGATTTTACGAGCAGCCAGCAGTTCGAGCACCTGCTTCACGCACTCGTCGACCGGCAGTTTCGCCGTGTCGAGCACGAGGTCGGGCTTGCTCGGCGTTTCGTATGGAGCACTGACGCCGGGGAAGTTGGCGATCTCGCCACTGTCGGCCTTCGAGTAAAGGCCTTCCTGATCGCGAGCCCGGCAGACGTCGACGGGAGCGTCGAGGTGAACCACCAGGAATCGCTCGCGGCCGACGACCTCGGCCGCCTTCAGGCGAACCGATTCTTCCGGCGCCAGGAACGCGGCGACGCAAATGAGGCCGGCGTCGTTCAGTAGCTTGGCGGCTTCGGCGCTGCGGCGGAGGTTCTCGCTGCGATCGGCGACGGTGAAGCCGAGGTCGCGGCTGATGCCGCGCCGCATGTTCTGGCCATCGAGCACGCAGACCGCACGTCCCGCGTCGAACAGCTTGCGCTCCAGGGCGTAGGCGAGCGTCGTCTTGCCGGCGCCGGCCAGGCCGGTGAGCAAGATTGTCGCAGGCTGTTGGCCGAAGCGGCCGGCACGTTCGGCGGCGGTGACTTCGCTCCGTTCCGACTGCAGGTTAGCGTCGGCCTCGGCGCTCCAGTGATCATCCTTGCCGGCAGCGGCACGATTGAGGATCATGCCGGCGCCAACGGTGACGTTCGTCACGCGATCGATGACGATGAATGCGCCCGTCCCCTTGTTGCGACGATAATCGTCGAATGCAATTGGCTGATTGAGCCGCACGAGGCAGCGGCCGATTTCATTGAGGGCGAGGACAGGCGTCTCTTCGCGGTGAAGCGTGTTGACGTCGATGCGGTACCGCAAGTTGCTGATGGAACCGGCGGCGGTCTTCGTGCCTTGCTTGAACCAATACTGCTTGCCCGGCGTGAGCGGCTCTTCGGTCATCCAGACGATCGTCGACTCGAAGGCGTCGGCCGTTTGCGGGACGTTGTCGGGGCGAACGAGCATGTCGCCGCGGCTGACGTCGATTTCGTCAGTGAGTGTGACCGTGACCGATTGCGGCGTGAAGGCTTCGTCGAGTTCGCCGTCAAACGTAACGATCGACTTGATGCGGCTCGTCTTGCGCGAGGGGAGCGCCATGACGACCTCGCCCTTCTTGATGCGACCCGAGGCAATCGTGCCGCAGAAGCCGCGGAAGTCGAGGTTCGGCCGATTGACGTACTGCACCGGCAGGCGGAAGTCGATGAGGTTGCGGTCCGACGCGATGTGGACGTTCTCGAGGTGGTGCATCAAGGTCGACCCCTCGTACCACGGCATCTTTTCGCTATGCTCGATGAGGTTGTCGCCCTTGAGGGCCGAGATCGGGATGAAGTGCTGATCGACCAGCTCGAGCCGCGTAGCGAACTCGCGGTAGTCGGACTTGATCTTCTCGTAGACCTCTTCGGAGTAGCCGACGAGGTCCATCTTGTTTACCGCGACGAGAACGTGCTTAATCCCGAGCAGCGAAACGATGAACGAGTGCCGCTTCGTTTGCGTCATCACCCCGTGACGGGCGTCGATGAGGATGATCGCCAGATCGCAACAACTCGCCCCGGTGGCCATGTTGCGGGTGTACTGCTCGTGGCCGGGGCAGTCGGCGATGATGAACTTCCGCTTGGCCGTCGAGAAGTAACGATAAGCGACGTCGATCGTGATGCCCTGTTCGCGCTCGGCCTTGAGGCCGTCGGTGAGCAGCGCGGGGTCGAAATCGCCGCCGGTGGTGCCGTGCGTGGCCGAGTCGCGTTGGATCGCGGCGAGCTGATCTTCGTAGATCATCTTCGTCTCATACAGCAGTTTGCCGATGAGGGTGCTCTTGCCGTCGTCGACGCTGCCGCAGGTGAGGAAGCGGAGCATTTCTTTATGCTCGTGCTGCTTCAGGTAGGCGTCGATGTCGGTGGCGATCAGGTCAGATTGGTGCGACATGGTCTTTGTATTGCAATCAGAATGGCCTCACGCAAAGGCGCGAAGGCGCAAAGGGAAATCTCTGAGAGTTGGTCTTTTGCTTTGCGCCTTCGCGCCTTTGCGTGAGATCTTTTGTATTCGATTTAGAAGTAGCCTTCTTTTTTCTTCTCTTCCATCGAGCCGCTTTGGTCGTAGTCGATGATGCGGCCTTGCCGTTCGCTCGTGGTGGTGAGCAGCATTTCCTGGATGATTTCCGGCAGCGTCGTCGCCGTCGATTCCACGGCGCCGGTCAGCGGGTAGCAGCCGAGGGTGCGGAAGCGGACCATCTTCTGCTCGACCTTATCGTCGGGGCCGATCGGCATCCGGTCGTCGTCGACCATGATCAGCACGCCGTCCTTATTCACCACCGGCCGCATTGCCGAGAGGTAGAGCGGGACGATCGGGATGTTCTCAAGGTGGATGTATTGCCACACGTCGAGCTCGGTCCAGTTCGAGAGTGGGAAGACGCGGATGCTCTCGCCCTGGTGAACCTTGCCGTTGTAGATGTTCCAGAGCTCGGGCCGCTGGTTCTTCGGGTCCCAGCGATGGTGCTTGTCGCGGAACGAGTAGACGCGTTCCTTGGCGCGAGACTTCTCTTCATCGCGACGAGCGCCGCCGAAGGCCGCGTCAAACTTATGCTTCGAGAGCGCCTGCTTCAGGCTCTCGGTCTTCATGATGTCGGTGTGGACCTTGCTGCCGTGGGTGAACGGGCCGACGCCCTGCTTCACGCCCTCTTCGTTGATGTGCACGATGAGGTCCCAGCCGAGTTGCTTGCGAATCAGGTCTTCGCGGAAGGCGATCATCTCGCGGAACTTCCACGTCGTGTCGACGTGCATCAGCGGGAACGGCGGCTTGCCGGGGTAGAACGCCTTTTCGGCGAGCCGCACCATCACCGAGCTGTCTTTGCCGATCGAGTAGAGCATCACCGGGTTGTCGAACTCGGCGGCCACTTCGCGGATGATGTGGATGCTCTCGGCTTCGAGCTGCTTCAGGTGAGTCAGGTTGTATGAGGTCATCGGTTTGCTGCGGTGGACGATGCGGAGCGGCGGCGCTCAAACGCGCGACACGCCTGGGGACCGGCGACCCTCGCGAACAGGGTTCGGAAAAGTCGCCGGCTAACGGCCCGACGCCGTGCGGACTGTAGCGGTCGCACAGGCAGATGGGCGGAATCCACCAGTTTAGGTGGCCTGCGACGGCTTCACAACATGGCTTGCCGCCCCGTGGAAAGGGGTGTCCAGGCCCCCGGCCGGCCCCGGCCGCCAGATTCTCGCGTGACAGGTTCGTAAGGAATCGATCCTTGGGAAGGGATTCAGTGTTCAATTGTCGGGCTTTGAGGGTCGCGCACGGGAGACCGCAATCCCGGGGGCCTGGAACCCCGCAAGGCCGCGACAAAAATCTTGATATCCCCCCCATTGAGGGTGACAATGAAGGTCGACAGCCACGCTGCCCGGGGGCGAGCAGCGAGCCCAATTCGAATAGACACCTTGTGAACGACACCGGCTGCCATCGGCTGCAGGCTGGCTCCACTCAAAGCCAGCGACGCCGTCACTCATCTCGTATTCCTAGCGATCAGTTCGATCGTCCGGTAAGGGTCCGCCAAAGTATGCGTCACTGGCATTCGACCGAGCGAACGTGGCGGCTTATTTCCGGAACGCTGTTGGCGTTGCTCGTCATCCCAGCGGTTTCCGCCGTCGCCGTCGAAACGCCGTGGGGCAATAGCCTCGGCTACACGAAGCTGCAGCAGCGACTCGGGGCAGCGATGCCTATCGGGGCCGGCGGGACGATTTCGCTCGTCGAGGCGTCTCCGTCGAACGGATCTGGTTCCTATCTCGTCGATGTGTCGGGCCCCGAGTTCAACGGCAGCCTCGATCCGAGCGGCGCGCCGGTCGTGTTGACTGATGGGAGCAGCGCCGCCCACACCGGTTTCTCGTCGCACGCGACCTGGACCGTCGGCCAGTACTTCTTTGGAAACACGCAAAGCTTCGCGCCGGGCGCCGACAGCGTCGTGAACTACGACGCCAACGCTTGGTTGAGCAGCACCTTGCGAGTCGCCGGCACTGCTCCGCCCGATGCGCAACCTTATCGCGTGCAGAATTTTAGTTGGGTGAGTGCAGATTCTGCATCTTCGCCGCCTGGTGCGCAAGAATTGGCCGCGCTGAGGCGATTGGACTACCTGATTGAAACGGGCGAGACGACTGCCGTCGTCGGTGCGAACAACGCCATCTCATTCACAGCGCTCAGAGCCCACCCCGCGCTGTTTGCTCACTCGTACAACGCCATCGTCGTCGGCCGAACCGACGGTGGCCATTCTCGCGGCCAGACATCGAGCTTCTACGGCCCCGGCCGTTACCGACCCGACGTGGTGGCGCCCTCGACCGCGACGAGCTCCGCAACGGCTTTGATCAGTTCGATGGCCGCGATGCTGCATGAAACCGCCGCCGGCACGGACGCGGCCCGTAGCGAGGTGATGAGGGCGATCATCATGGCCGGGGCGACGAAGACCGAGTTCGCCAACTGGCTCGACCAGACGAGCGGCGTGATCAATCCCTGGAATCACACCCAAACCCGCCCGCTCGACGACGTCTTCGGCGCCGGCGAGGCGAACGTCTACAACAGCTATTCGATCCAGATCGGCGGGAAGCAATCGGCCAGCGCAGCGGCTCCCGCGGCTGCCGTGAAGCCGTACGGCTGGGACTATCAGGATCGCAAGTCGGATGCCGCCGTCGGCGATCTCTACTACAACTTCGAAGTCGCCGCGGGCAGCACGGCGTCGGAGTTGTCGATCATGCTGAACTGGAACGCGAAGATCACCGACACAAACGCTGATCCGAACATCTTCACGCCTGTGCAGTCGCTGCAGAACCTCGATCTGCAGTTCTACGACTCGTCGAATAGCTTCATGGGAACGATGATCGACCAAAGCATCAGCACGGTCGACAACGTTGAGCACATCTACCTGACGAATCTCGGCCCCGGGACCTACACGTTGAAGGTCAGCGGCGCCGCCAATTGGGACTACGGTCTGGCCTGGCGGATGGCGACGTCGTTCAACAGCCCGAATGCCGACTTCAACGCCGACGGGGTCGTCGACGGCGCCGACTTCTTGGTGTGGCAGCGCAATTCCACCATGCTCGTCAACGCCACGAATAGCCAAGGCGACGCCGACGGCGACGGCGACGTCGACGCCGACGATTTGGAGTTGCTCAAAAACTTGTTCGGCACGACGACCGCGCCGCCAATGGCTGTGAGCATGGTCGCGGCAGTGCCCGAACCAGCGGCGGTCGCTTTAGCGGCCGCTGGCGTCGCCTCGTTAGGGATGATGACCCGTTTGACCGCCAATCGACGGAAGTAAGCGATGCCAAGCCGATCGATTCAACCACGCCAACTCTCCGGCGGTTTCACGCTGGTCGAACTGCTCGTCGTAATTGCGATCATCGGTGCATTGATCGCCATGCTGCTGCCAGCCGTGCAGGCGGCGCGAGAAGCCGCTCGCCGCACGCAGTGCATGAACAACCTGAAGCAAACTGCTCTCGCTGTTCTCGACTATGAACAAGCGAAGGGCGAATTGCCTGCCGGGGGAGCGTTCGATGCGGTCGAGAAGTCGATGAAGTTTCAGACCAGCGGTTTATATTTTCGCGTCGATCTTCGTTCCGGGACCGATCAGAGTTGGATCGTGAGCGTGCTGCCCTACATGGAGCAGCAGCAAATCGCTTCGCAGTTCGCGAAGGACCGTCACGCAGCGGCCAATCCCTCCAATCCCCAGGCTGCTCAACCGGCGTCATTGCTTTGTCCCAGCGAAGAATCGCTGGGACGCGTCTACCAGTGGCGCGGGGTCGATGGAACAAGCACGCCAGTCCCCTTCGGCAAAGGCAATTACGCCGGGTTCACCGGTCCGTTTCACACGGACGACTACAGTTCTCCCGGGGCGATCCGCCTTTTCGGGCAGGCGATGCGTCGCGTGACTGATGGAGCGTCGCAGACCATGGCGATCTCGGAAGTGAGGACGCGAGATCACGAGTTTGATCAGCGCGGGGCGTGGGCTCTTCCTTGGTCCGGGGCTTCGCTGCTAGCATTCGATGCGCATCCGCTCTGGTACGAGGATTCTGTCTACAACGACCAGCAAGAATACGACGAATTTGTTTTCTCGCCGCGGAGCTTGGGCTACACTCAACCCCCTAACTCGAAGAATCCCGACGTCTTGTACGAGTGTCCTGATCTTAGCGCTGAGCAGGTCGAATTGATGCCGTGTACGAACAGCCTAGGCTACATCTCCGCGGCGCCTCGATCGAACCATCCCAACGGAGCGTACTCCGCGTTTCTCGATGGGAGCGTCCACTTCCTCGCGAACGACATCGATGAGCCCCTTATGGCCCATCTGATTTGCACCGCTGACGGGCAGGTCGTTACCGTTCCGTAGTTCAGCTAGCGGCGATCCATTCCATTTGATCGCTTGGTTAGCGATTCACCTGCCCATGGGCGATGCGACATCCGAAAAACGCTCGTCGTCCGCGTGGTTCATGGGGATCTGCGCGGGAATGCTGGTGGCGATCGCCGCCTGGTCATGGTCGTTCATGCAACAGCCAGCCGACGTCTGGTCGCCGGAGCAGGCCAAATCGCTGCAGGCGGCCCGCGACGCCGTCCACTCCGCTCGGGGGGGCGGCCTACGCGTTTCCGACGATTCCAAGGAGCTAGAGCGGGCCCAAGCCGTGGTCGACCGGCTGGAAATCGACCTCGAGGAGGCTCGCACGTTCCGCGGCCGCTGGGCTTCGCGAGTGGGGGCTGGCGGATTGGCCCTGACGATCTTCTGCGGATTGGGGTATCTTGCCACTCGGGGGGATTGAGCGCCGTCGCCTGATTCGCCCGCTCAGATTTCCCTCCCGGAGTTCTTAACGTGAAGATTCGCCTCCTCGCGATCGCCGCGCTGTTGTGCTCGGCGTCGCTCACCTCCAACGCTCAAGAAACCTTGCCAGCCGCCACTCCCCCCACGGGCCCTGCCGGTGCGGCAGCCCCCGCTGAAAAACTCGACGCCCGCCACTGGAGCTACGCCATCGGCATCGACATGGGGAAGAGCTTCGGCGCCAACAAGCTGCCGCTCGACCTCGACAGTCTGGTGGCCGGATTGAAGGACGGCATCGCCGGGAAAGATCCGCAGTATTCGCCTGAGGTCTGCGCTCAGGCGCTCCAGCAACTCGCCACCCAACAAATGAGCGCCATGCAAGAGAAAGACAAGCAATTTCTCGTCACCAATGCGAAAGCTGAAGGCGTGCAGGCCACGCCCAGCGGTTTGCAGTACAAGGTGATTTCGAAGGGCAAGGGCGCCGGCGCCTCGCCGACCAAGGCCGACACCGTCACCGTCCACTACCGCGGCAAGCTCATCGACGGCACGGTCTTCGACGAATCGTACGGCCGCGGCGAACCGACGACCTTCCCGCTCAGCGGCGTCATCCCCGGCTGGACCGAAGGCCTTCAGTTGATGAAGGTCGGCGACAAGTATGAGTTCGTCATTCCCGCCGAGCTCGGTTACGGCGCCCGCGGCGCCGGCGGCCTCATCCCGCCGAACGCGACGCTGGTCTTTGAAGTCGAATTGCTCGGCATCAAAGGCAAGTAAGCGGCTACAGCCGCCCGATAAGATGCTAACGCGAAGAAGCGGCGCCAGTTTGGCGCCGCTTCTTTTTTTAGTGGTGCGGAGCGGCGTTATTACCCCCGGGGCAAGCCCGGGGGCTCGCTGCGCTACAACTTGCTTGCCGCCTCCAGTGTTACGTTGTTTTGCTTCACGTTCGTTCCTTGTTGTTGCACGATCGTGAAGTCCAGCGTTTCCTTCTCGCCTGGCTTCACCTGCGTCTTCAGCTCGACGGTCTGGTAGTCGTGCAGTTTCGGCTCCAGCCCGCTAATGAACGCGATATGCCCGTCGTACGTCCGGCGAATCTCGACGTCGATCGGCTTAGCGGTGTAGTTGCGAATCCGCTGTTCGTATTCGGTCCGATCTGCCCAGCCGACGACCGAGGCATTTTCTTCCTCGCGCCGGGCATCGTCGCCGACGAGTTTGAACGTGTTCGTGTTGTGGATTTGCGTCCAAATTTTCTCGCGGCTAACGCCCTTCTTCACTAGCTCGAAGACGACTTCGGGATCGACGCCCAGGTTCAGCTCAATCTTGTCGCCGATCGGAATGTACTTCACCGTCTGCTGGGCGAGATACGACAGCCCGTCGCGACCATTGTTGCGAAAGACGCGGACGACGCCGTCGGGGAGCGGCGTCGTGCCGAGGTGCGACTCTTCGTCGTTGGCGAGCAGGTACATTCGCACGAGTTGGTCGCCGTATTCGCGCGGCCGGTAGCGGTACTCGATCTTCAGCGGAGCGTCATTGGCTTCGAAGCTGTGGAGCCGTTTCGACCAGCCGTTGGGAATCGTCTCGGTTCCTTCGACCGTGTAGATAAAGTATTCGCTGAGGCCTTCCTTTACGATTTGCTTCGCCTCGGCGAGTTCGCCGCCGCCCATTCCGGCAAGGGTGGGCGTCGCGGCGTCGTACGCCAGCTTGTCGGCCTTCGCGAAGAACTCTCGCGTGGCTTGCGACTTTAGCTCACGCCGCGCGAGGTCTTCCATCTCACTTACCTCGCTTGCCGGGATTTGGGCGAGCTGCGCGATCTTCTCGACGAGGTTGATTGTGCCAACCACGAGCCGAACCTGAGCATTTTCGTATTCTTCGCCGCTGTTGTTCGTGATGCGGACGAAGCCTTCGAGATCGAGCGTCGCCTCATCGCCGTCGGCAATCGCCACGTAGTCGGCGCTCCAAGTGATGCCGCTCGTGAAGTAGGTAATCTGCACGGTCGCCTCGCCGTCGAACTCGCTCTGCACGTTCCAGTACAGCATTTGCGGCTTGTCGTGCGGGAACGTGGTGTCGAGCAGTTCCAGCTTGTCGGCTGGCTGGAGAATCGTCAGCTCAACCGAAGATGGATCGATGAGCGTGTTGGCCCACGAGAATTGCAGCGGGTTGAGACCCTTCTTGAAGCTGATGACGCGGGTCTCGCGGACCAGCGTGATGTCTTCGCTGTTGTAGATCGTGAGTTGGACCGAGTCGCGAGACGGGACGGTTGATAGGTCGATGTTTTGGGCGAGCGAGCGTTGCGACGCCGTAGCCGTGATTGCGAGTAGTGCCGCTAGTGCGGCGAGCTTGCGGAGATGTGGAATGTTTGTATGCATTTGAGTTTCGTTGAAATTGAAAGTCGAAGTGATCAACGCGTTTTCGAAGGTTCGGACTGGTCGCTTGAGCGACCAGTCCAGCGGCGGGGACACGGCGCCCATCACGAGCGCCCGCGTTAGCGACATCACCACTCATTCTTCAGCGTGATGTGCAGCTTCAGCGCCTGCTTCTCCGCCTTGCCATCCTTCCCAGCGGCAGGCAGCTCGGCATGAAACACCAGTTGCTCGGCGTTGCTCCGCTCCTCATCGGGCCCGTCGGCGAACGTCGTCTCCTTACCGAGTTCCCACTTCACGTCGCGGCCGTTGTCGCCGCGAACTTCGTTGCGCAAGTGACGCAGGTTCTCGATCACGTCGAGCCGCACCGGTTGCTTCTTAAAATTCTCGACCTCGAATTTGACGATCAGCTCTTGGTCGTACAGGTTGCCCGAGACGCGACGGGTTTCGTTCTTTTCGATGGTCCGCTTCACGACGACGTCTTGGGCGACGCCAAGGTAGAGCCGCATCTCGTCGTCGCGCGGCGTGAACTTTCCCCAGTCTTCGCCGAGGAACGCCGTTCCCGCTTGCGGATCGTCGCCGCCGCCGGCGATGAAGATCCGCACCTTGCCGAACGGCAACGCCGCCTTGCCGAGTCCATGCTCCGCATCGTTTTTGATGACGTAGTGCATCGGTACGCGGAGCTTGTTCTGGGCGCGATCGAGATACTCGTACTCTTGCGGATTGCAGGTGTAGGTCTTCTCGATCGGCACGGCTTTGAATCGCTCGACGAGCAGTTCCTTCGTTTCGTTCAAGCCGACAGGTTGCGAGAAGTTCGGCCCGAATCCCGCCCACAAACTGGCGCCGGCGAATTCTTCGTTCGCAAGATTCTTGAGCCGCATGAATTGCGAGAGGTCGAGCGTCCGCTCGTCGTTCGAGGCAACCGCGCGGTAGTTAAAGCTTTTCGTGAGATTGCCGAGTAGGTAGCTGATGCGAACTCGCGCGGCGCCTGCTTCGCTTGCCGAGACGCTCCACACTAGCGCCGATTCATTCGGCGGGTAGCTAACTGACAACACCTTCACCTCCGGGGCGTCGTCGCCTTCAACGACGCGGAACACGATCGTGCCGGGATCGATTTGCGTGTTCGCCCAACTGAAGTCGATCTGGTTCTCGCCCTTCACCAGCGGCACGATCCGCTCTTCCTCGACGAGCGTCGCCTGCTCGTTGTCGAGTTGGATTTCCACTCGCTCGCGCACGGGCAGCGTGATGAGTTTTACCCGCGCCCAAGCGGCCTCCGGCGAACCAGCCAGCACGCCGAGCAGCGTCGCCGCGAGAAGTTTGCGGGATAAAAGCATTCGTCGGATCGCCATCTGAAAATCCCCTGCAAGCAGTGAAACGCCCGCCCCATCAGGCGGTCGACGCAGGGTTGGATGCGCGAGCCATCGCAAAGTTCCCCCAGAATTGCCGGCAAAGAAAATATTCTTGACATGCTTACGGCATTTGCCGTATGCTTTCCGCCGTTACGGCAATTGCCGTAGCCGCGGGTCAACGACCCGCCGGAGCGCCCAAAAAAACAGGCGAACCACAGCAATGCCCAAAAAAGAAATGCCAACCCTCGGCGAGCTCGAAGCCCGCGTCCTGCAACTCATCTGGGATCGCCAGCCCTGCACCGAACGCCAAGTCTGGGAACTCGTCCAGCAGGAACGCCCCGCCGCTCGTACGACGGTCCTCAAGACGATCCAACGGCTCGAAGCGAAGGGCCTACTCGCGCGGCAAGAGAACTCGGCGCCGATCCTTTGGCGAGCGGCGGTCGAACAGCGCCGTGCGCTGCCGGAACTGGTGCAACGTTTCGTCGACGGCGTCCTCGGCGGTTCGGCCGAACCGCTCGTCGCGTATCTCGCCGGCCAGAAGAAACTCTCCGACCGCGACGTCGCCGCGCTGCAGAAGATCGCCGAAAAACTCGCCGAGCAGTGACGCCGCCGTTTCGCCCTCTTAGCCCCCGGCTCTTCAAGCCGGGGGAAACGTCGGTTCCGAAGCCCCGCATCGTCTCCTCGCCACCGAGGCTTATCTCATGATCGACCAATTCAACCACTGGTCCGCCGCCTGGGCGCTGCTCATGTGGAACATCGCTTGGCAATCAGCGTTGCTGGCCGCAATTGTCGGCGCCTTCTGCTGGCTGCTCCGCCGCGAATCGCCCGGCCTGCGTTACGCACTGTGGCTCGCACTCTCATTGAAGCTGCTGGTGTTGCCGCTGTGGAGCGTCAACGTTCCCGCCCCCGCATGGTTCAGCAGTACAGCGCACGCAGAACCCACGCTCGCTCAAACTCAACCCACCGGACTGGTCGCTTCAGCGACCAGTCAACCCGCCGCACCGCTCGTCCCGCAAGAACTTCAAACCAATCCGCGCGAGCAGCCACAACAAGCTCTCCTCTGGCATTCGCTCCGTAGGCTCACGCTCACCACTTGGCTTGGCAGCCTGTGGGGAGCCGTCGTCTTAATCAGCATTGCTCGCATCGCTTGGCAATTCCGCTCTTTGCGACGCCTGCTGACAACGACGACAGGCGCCGGCGAAGCGGAGAGAATCGTCGTCGAACAATGCGCCGCCCGGCTCGGCCTCGCGCGACTGCCGGCCATCCGCATTTTCGTCGGCGACGGCTCGCCGATGGTCTGCGGCCTACTTCGCGCAGTGCTCCTCCTACCCAGCGAACTGGTTGAACAGATCGAAGCCCCTGCCCTGCGGCAAATCATTTTGCACGAATTGGCCCACCTCAAGCGGCGCGACCTCGTCACGATCTGGGCCATTCAGGCGGTGCGGACCGTTTACTGGTTCAACCCGATCGTCCACTTGATCGCCTATCGAGCTGGCCTCGAACGAGAACTCGCCTGCGACCGCCTGGCAATGCTCACTAGCGGCGCCAATGCAACGACGTACGCCCGCACGCTGATCGACGCCGCCAGCGGCCGATCGCAGCCCCTTGTTCTCAGCGCCGCCTCTGCGGCTCGACTAACCGGTTGATTCCAAAAAGCCGTGACCGGTGGTCGCGGTCCCCGGCGATGATCCCCCGTCGCATCACGTCACTCAATCCAATACCAAATACCCGCGACCACCGGTCGCGGCTTTATGGAGGTCGTCATGTCATCGCAACCGAGCAATTTCGGCCCGTGGAGTACAGCGCTCGACAACGGCACACGGATGCAACTGAGCGCCTTTTGGCGGCAGCGAATGGCGGGGCTCGCACGGCTGCCAGTGGGGCGGCGATTGAGTCGCCGTGGGGCGTCCTGCGGAATCATCGCAACGCTGCTATTGGCGGCGACGCCGCTCGTGGAGTTGTCGTCGGAAGCAGTTGCCGAGGAGAAGCCGCCGGCGGAGCAACAAGCTGATCCCAAAACAGACGGTCAATTTGTTTGGCGATTCTCGAATGGTTTAGAGGTCGAGTTGATCGGGCTCGCGAAAAATCCTTCGAAGGACGAGACATGGTGGAGGCCCGACGGAGCGCCGCTGCCGGACGCATCGTTGCCGCAAGCTCGCTATCGTTCCGACGATCGCGGAGCCAGAGAGCTGGCATTTCGCTGGCGAAACATCGGTGACAATCCGGATCAAACCCGGTTGTGGCACACGTTGCCTCCCTACGGCGGCGCCGGTGGAGGCGTTTCCGAGAAGGAAGCCGAAGGATCAATTCTAGAAGTGACCGGAGTGACGTTTGTGAGTGGTCGCGAGACGGCGACCGTCACGTTCACTGCCAGCGTCGCCTCGACTCCTTGGAAGAAGGCTTTCGATACTGATGGACGAAACGCTTCGTCTGCCGGGCTCATGGTGGATGGCAAACCTCTAAGTGCAGCATTCGCGACGGCATATGAGACCAAAACAGGCATCGCCATCACCGCCAGCTACGGGATTGGTAGTCAAGCTGGACGCCTCGTTCTCTTCGACGCGTCGGGAAAAGAGCTGTTACCGACGCGTACGAACGGCGTTGGATCAACGCATTTCACGCAGACGACGTTCGAGTTCGACGGCGTGACCCCAGCCGACGTCGAGAGATTTGAACTCCAAACGCAAACCCGCACGATGGAAACGGTCATGTTCCATAACGTCTCGTTGGAGCCTGGCCGCGCGACGAAGGTCGTCATCGAACCTTGTAAGGCCGACAGCCGAGGCGTCGAAACCAGTTATCTGCCGATGGAGGCGCGCGTCGCGATCGCAGGATGGGGCGAGAAGCGGATTGATCGCGCGTCGCTTTTAGGTCCGATCACTTCCGGCGAGGAGGTCGTTTTCCTCGACCCGCCAAGCGATGAAGAGGTGCTAAAAGTCTTTCAAAAGAGTCCCCACATCAAGCGGTCGACGCCGCGATCGGAGGAAGACCTTGCAAGAAAGGTCGATCGCATCGAGAAGCGAAAGCTCAATGAGAAAGTGGGCCCCTCACGGGTCTATCCGATGATCGGCGCTGGTAAGAAGGTTCAGTCGACCTATCTCTACACCATTCATTTCCAGGATGGAACTCAGGAAGAGTTCGCCGTTGATCACCATCATCTGCACGCCATGCTCAATGAAAATGAGGAAGAGAAGAAGACGAAGGCCGCGCCCAAGTCTGCCAGCGACCAATCCGAGCTGCGCTAGCCTGAAGGTGGGAAATGATTCGCTTAAAACGCTAAGATGCTCGCATGACGCGAATCGTTTCCCTGCTTCCCGCCGCGACCGAGATGATCTGCGGCATCGGGCTGCGCGAGCAATTGGTCGGCGTGAGCCACGAGTGCAACTGGCCGCATGGTCTCGAAGGATTGCCGCGGCTCACGCGCAGCCGCATCGATTCCTCGGCCGACAGCGCTGCGATTGATGCTCAAGTGAAGGCCCTCGCAGCGACGGGCGAATCGTTCTACGAAGTCGACGCCGATCGCCTCGCGGCTCTGCGGCCTGAGTTGATCGTTACGCAAGGTGAATGCTGCGACGTCTGCGCTGTGAGCTTGAGCTCGGTCGAGCGAATCGTGGCCGAACGCGAGGAGTTGCGCGAGACGCAGGTGGTGGCGCTCAATCCTGAATCGCTCGACGAAGTGCTGGCTGATATCGAACGAATCGGCGACGCGGCGGCGGAAGCGCAGCAGTATGTTTTCTCGCTCAGTGAGAGGATCGCCCATGTGCGGGCCGCGGTTCAAGCTAATGCGGTCCCATCAGCACGCCGCCCGCGCGTCGCCGTCATCGAATGGATTGAGCCCTTGATGACCGCCGGCAACTGGACGCCGGAACTGGTCGAACTCGCCGGCGGCGATTACGGTCTTGCCGAGGCGGGCCGCCACAGCCCCTACGTCGAGTGGCGGCAGATCGTCGAGTTCGCCCCCGAGGTGCTGATTGTCGCCCCTTGCGGCTTCGACCTGGAGCGGAGCCGGCGGGAGGCGGTCTGCTTGGAGCAGCTCCTCGGCTGGTCAGAAGTGCCAGCAGTCGTCCACGGGCGGGCGACGGTGATCGACGGCGACGCCTATCTCAACCGGCCTGGTCCGCGGCTGGTCGAAAGCCTGGAACTACTGCGTCGCCTGATCGCTGCGGCGGGCTGACGCGAAGGTTGGTCGGGAAACGCTCGCTCCAGTCCCCAGACGCTTGGTCTCCCCTCTCTGTGGGGGGCGGGGCAAAAAGAATTGCCTGGGAAATTTTTGCCTGATCAAAAAACTCTCCGCAGCCTCGCGAGTCGCTGTTTTCCGGACAATCTGCGCGAGCAACCCCTTTTAACTCGATTTGGCCGGGTTATTCTAGCGAGCGGTGGCGACCCGCAAGGAAATCTTCTCGCTTTGGGTGGAGAGGAGAAGTGGCGGCTCGAAGGCACGTGGCCATTGAGGCCTGTTTTTGCCGGGAATAATTGCGACCGCAGATTCGTGCTGTAGAATTTGCGGATCGCCGAATAGGTTCCCCAAAATGCCTAGTCGCTCGATTTTTTCAGCTGAGAATCAATCCCCCATTCCCCCTAGTTAGAGCCTTTGGAGGGCGCCCTGATGGTACGACGTGCTGTGTGCCTGCTGCCAGCGATCGCGATGCTGGTAGTAGGGTTCGCAGGACAGGCCGATGCCGGCTTGTTCAAAAAGAAGTGTTGCGGCGGTTGCGAACCCGCCCCGTGCGGCTGCGATGCAGCCCCGGCTTGCGACACTGGTTGTGATGCGTGCGGCGGAGCCCCCGCCGGTTGCGCCGACTGCGCGGCTGAAGCCGCTCCGGCCCCGACGACCGTGATGAAGACCGTCATGGTCCCGACCTACGTCACCGAAAAGCGGATGGTCACGGTCACGGAGTACACCAAGGAAGAACGCACCAAGACCTACACGGTCAACAAGCGCGTTCCGGTCCAGGAAGAAAAGACCTGCACCTACACGGTGATGGTCCCGAAGACCGAAAGCAAGACGGTGACCTACAACGTCTGCAAGCCGGTCTACGAGACGAAGACCAGCGAGTACACGGTGATGGTCCCCTACACCGAAGCGGTCGAGCAGACCTACACGGTGAACGTGCCGGTTTACGAGGACAAGACGGTCGAATACACCGTCAGCGTCCCGTACACCGAAGAGCAAACCAAGACCTACACGGTCATGGTCCCCAGCTACGAGGATAAGGTCGTCACCTACACGGTGAACGTTCCTTACACCGAACAGCAAGAGCGCAGCTACACGGTGAACGTTCCTCACACGGAACAAGTCACCAAGACCCGCACGGTCACGAAGCGCGTTCCCGAAACGGTCATGAAGCAAGTTCAGGTCAACACCGGTCACTGGGAAACGCAAAGCGTTGCCGGTACGGACGCCTGCGGTTGCCCGACGACCTGCTGCAAGCGCGTTTGGGTCTGCGGTTGCGAAACGAAGGAAGTTCCCTGCACCACCTACAAGTGCGTGACGGAAGAAGTTCCTTACACCTGCAACGTCACGACCTGCAAGCCTGAAGTCCGCACCTGCACGGTGACGGTCAACAAGTGCAAGCAAGAGACCCGTGAAAAGACCGTCAAGGTCTGCAAGATGGTTCCTCAGGAGAAGACCTGCACCTACACCGTGCAGAAGTGCAAGCCTGAGACCCGCACCAAGACCGTCAAGGTCTGCAAGATGGTCGCCGAGACCAAGACCCGCACCTGCAACGTGACCAAGTGCAAGCCGGAAGTTCGCACCCGCGAATACAAGGTCTGCAAGATGGTCAACGAGCAACAGACGAAGGAAGTCCAAGTGACGACCTGCGTGCCTGAAGAGCGGACCAAGACCTACACGGTCACCAAGTGGACCTGCGTTCCGGAAGAAAAGACCAGCACCTACACCGTGTGCGTGCCGGTTCAAGTTCAGAAGGAAATCGAAGTCCAAGTTTGCAAGATGGTCGAGAAGCAAGTCGAAGTCCCGGTTTCGACCGACTGCGGCTGTGCGGCTCCGGCCCCGTCCTGCGGCTGTGGCGGCTAATTGCCGACGCTAGCTGGTTCGACGGCGAACTGAGCTTGAAGAGACGATAACGACGGCGGCCGGTTCCTCAGGGAATCGGCCGCCGTTTTTTGTTGCGCCAGCCGCGGGTCGTTGATCCGCGGCTGCTCAGCCCGCTAGCACTCCCTCATCCCCACTTGGCGCTTTCGCACCAATTCAGTATTCCTCGGCGCCTTTTTCGTCGCGACGTTGTCGCTCCTTGTCTGCTGGTTCAACGGCCTGATGGCGATGCTGTATCTACATCTACGAACAATCATCGCGTGCTCCGCGGCCTGTCTGTGGGCGTCGTGCGCGATGCCGCTGGCGGCGCAACGGTACGCCTCCGAGCCGCTGCCCGCGCCGTCGCAGCCGATTCTTGGTTCGCCGCAAGGCCCGGGAGTCGTCGACCCCTCCCCTGCCCCGCCCTCTGACCCAGTGACGCCGGCGCCCTCGCCGCCGTCGAGCGAAACCATGCCTGCGCCCAGCAGCGGCGCCGGCACGTGGGCGGAAGAGATCGCAGCCCCGCCTGGGCCGTACGACTCGTTGATGGAACTGATGCGTCCCGGTTCCACGCCGGAAACGCTCGCCGATGCGATCGACGTCACGCCGCCGCCCGTCTACGAGTGGTATCAGCCAGCCTACTGGTTCGGTCCCACGCCGTGGGACGCAGGCGTGCAACTCGGCATCAACGGCAGCGAGGGCAACAACAGCGTCTTCAGCATGCGCACCGGCGGTCACCTCAACCGAGTGACTGATCGCTGGAAGCTGAAGTCGAGCCTCAACTACAACAAAACCGTCACCAACGGCATCCAAACCCAAAACAACGGCGTTCACGACCTGCGGCTCGATCGCGTCCTCGCTGAAACCAAATGGACGTTGTTCGTCCTCGAGAACTTCATTTACGACGAATTCCAATCGTACGACGTTCAGCTTTCGCTCAACTCGGGTCTTGGTTACCAGTGGATCAAAACCGACTCGACCGATTTCCTCACGCGCTTGGGCGTCGGTACGTTGCGAGAGTTCGGCGGCGTTGAAAACGATTGGCAGCCGACCGCGCTGGCCGGCTTCGACTTCACGCGGCAGATCACCAAGATGCAGCGGCTGACCGCAAAGGTCGATTACTTCCCGGAGTGGGAAGACTTCGGCAACTACCGCGTGCTCGCGGACTTCGGCTGGGAGATCCAGCTCGACCAGCCGAAAAACATGAGCCTCAAAGTCTCGGCCATCGACCGCTACAACAGCTCGCCGGACGGCTCGACGCCGAACGCGCTCGACTATGCGGTAATGCTGATTTGGGGCCTTTAGAGGCTCGTCAGTGGTCCGTTGTCCGTGGTCAGTTGCTTAGGAGAGCGCCTCCCCCGTGGTTTTCTTAGCAACTGACCACGGACAACGGACAACTGACGCCATCCCAGTAGATTCTGGCCCGCTGACAGATTCTGCGGCGTGCGGTAGCATATTCAGCTTCGGACTCGTTTGTCGGCGGCTTGGAGAGCGTCGCGGCCGAGCCGCCTTTGCCTGCCGGAAGAGGCCCGATGCACGCCGCCGCTCTGCTTGAACTGCAACAGACGCTCCAAAGCGAGATGCCGATCTGCACGCCGATGGGAATCCGCCCCATCTCGTGGGACGGCTGTCAGCTGGCGATGGAAATGCCGCTCGCCCCGAACCGCAATCACCAGTACTCCGCGTTCGCCGGCAGCATCAACGCCCTCCTGACGATCGTCGGCTGGGGCACCGTCTTTCTGCTGCTGCATCACGAAGGTCGCACCGGCAACGTCGTCATTCGCCGCAGCCAGATTCGCTACCTCCGCCCGGTGCGCGACGAGATGATCATCGCCCGCGGGTTGCCGATCGATCCCAGCGGCCTTGAATTCTTCTACGAGTTCCTCCGCAGCAAGGGGCACTCGAAGATCGACATCGCCACCGAGATCGCCGACGCCGACGGCCCGCTCGCCTCGTTCCAAGGCTCCTACGTCGTGCAGAAAAAGTAGCCGCGGGTCAACGAGTCTTCTGCCGCGAGTACCCGGGCCGCCGGAGCGAACTGCAAATCGCTAACTACTAAGGCACGACGGGCACGAAGACACGCAAAGATCGCGACAATAGACAAGTAAGCGATCGTGTCAGCCGGTTGGATTCAAATTCCTTCTTTGCGATTTCTGCGTCTCTTCGCGGCAACTCCCTCGATCACCGCTCCGGCCGGTCGTTGACCGGCGGCTACAGCGGGATCGCGTCGACTGCATCGCCGTGGACGAGTTGATAGTCGCCGGCCGGAAACGCGGCGAGGTGCGTGGCCCGCGTGAGCGTCGCCAGGTCGGCGGAGCCGCGCCAATTGAGTGGCTCAAGATGCAGCACGCCCCCCTCAGTCGGCGCATTCACCTTGCAAGGATGGTAGGTCGGCCGCTTGCCGCGGTGCTCGAACGGCATCGCCAGCACGGCGCGCTGCGTGGCGGCTGGTTCAAACGGCGCTCCGGCGAGCGCGCGCAGCGCCGGTAGCACGAACAGTTGGTACGACACGAACGTGCTCACCGGATTCCCCGGCAGCCCGAACACCAGCGTCCGCCGTCCCTCGGCGTGCCGCACGCCAAAGTAGAGGGGCTTGCCGGGTTTGATGCGAACTTGATGGAACTGCTCCTCGACGCCCAGCTCGGCGAGAATGCCGGGGACGAGATCTTTCACGCCTGCCGAAACGCCGCCGCTTACCAGCAGCACGTCGCTGGCGAGCCCTTGGTTAATTCGCGTCCGCAGGTCGTCGGGGTCGTCGCAGCCGACGCCGAGGTCGACCGCCGTCGCTCCCGCCGCGGCGACGGCGGCGAGCAGCATCGGCCCGTTGCTGTTGCGGATCTGCCCCGGGCCGAGCGGTTCGTGCGCGGCGACCAACTCGTCGCCGGTCGGCAACACGGCGACGCGCGGCCGCGGCGTGACCATCACCTCGGCCTGGCCAATTTCGGCGAGCAATGCGATATCGAGCGGCCCTAGCCGCTTGCCCGCTTCGAGCACGACCTGCCCGGCGTGAAACGACGAACCACGCCGCAGAATGCAGGAGCCTGGCTTGATGCCGGCAGCCGGGTTGCGAATCACATCGTCGCCCGTCAGTTCGCAATCTTCCCATTTAACGACAGCGCTGGCGCCCGCGGGAACGGGGGCGCCGGTCATCACGCGGATCGTGTGGCCATGCGAAACCGCCTTCGACGGCACGTGGCCCGCGGTGACGAGTTCAATCTCCCGTAGCGTCGCGGAGGCGTCGCTCACGTCGATCGCGTAACCGTCGACCATCGACTTATCGAACGGCGGCGAATCGACGCCGCTCGCAACCGACTCGGCGAGCCGCAGGTAGAGTAGCTCGGCTAGCGGAGTCCGCACGCTCGGCAGCGACGTCACGCAGCGACGGATATGGTCGAGAGCTTCGTCAACGGAGATCATCTTTTTAGCCCTGGGCTCCGCCCGGGGGTCGCGTGACCTTGGGGCAACGCTGTGCGGAATAGAAGCCGACCCCCTGGCGGAGCCAGGGGCTAGACGGCGAGGAACGAGCGCAGGATATCGTACCCAGCGTGCGTGAGAAAGCTTTCCGGATGAAACTGCACGCCGAACAGTGGCAGCTTCTTGTGCGCGACCGCCATGATCTCGCGGCCCCCTTCGGGGTTGTCGCTCCACGCGGTGACTTCGAACTCATCCGGCAGCGTTTCCGGTTTGATCACCAAACTGTGATACCGCGTCGCCTGAAACGGATTGTCGAGTCCCGCGAACAGCCCGCGGCCGTTGTGGTGGATCATGTCGACCTTGCCATGCATCAACCGATCAGCGCGGACGATGCTCGCCCCGTAGGCTTGGCCGATCGATTGGTGCCCGAGGCAAACGCCCAAGAGCGGCAGCTTGCCGGCGAGCTTCTGCACGCACTCCACCGAGACGCCCGCCTCGTTCGGCGTGCACGGTCCCGGCGAGATGATCAGCCGCTCGGGCTTCAGCTTCAAGATTTCATCGACAGTGATTTCGTCGTTGCGATGAACGCTGATTTCAACCGTCGGATCGATCTCCCCCAACCGTTGGACGAGGTTGTAGGTGAACGAGTCGTAATTATCGATGATTTCGATCATGGCGGGCTGGCGAGTGGTGGGTGGCATGGTCTCGGAGATACTCCGTACTGGCCATGCGGCGCCCGTTGGACGCTAAATTCAAGTTTAATCGGCCGGCCTGGAGGGGGACAGCCAGCCACGGCAGCGGGTTCGCTGCGGTTGGGCCGCCGTTGACCTGTCGCCTGCGGCGTGGTCGAGTAGCGGCGATTCAGCAAATGCCGAGGTTTTCCCATGCAGCAGATTTTTGCCGTCGCCGTGGCGGGCGCCCTCGGGTGCCTCTGTCGCTACGGCGCCAACGTCGCCTGCGTCCGCTGGTTCGCGGCGCCCCTTTTCTACTCCACGCTCGCGGTGAACGTCGTGGGAGCGTTTCTGCTGGGGCTCGTTGCGGGCTTGCCGTTCATGCAGCATCCTGTGCTCGCGACCGGCGCGGCCGTCGGGTTCCTCGGCGGGCTGACGACTTTTTCGACGTTTAGTCTCGAAACGTTGCGGCTGTGGGAACTGCAGTCGTTCGCCGCCGCAGGGTTGAACATCGCGGCGAATGTGGTGCTGGCGCTCTTCGCGGTGAAGCTCGGGCTGATGACGGCCGAGTGGTTTAGTTCGACCTGAGCGTCGAACGCTCCTCGCACCCTAGTCTCGGGCTCCGCCCGGGGGTTGCGCACCATACCGTTGGAACGTCGCCACTACTTCACGCCGACCCCCGGGCAGAGCCCGGGGCTAGAACGCGGGCGGCACTAACACGCGAAAGAAACTACTCCGCGTCGATCGGCGTGGCGCCGGCAGGCGGCACGCCGCCGCCCGCACGAACATAGTCGCCGCGCGAGTGGGCGTAATCGGCCGCGGAAGGAAGGTCGTCGCCAGCAGGTTGAGGCGTTCCCCCCTGCCCCGCTTGAGCTTTTTCGAACAGCCGCTGCAAGAACGGTCGGCACCATCCGCACCCGGTGCCGGCGCCAAAGCACTCGGCCATTTGCCCCGCGCGACGAGGCCGCTCGATGCGAATGAAATTCTCCACCTTCCGCCGGGTAACGTGAAAGCAGAGGCAAAGTTCATCGTCGGGTTGCATTAAAGTACCTCTCGCCTCACGCGAAGGCCTGGCCAGATTATCGCTTGTGGGAGGCGTCTCCGACGCCGATGACGGTCACCACTACGAGCGGTTGCAGCAGTTCAACGCTGCTTCGGGGGCGGAGACCCCTCCCACAGGTTTGTTTGCCACAGCTCACGCGGAGCGTTCGAACGAGGTTGTAGGCCGCAAAGTTTGCCTGGCTTCGCGCAGTGTAACGATTCCGCCAGCTAGCATCATGCGCGAGACCCCCAGTTGCGGCAATCTCCACGCAAGCCGCACGGCATTGCCGACCGATCATTAGGACGTGCAGCTTTCGCGGCCGGGGGGCCATGTCATGCGCTTCCCCGACGGCGGAGATTCAACTCGTTACTTCGCCAGGGCGGAGAGCGAGCGGCAGGGAGGCCGGTATCGATATGCAGTGGAAACGGCGACGCCCGCGGTGGCCCTATTTGGTTGCCCTGGGAAGCCTCTTCTTGTTGACGCTGTTGGCGCCCTGGTTGTGGCATCGCGGCCGCGCTGCGCGCCTTCGCGCCGTTGCCGAACCCGAAACGCTCGCCAAGAGCGACGTCGCCGCCCCGCCAAAGAAGCCCGCCAAGCCTGTTGCGCTAATCTACCCGACCGTCCCCGAGCTGGCCGCCCCCTCGGCGCCCGAGCCGGAACTTTCCGGCCCGATGGTCTTCGCCGACGATTACGACTATGTCGCCGTCGACGAGCCGCTGGTCGAAACCCGCGTCTCCGACGCCGAAGTCGCCGCGGCTGAACCGTTCAGCCTCCGCGGTAAGAATCAGAGCATCCTCACCCGCAGCGGAGCCCCTGCCGCGACGACGATCTTCAGCGAACAATCGCTGGTGAAGGTTCGCGACGCCATCTTGGCGATGGTCGAGCAGGCCCGCCAAGCGCAGGCCCAGCAAGCCCAAGCCGCCGCAGCGCCGCCCGCCGAAGCGAACTCGCTGATCATCTCCAGCCCGATGCGGGTCGTGGTCGAAAGCGAGAACGACCGTCTGGCGATGATTCCGCCGAGCGAGATGCGCATCGCCGGCGAATCGAGCCTGATGGCTCAGGCGAATCCGACCCAACCGCGCGTTGCGGTGGCGCCAGCCTCCAAGCCGGCCCTCGAGCACCGCCCGACCGCGCTCATCGCCCAACTCGAACAGCTCTCGGTCGGCTCGCCTGCTTCGCCGTGGGCGCAGCACGTCCTGGCGCGTATCGAACAACTCACCGATGTCCCCTCGCCGGCTGGCCACGACTGGCAGCCAACGATCGTCGAACTCCGCCAACTCGCCGCACACGGCTACAACGAAGCGATCGCGGTTAAAAACCCTGCCGACCAATCATCGTGGGTCCGAGCGAGTCGTTCGCTCGAACGCCGCCTGCCAGTCTGGACATTGCTAGTCGATCGGCAGTTCATGGGCGAGCAAGCCTTCCTTCGCGGCCAAACGGTCGGCGATAACTCCGGCTTGCCGCAAGCAGTCAGCGATGTCGCCGCGCTCACCGATGGTTCCGAAGCGGGCGCCACTTGGCGGACTTACCTCCGCATTGATGACGTCGCCGGTCTGATGAGCATCGGCGGCGCCGATCATGCTGAACTCCGCCGGGCCGTCGCCCGCGACGTGCTCGTGCGCATCGATGATCCGTGGCTGACCGTCGCTCAGCGTCAATTCCTCGCTCAGCCGCCAGTGATAAATCTAGCGACCGAGCTACGCCCCTGGGCCAGCGGCGAGGTTTCGGTCGATACGCTCGCCGCGTTCATCGAACGCTACGAAGCGACTGGCGCCCGGAAAGAC
This sequence comes from Lacipirellula parvula, assembly GCF_009177095.1. NCBI lineage: Bacteria > Pseudomonadati > Planctomycetota > Planctomycetia > Pirellulales > Lacipirellulaceae > Lacipirellula > Lacipirellula parvula. Next base: position 244,065 of record NZ_AP021861.1, read on the forward strand.
GCCGATGCTATCGCTGAACTCCGCATGCGGATGAAGTGGTCGGCCGACTCGCGGCTGCAAGCCCTCGCCGACGACCTCAACCGCAACTATCGCAACGCCAACATGCGCGTGGCGTTTTCGGCGGACTTGATGAACCGGATGATCCCGCCGCAAGAAACGAAAACCGAGCCGGTCCGCAGCCGGATCGTCGGCGCCGAGGTCCGCGGCCGATCGGAAACCGATACGCAAGTGCAAGTTCGCCTGATTCCCGATCCCGCCGTATGGCGCATCGGCCTTGAGGCGACCGGCAACATCAACTCGCATACTGTCTCGGAAACGTGGCCGGCGCGCGTCCGCAATCGCAGCCAGATGGAGTACGAGGCCCGCAAGTTGATCATGATCAACCGGTTCGGCCTCCACACCTGGCCGGCGGAAGCGCAGGCCGATGGTCGTACCAGCCTCGTCGGCGTCGACAGCGGCTTCAGTGCGGTGCCGATTCTCGGCTCGATCGTCGAGAACGTCGCTCGTGAGCAACACCAGCAAAATCGTGGTCAAGCCGTTGCGCAGGTGAAGAGCCGCGTGAAGCAAGAAGCCCGCGATCGCATGGATGCCGAGACCGATCCGAAGCTCGCCAGCTTCGAAACTCGGTTCCGCGAACATGTGCTGGAACCGATGAACCGGTTCGCCATCGCCGCCGAGCCGGTCGACATGAGCACCACCGAAGATCGGCTGCAAGCGCGGCTTCGCTTTGCCACCGAGCAGCACCTCGGCGCCCACACGCCGCGGCCTTCGGCGCCTTCCGACAGCGTGGCTAGCTTCCAACTCCACGAGTCGGCTTTCAACAACGCGCTCCGCGGCTTGGAACTCGACGGCAAGCGGATGACGGTGCTCGAACTCCACAACTCGCTCGCCGAGAAGATTCATCGCCGCGCCGACGACGCCCCGGCCGATCTGCCTCGCGGCGCCAAAGTCGAGTTCGCCAAAGACGACGCGGTCCGCATCATCTGCCACGGCGATCGCATCGAGTTGATTCTGAACATCGTCGAGCTTCGCAACGGTCGCGACAGCATCCGCGGCGTCGGCGTCCACGCCTTCTTTCGGCCGGTGGTCGATGGACTCGAGCTGAAGCTCGTTCGCGACGGTTCACTGCAGTTCAACGGCGCCCACCTGCGGACCGGCCCGCGGATGGTGCTCCACAGCGTCTTCGGCAAGCTGCTGCCCAAGGACCAAGAGCTGCCGGTCCTCGCGGCCAAGCTGAACCAAGATCCGCGCTTCGCGGGATTGATGGTGACGCAACTCGTGATCGACGACGGCTGGGTCGCCGTGTCGATCGGCCCGGCGCACCCTCACCGCACCGCCTGGCGAACCCGCACCGTCGACCTCAAGTAGCGACGCCCCAGTAGCCGCCGGTCAACGACCGGCCGGGAGTGACCCTCGAAAGACACGACCCCTGCTGGCGTCAGATCAGGCAACGCCTTTTATCACCGCTCCGGCCGGTCGTTGACCGGCGGCTGAGTGCGGTTCACCGCTCCCAGTTTGGGAATAAAAGTTGCCCCTCAAACCGGCCGAGCGGCTGCGGAGCCGCTTGGGAAGAGCCTCTGTCGATACGTTTTCCCTGAATAATTGGGACGACTGGCCCCCTTCCCCGGTTTTGCTTGCCGCTTGATTAGCGGCGTGCTATAAGCGCTAATGAGGGCCGGCTGCCGTCAATTGGCAGCCGAGCGACCAAATGGGAACATCAGTGAGAGCAGAGGCGGCGCCGCCGGCGGCAATGACACGCGTGACGTTACGGGTGCTCGACGGCGCCGACCGAGGTCAGATCTTCGAAGAACTCGAAGCTCCGGTCACGATTGGTCGCGAAGAAGGCAACTCCGTTCAGCTCAACGACGAGCGGATCAGCCGCTTCCACATCAAGATCCAAGAGGATCAGGGAAAGCTGGTTCTCACTGATCTCGAAAGCACCAACGGCACCCGGGTCAACGGCGAAGATACCCAGCTGCGAATTCTGAAGTTTGGCGACGTGATTTCCGTCGGCCGCTCCGTCATGCTGTTCGGCACGCGGGACCAGATCTCCCAACGGCTCGAAGAGCTCCGTAACGACGGCATCAGCGAGACCAGCGAACTGCTGGCCGAAGAACTCGCCAAGCGGGTCGATTCGAAATCGCTCAGCTTCGAACTTCAGATCGGCGCCTCTGAAGATTTGCAGAGCACGCTCCATATTCCGTCGCCGCCCGATCTGCCGGCTCAACTCAGCCCCGGGCAGGCGGCGCAAGTTTCCGAGATTCTTGAATATCTCCACTTGCGCACGCGGCAACTGGTGCAGACTGCCGCGATCGACGAGCAGCAGGCCAAGGCGGCGATTCCGCTCGTGCAGTGGCAGGAATTACTCGACGTCCAATCGCAACTGGCAGAATACCTGCGGCTGATTGGCGATCCTGAGGCCAGCTAGGTTGCTTAGTTTGCTGGTATTGCTTGCGCAATCCCTGTTTCTTGACATAGGGTGGCGCACGCGGGATCATGCACGCCGATGGTCCGTCCTCTGGGCGGGCGTGCCCCCCTTTCTTTGCCGGTGACGCTGATCGGTTGAACCTGGCTTCTTGAGAACTTGCCGTTGTTGAGGTCGTGCGTTCGTCGCCGACCCGATTTCTTGACGGCGCTACGGCGGACCCTTGCTGATTTGGGGGTCAACCCGACCAAGCACTCTGCTCGCGCACGTCGTGTGAATACGCGCGGGATCCTCGCCTCAAGTCGTCAGGTCGCTGCATGGATGAACCTCACGATGAAACTTCGACGATTGCTGGCGGCTGCGTGCTTGTTCATTGGCACGGCGGCTTCGGATGTTCGCGGCGACGAAATTCTCGATTGGAACGCCACCATTCGGCAGGTGATCCAGGCGAACGCGACACATGCGAATCCTGGTTGGTCGACTCGCGCGATGGCGATGACCAACGGGGCGATGTACGACGTGATGATGGGCTTCGAGCGGACGCATCAGCCGTTCAAGCACGACGCACCGGCGCCGGCGGGGGCTTCGCAGCAGGCGGCGCTCGCACAGGCGGCTTACCAGACGCTGATGTTCGCTTACCCGGGCCAGCAGCCGATCCTCGATGCGGCGATTGCCGCAAAGCTCGCTGCGATTCCCGATAGTCCCGCGAAGGCCGCTGGCGTCGCCTACGGCAATCAAACGGCGCAGGCCTACATCAATTGGCGGACCGGCGACAACGCCGACGTCACCTACCCCTATACGCCTGGAACCGCGCCGGGCGAGTGGCGGCCCGATCCGCTCCACCCGAACCAATCGGCGTGGGGCCCTGGCTGGGGAACCGTGGCCCCGTTCGCAATTCCTAACAGCGATTACTTTCCGCTCGATCCGCCGCCGGCGCTCGACAGCGCCGAGTATGCCGCGGCGTTCAATCAGGTAAAGGAACTAGGCGCTCTCAACAGTGTGACGCGCACCGCCGACCAGACCGACATGGCGATCTTCTGGGCCTACGACCGCCAATCGATGGGCCCGCCGCCAGTGTTGTTCGATCGCAACCTGCAAGACATCGCACTGACGATGGGCAACACCGAGCGAGAGAACGCCCGCCTCTTCGCCATCGCGTCGGTGGCGATGGCCGACGCCGCGACGGCGGCGTGGGACGCGAAGTTCACCGACAACTTTTGGCGGCCGATCACCGCGATCCGCGAAGGCGACGCGGACGGCAACGCCGCGACTGAGGCAGCCGTCGATTGGAAGCCGCTCGGCGCGCCAGGCGCCAACGTCAACGATTGGTCCGACGACTTTACGCCCCCCTTCCCTGCCTGGCCGTCGGGGCATGCTTCGATGGGAGGCGCGCTGTTCGAAGTCCTCCGCGACTTCTACGGCACTGATGATGTGGACTACGTGTTGAACTCCGCCGAATCGATGCCGTCGGGCCTGAACACGCGGTCGTTCACGTCGTTCTCGCAAGCGGAGTGGGAGAACGGCATGAGCCGCATCTACCTCGGCGTCCACTGGATCTTCGACGCCGAGGATGGCATCACGCTCGGCAACAATATCGCCGATTGGGTCGGCGCCAACATGTTCCAAGCAGTGCCCGAACCCGGGGCAGCAACAATGCTAACAATGGCGCTGGCAGCGACGACGTTATCGACCCGCCGTCGAGCCAAGTAGCCGCGGGTCAACGACCCGCCGGAGCAGCGCTCAAATGGAGAATGCTGAATGGGGAATGGGGGCAGAGAATGCCAATTTTCCCCATTCAGCCTTCCCCATTCGGCATTGTTTTTCGCCCCGCTCCGGCGGCTCGTTGAGCCGCGGCTGCCTGCGGCGGTACAATGGCTTCCCGTTCTTCGCTTGAGACTGCAGGAGGCTCCCTTTGTCCGCACCGTCGTTCGTCCATCTTCATTGCCATAGCCATTACAGCCTCCTCGACGGCGCCAGCCCGATCAAAGGGCTCGTCAATCGGGCCAAAGAGCTGGGGATGAACGCCCTCGCGCTCACTGACCACGGCAATCTCTACGGGGCGCTCGAGTTCTACAAAGCGTCAAAGGAAGCGGGCATCAATCCGGTGCTTGGCTACGAAGCCTACGTCGCCCCCGGCAGCCGGTTCAACAAGGGGGGCGGACTCACCAGCAAGGAAGCGACCTACCACCTCACGCTGCTCGCGAAGAACAAAACGGGCTTCCAGAACCTCGTGAAGATGGCGAGTCGCGCCTATCTCGAGGGCTTCTATCACAAGCCTCGCATCGATCGCGCGCTCCTCGAAGAATTTTCCGAAGGGATCATCTGCCTCAGCGGTTGCGTCAGCGGCGAGTTCAGCCGCGCGCTGCTCGCCAGCAGCTCCGGCAAAGTCGGCGGCGGACTCGTTGAAGAGCAAATCGAAAAGGCCCGCGGCATTGCTTCGTGGTTCCATAACGTTTTCGGCGATCGCTACTTCATCGAGATCCAGGACAACGGCCTGGAGATTCAGCGGCTCGCCAAAGAGGCGGCCATCGAAGTTGCCAACCGCATGGGCCTGCCGCTCGTGGCCACCAGCGACGCCCACTACGTGCGGCAAGACGACGCCGTCGCGCAAGACGTGCTCCTCTGCATCAACACGGGCAAGTTCCGCACCGACACGAATCGCATGAAGATGGAGGGAGACCAGTTCTTCCTTCGCAGTGCGGACGAAATGTTTGCCGCGCTTTCCGATCAGTCGGAAGCCCTCGCCCGTTCGCAGCAGATCGCCGACTCGGTCGACATCGACCTTGAACTCGGCAAGCGGTACTTCCCGACGTTCGAAGTTCCCAAAGAAACCAACTCGCAAGATTATCTGCGGCAACTCGTCCTCGACGGTCTGAAAGAGCGTTACGCCAACAAGCCCGAGCGCTGGGCGGTCGCAGGCCAGCTCTCGCAAGTCGTGATGGACCGCGTCGACCGTGAACTCGGCGTCATCAACAAGCTCGGCTTCTACGATTACTTCCTCATCGTGTGGGACTTCGTTCGCTTCGCCGTCGAAAGCGACATCCCCTGCACGGCGAGAGGTTCGGGCGTCGGTTCGCTCGTCTGCTACGCGCTGAAACTGAGTCACGTCTGCCCGCTCGACTACGACTTGCTGTTCGAGCGGTTCCTCGACGAAAGTCGACTTGAGGCGCCCGATATCGACATCGACTTCTGCAAGGAACGCCGCAGCGAAGTCATCGACTACGTCAAACGGAAGTACGGCGACGCCAACGTGGCGCAGATTGGCACGTTCGGCACGCTCGCCGCGCGGGCCGCGATCCGCGACGTCGGCCGTACGCTCGGCATGCCGATTTTCCGCGTCGACCAGGTCGTCGGCATGGTGCCCGACCAGCTCGGCATTTCGATCAAGAAAGCGCTCGAAACGAGCGACGAGCTTAAGAAGACCTACGACGGCGATCACGAAGTTCGCGAGCTGATCGATCTCGCGCAAAAGATCGAAGGCCTCGCCCGCAACGTCGGCACCCATGCCGCGGCGGTGGTGATCGCGGCGCGGCCGGTCGACGAGTTCGTCCCGCTGCAGCACGTGAAAGGCAAGACCGACGTCATCACCCAATGGGCGATGGGCGACGTCGAAGCGGCCGGCCTGCTAAAGATGGACTTCCTCGGCCTCCGCAACCTGACGATCCTCGCGAGCAGCGTGAAGTTGATCGAAAAAGCCCGCGGCGTGCGGATCGATCCGTACGCCTTCCCGCTCGACGACAAGCCGACCTTCCAGTTGCTCTGTCGCGGCGAAACGAAGGGCATCTTCCAGCTCGAATCCGGCGGCATTCGCGACTTGCTTCAGCGGATGAAGCCCGACCACTTCCGCGACATCATCGCCACGAATGCCCTCTATCGCCCAGGTCCGCTCGAAGGCGGCATGGTCGATCAGTACATCGAGGTGAAGCATGGCCGCAAGCCGGCCGAGTATCCGCACGAGGTGACCGAAGAGATTCTCGCCGAAACGCACGGCGTGATGGTCTACCAAGAACAGGTCATGCGGATTCTCAACAAGCTGGGCGGCATCCAGCTCTCCAACGCATACACCTGCATTAAGGCGATCAGCAAGAAAAAGCTGCCGATGATCGCCAAGTACAAACAAGAGTTCATCGACGGCGCCAAGTCGCTCGGCCTCGATACGAAGAAGTCGGATGAACTCTTCAGCATGATCGAGAAGTTCGCCGGCTACGGTTTTAACAAGAGCCATTCGACCGCGTACGCACTCATCGCGTACATGACGGCGTACCTGAAGGCGCACTATCCGGTCGAGTTCATGGCGGCGCTATTGTCGTGCGATATCTCCGGCCGCAATTTCAAGAGCAAGGATCCGCTCGTCGAACATATCGAAGATTGTCGGCGGATGAACATCGACGTGCTGCCGCCAAACGTGAACCAGGGCGATCCCGAGTTTACTGTCGAGGATGGCAAGATCATCTTCGGCCTCAGCGCAATCAAGTCATGTGGCGGCGCCGCGGCGGAAGGGATCGCCGCCGAGCGGAAGAAGAACGGCCCCTACACGAGCATTTTCGATTTTTGCGAACGGGTCGACGGCTCGCTTTGCAATCGTGCGGCGATCGAATCGCTCATCAAGGCGGGCGCCTTCGACAAGCTCGGCGGCCACCGCGCCCAGTACATGGCAGTGCTCGACAAGGCGCTGCAAGCCGGGGCGTCAATCGCTGCGGACCGTAAGGCGGGACAAAAGGGGTTCAGCTTTGACGATGACGACGAAGAAGAGCAAGCCGCGACGGTGGCGTCGCTCCCCGAAGTAAACGTCTGGACCGAGAAGGAGCAGCTCACACAAGAGAAGGAAGTGCTGGGTTACTATCTCTCCAGCCACCCGCTCGCGGAATTCGAGCAAACGCTCAAAACCTTCTGCACCCATTCGAGCAAAACGATCGGCGCCCTCGCTCACCGCGACGAGGTGCTGCTTGGCGGCATGATCGCGGCGATCAAGTTCTCGCACACGAAGAACCCGCGGCCCGGCAGCGTCAACACGAAGTACGCGATGTGGGATCTTGAGGACATGGACGGCATCACCCGCTGCATCCTCTGGCCCGAACAGTTCGCCATCTGCGGCGAGCATGTCGTCGCCGATGCGATCCTCGGCGTCCGCGGCAAGATCGATCGCCGTCCCGGCGCCGAAGAAGTGAACCTCATCGTCGACGAACTCATCCCGCTCAGCGAACTGTCGGAGCGCTACGCCACCGGCGTGATGATCCGCGTTCGCGAAGCCGAGCACGGCCAGCGCGGGCTGGAACAACTCCGCGAAATCCTCCGCGGCTATCCCGGCAATAAGAAGCTGAAGCTGCGGCTCGACCTCGCCGCCGGCGGGCAGGTGTGGCTCGACAGCAAATGGCCGGGGCTCGACCTTAATCCCGAGTTACGCGAGCGGGTCGAAGGCTTGCTCGGTCCCGGTAGCCTCGCACTGCAAGCGACGCGGCCAAAGATGCAAACGGGCGCCGAGCAAGGCCGCGGCCGGCAACGCCAACCAGCGCGGACGTAGCGGCGTAAAGAAGAGTAGCCACGAAGAGGCGCAAGATTCGCAAAGAAGAACGGCAGCAATCCTTTTTTGCGGCTTCTGTGCTTCTTCGCGGCTAAAAAATCGAGACAGTTACCATGGCAAACGACTACCTTAATCCCGGCCCCTCGCGTGAGGAAATCGACGCCGCTGCCGGCCTCGTGCTGCTCGAGTTCGGCGCCCCCTGGTGCGGGCACTGCCAAGGCGCCGCTCCCGCGGTCGCCGAAGCGATCGCTCAGTTTCCCGGCATCGAGCACGTCAAAGTCGAAGACGGCCCTGGTCGCCCGCTCGGTCGTTCGTTCCGCGTGAAGCTTTGGCCGACGCTGATCGGCCTCCGCGACGGGCAAGAAGTCGCTCGCAGCGTCCGTCCCGAGTCGGTCGAATCTGTACAGGAACTGCTCGGCCAGCTTTGAGTCCCGCCAACCAGGCCAGTTTTCGCGGCCATTCCAGCCCTAAACGGCGGAGCAGTCGTCCATTAAGATGGTGGCGTCGTCAGCGGAGCAATTCCGCCCGCTCGGCGCGCAGTCAACTCACCATCGAACAGCGTCCCCCTGCATGGCTCTGATTAAACGCATCCTCGTCACCGGCGGCGCCGGGTTTCTTGGCTCCCACCTCTGCGAACGCCTCGTCGGCGAAGGTCACGACGTTCTCTGCCTCGATAACTTCTTCACGAGCCAGAAGAGCAACGTCACTCACTTGCTCGCGAAGCCGAACTTCGAGCTGATCCGCCACGACGTCACAGTGCCGATCAACCTGGAAGTCGACGAGATCTACAACCTCGCCTGCCCCGCTGCGCCGGGCCACTACCAGTACAACCCGATCAAGACGATGAAGACGTCGGTGATCGGATCGATCAATATGCTCGGCATGGCCAAACGCTGCCGCGCGAAAATCTTGCAGGCGTCGACCAGCGAAGTCTACGGCGATCCTGAAATTCATCCGCAGGTCGAAAGCTACCGTGGCTCCGTCAATCCGATCGGTCCGCGGGCCTGTTACGACGAAGGCAAGCGCGCCGCCGAGACGCTGTTCGTCGACTATCACCGCATGAACAAAGTGAACGTCCGCATCGTGCGGATCTTCAACACCTACGGCCCGCGGATGCATCCGTACGACGGCCGCGTGGTATCGAACTTCATCCGCCAGGCGCTCGCCGGCGAAGACATCACGATCTTTGGCGACGGCGAGCAAACCCGCAGCTTCTGCTACCGCGACGATCTGATCGAAGGCTTCATCCGCATGATGGCGGCGCCCGACGACTTCATCGGCCCGGTGAACATCGGCAACCCGGGCGAGTTCACGATTCGCGAACTGGCGGAACTCGTGATCGAACTGACTGGCGCCAAATCGAAGCTCGTGCAACGCCCGTTGCCGGCCGATGACCCGACCCGCCGCCGTCCCGACATCACGCTGGCGAAAGCGAAGCTGAAGTGGGAGCCGAAGGTACCGCTCCGCGAAGGCTTGGCGGAGACGATCAAGTGGTTCAAGTCAATCAACATCGCCGACTACCGCGCGCCGACGCCGAACTACTAGTCCCGTTTATCGAGGTCTTCCTCGCTAACGCTGACGACCGCGAACAGCATCGGCCGGAAGAGTTGATAGAGAATAATGCCGCTGAGGACGCCCATCGCATCCGCGGCCCAGTCGTTCATATCGCACGTCCGCCCCACGGGGATTTGCGTCCATTCGTCGAAGGCGCCGTACACTACGCCCGCCAACCAGACGGCGAAGTAGTGCCGAGCGTGCAGTCGACCGATCGTCAATTCCCAGCCGGCGAGGATGCAGAGAGTTAAAACGAGGTAGCCGCCGAAGTGGGCCCACTTGTCGTTGAACGACGGGCCACTGTGGCCGACCGAAGGGATGTGCGTTCCGGCGAAGAGCAGCAGAAAGTAAAAGATCGCCAGCGTGCGAGCGCGCGACGCGATTCGACGGAACCGGCTCTCCCGCGGCGAGCGATCGTTCGGCGGAGGCGAGGAGTCGTGCATCTTGAAGTTGGCGAGCTGGGACAAGTCGCTGAGCGGGTTAGCCATTAGTTTAGTAGGCGAAGCAGCGAGCGGATAGGAAGCTCGCGGCGGCTGCCAAACAGTAGATGAAGCGTTGAGAGATTGATGGACGACGAACGTTACATGCAACTGGCGCTGGAGCAAGCTCTCGAGGCCGCCACCGCCGATGAAGCGCCGGTTGGCGCGATCATCGTGGCCGACGACCGCGTCATCGCGGTGGCGCGCAATGAACGCGAAGCCCTCCGCGATCCCACGGCACACGCCGAAATGATCGCCATCACGCAGGCCGCCGCCGCCCTCAGCAATTGGCGGTTGGAGAACTGTACCCTGTACGTGACGCTCGAGCCGTGTCCCATGTGCGCCGGCGCGATTGTCCAGGCCCGCATCCCACGCGTCGTCTTCGGCGCCCTCGACCCCAAAGGGGGAGCGGTACGCAGTTTGTATCGATTGTTGGAGGACGAGCGGTTGAACCACCGCGTCGCGGTCGTCGAAGGGGTGCTCCGCGAGCCGTGCGGGCAGGTACTGACCGACTTTTTTGCGGCGAAACGGCGGGCCAAGCGGCCGTAACCAGGCGGATCGCAGCGAATTCGCGAACGGCGACCGGCGGTTGCGATTGCAGCGACGGAAGCGGCGCCATACGCGGGAATTCGTCCCAAACCCAGCGAATTGGTCGCTGGGGCTCGGGGCGCCGGCGACTAGAGTGGAAGTTAGCCAGCCGGGGGACCGGGCCGATTGCTAGAAGTTTGTCCCCCCCGCAGGCTCCGCGTAGAATTGGAATCAACATTCCACTCGATCTTTTCTTGCCATGGACTGCCGATCGCCGGCAGCCGCCGTCGTTGCCGGGAGTATTCGCGATGAAGAAAATCATGATGGCTCTGACGCTCGTTGCCTGCGGCGCCCTCCAGGCCAATGCCCAGCAAAGCATGCCTAACTACGGCAAAGTTCAGTCGAGCGCGATGCGAGGAAGAACTTCCGCATCGAACTTCACGAGCAACCGCTTTCGCACCGGCGTCTACAATTCGGCTGTACCGCGATTTAATTACTCCAACGTGAACCGTAACTTGTTCCAGGGAGCGATGGCAACGCAGCCTAGCGCTGCTCGCTCGAAGCCCTTCTCGCAGGTGCAACGCGGACCCAACACGAGCCCTTACATGGGCCTCGTCGCCGACAATCCCTTCACCTCGACGACGACGAACTATTTCAAGAACGTCCGCCCGCAGATCGAACAGCAGCAGGCGAATGACAAGTTGATGGCTCAAAACATCAAGATGCAGCAGCAATTGCAGCAACTGGCCGCCAAGCCGCCGTACGATCCGACGGGCGATGAAGACCGCGCCCCCACTGGTCACTCGGCCGTCTTCCAAGAGCAGGGCGGAATGTACGGCAACCCCGGCGGTTACTACCAGCACGTCCCGATTCGCAGCGTTCGTCAGGGGCGGTGATCTTTTTTACTCACGCGAAGCCGGGCGCCAGCGAACGTTGGCGTCCGGCTTTTTTTATTCGCCGATCCGTTTGCTTGATCCGCCGTCGTTAAAAAATCTTAAAACTGCTCTTGGCGCAGTCTCTCCGACTCTGATAAAAGCCCCGCCGCTTTTCGCGCACTCTCCGTGCAGTCATTTATCCAACGATGCCGCGGGGCCGAACCTTGGCCTGGCGTCGCCTAAGGGATTGAACCCTCATGAATCAGGGAAGTCATTCCGCGCGCCGCGGCCGTTGGGCCGGGTGTTGCGGCTGGAGCGTTTTCGCTGCGCTGTGCGTTACGCTGACGGCTAGTTCCGCCAGTGCGCAATCGGCTGCGCCCCGTCGAACGGCGCGCGGCGGCGACCTGGCGGCGGGAGCGGCGATCGATTCGCTCTTCGATTCCGCCGCCGAAGGGAGCCGCTCCGACGCTCCCGTGAAAAAGGCGCTCAACGGCCAAACGAGCAAGGCTTCGGTCCGTCCGCAGTGGACGGCCCGGCTCGCTCGTAACCCGAAGCCTGACGACGGCAATCCGCCGTACGTGCTGATCGACCGCTACGGCGGCATTCAGCGCTACGTCGAGCCGACGCCGACGGTCAATCTCGATCACTACCTCGGGCAAACGATCACGGTCCGCCGTGATACGGGCCACACGCTGCTGGCAAGCCAACTCGAACTGCCGAAGGTCGCGCGCCCAGCCGGCGCCATCGTCGGCGGGAGCGGCGGCGACGTTCGCCTGGCCGCTGCCGAGATTCCGCTGGAAGCGACGCCGACGCTCGCCGACGCCCCTGAAGGCGCCGACGCTGCGAAGCCCGCGGTGGAAACGCTCCCCGATCCCATTCCCGATCCGCAAACGATGGTCGACGGCGACTCGGGCAACTGGGTCGACGAGCATGGCAACCCCGTCAACATGTCGGAAGGCGCCGATCCGCTCTACCTCGACGAAGGCGCCGGCCCGCACCTGCAAGGTTGTTCCACGTGCGGCAGCGCCGTCTGCCAGGCGCAAGGCGGCTGCGGGTATGGCTCGCGCCCCGTTCTGTACGTCCGCGGCGAATACCTCGCTTGGTGGACTGAAGGTATGGACCTGCCGCCGCTCGTCGTGCGCGGCGAGGTGGGCAACAACGGCACGCCGAGCGATCCAACTGATGACTTCTTCACGAATGCGTTCGTCGTCTATGGCAATCAAAGCGTTCTGGACGGCGTCCGCAGCGGCGGTCGCGTTCGCGTCGGGTATTGGCTAGACGACTATGGTCAAACCGCGATCGAAGGCGAGTATTTCGGCTTCGGCCAAATCGACGAAAAATTTACCGACGGAGGCAACGGCACCTTCCCCATCGTCGGGCGACCCTTTATCGACGCCACCACCGGTTATGACGCGGTCGAAGACGTTTCCTTCCCTGGCATCCGCGGAACCGTAGCGGTCGACATCGATAGCAAGTTCCAATCGGCAGGCATCGGCCTGCGTCGCAACCTCTGCTGTGCGAGCGGGAACACCTGCTGCGGCGATCCGGTCACGTGCGGCAGCCAAGTCGGCGGCTGCGGCGCCGGCGTTAGCAACGGCCCCTGCGCGACGCTCTTCGGCAAAGGAACGCGTCACACCGACGTCTACTTTGGCTTCCGCTGGGCGCAGCTGCAGGAAGGCCTCGCTGTTCAAGAGAATCTTGAAGTCATCGCCCCGTCGGTCGACGTCGGCACGACGTTCCAAGTGAACGATATCTTCCAGACGAGCAACGAGTTCGTCGGCGGCGAACTAGGCTTCATTTGGGATTGGGATTACCGTCGCTGGTCGCTCGAATTGTTGTCGAAGCTCGGCATTGGTTCGACCCGTCAGCGGGTGAACATCAACGGCTACACCGTGCGGACGGAACCAGGCGGCGCTCCGGAAACCGGCAGCGGCGGTTTGCTCGCTCAGGACAGCAACATCGGCCAGTATGAACGCAACGAACTGAGCGTCCTGCCGCAGTTGGGCATGACGCTCGGCTACAAGCTGACCGACCGGCTCAAGCTGACCGGCGGCTACACGTTCCTCTACTGGAGCAACGTCGTCCGCCCTGGCGATCAGATCGACCTCGAAGTCAACCCGGGCAATCTGCCGTTCGCGAATCCGCCTGATCCGGACGGACTGCCGGCTCGCCCGCAGTTCACCTATCGCCAGAACGATTTCTGGGCGCACGGATTGAGCGCGGGGCTTGAGTATCAGTGGTAGTCGGCTGCAGCTGACGCCCGACAAAGGAAGAACTTAGTCGCCACGGCGCGCCAGCAGACGCGCCGTGGCGATTGTCGTTGGGGAGCGGGGCTATTTGAGCCATGATTTGAACTCCGGCGTCACTTCGCCTTCCTTTGCCCAAATGGCCCATTGGTTGCCGTAGCGGTTGCGCGCCCACAGTACCCAGGCCCGCACAATCGCCTCGCGCACCGGCTTCTCGCCATCTTTGCCGACGGTTACGGGGCGGAGCTGCGGGACGCTCGGCACGCCGGCGGCTTCCAGCGCCGCTGCTTTGCGCTCGCAGGTGATGAGAAACTTCTGCAACCCCCACGTGTCGTTGTTCCAGCCTTCCGGCACGTAGTTGCTCGTCCAGTTGACGCCGCCCAGGTCTTTGAGCTGATCGCGGATCGTCTCGCCGGGCGCGACCTGCAAACGGGCCGTTGCCTGGACGTTGTCAAAGTACTCCTGCGGATGCGTGAGGATGAAGTCGCCGTTGGCGGGCGTGTGTTCGAACCAACTGTAGATTCCGATCCGCGTCTTCTCGCGTTTGGCTTGAGGGCGAATGGCTTCGAGCGCGTCGTGCAGTTCGCGATGCGCTTTGGCGATATCGTGCAGCGAGGCTTCGCGCGGATCGAGCGGCTGTCGCCGGTCGCCTGCCAGCACCGTCGGCTCGTAATCGAGCGCGACGATCTTTCCGCGATGCCCCAGCGCCTCGACTTCATACTTTGCGGGCGTCCAGGGATAGGCATGGTAGACGACCTCCACCGGGACGCTTCCCGGTACGTCTGCCAGCTGCCGGCCGATCGTCGCGTCGTAGCACTGTGCGATGCTATCAGCGGCGGCGGTCGCCAGTATGCTGAGCGCCAGAAACGCTAGCAGAAGCCGGCGGCTGCGATGGTTATTGACTGCACGGAGCACTCGTTGCCTCTCGCGTTGCTTGCTGAAGGTGATCGGTCTCCCTCCAGCCTACTCAAATTCGCTCGCGGTTTCGCCCGTGATGCACGCGGAGCGGCAGCAACTCGTTGGGAAACGGCCGCTTCGCGAGGCCGCGGAGGCGAGCGCCTGTCACGCTGCGTCCGCGCACGAAGTTGCAGTTTCTCGTGCAGCGACGCCTGTTTCTGCCGCTTCCGCATGCGCGGCCGACTGGGAGTGCTGGCGCGGTGCGCGGAAATCGTCCGTCTGTTGGGAATCTGTGCGGATTGTGTCGGCCTCTCTGGCCGATAACACACCAAAGTCGTCCTCCCTGGAATTCGCTGAACTCGTTGTTGAGGGTGCTCGCATGGCGCCATTCCGTTTCAGTCCGCAGTCGCTGTTCCGCAAGTTTGCCCCGGCTCGCGCTGCCAAGCCGCTCGCCAAGGGCCTTCGCCGCAAGCAGGGCTTCGGCTTCGAGTCGCTTGAATCGCGGCAGATGATGGCGGCCGACATGGCCGAAATCGTCGGCACCGTGCGGCTCGACGTGCAGAACGACGGCAACGCGGCGAATGACACGCTCGTCGCTGGGGCCACGGTTCAGCTCTACCGCGACAACGGCAACGGCACGTTCGACGCGAGCGACGTGGCCATCGGCGGCGTCGCGACGACCGACGCCTTCGGCCAATATCGTTTCAGCGGCCTCGGCGCCGGCAAGTACTTTGCCAAGCTGACGCTGCCCTCGGCTTACCAAACGAAGTCGGGCGGCGGGCTGCAAGAAATCAACATCACGGCCGACGAGTCGAACGGTACCATTGGCCAGACGATCGACGACTTCGAGTCGAACCAAATCGCCGGCGCCGCGCCTCCGCTGCCGTCGAGCGACAATTCAACGAAGGCCGACCCCGGCGTCATGGGCGGCGAGCGCGACCTGCACGTTGTTCTCACCGAAGGGACCGATATCTACTCGTCGGTCTCGCTGATCAGCGGCGGCGGCTTCTTGCGGCTCGCCAGCGGTAGCATGGTGAAGGGCAATGCCAAGGTCGTTTGGGACGGCCAAGACAATAGCGCCACCTCGCTCAACCCGACCGGTCTCGGCGGGCTCGACTTCCGGTCGTTCAACGGCAACACGATGACCGGCATCGTGCTGAAGGTGGGCGCCGATCATCCGAACAGCGTCGTCAAGCTGAAGGTTTACACGAACGCCGGCAAGTGGACCGAGTTCACCGCCACCGTGCCGGAAACGAACGGCGGCGCCGCAACGGCCCAACTCACGTTCAACTTCTCCGGCCCAGCCAGCAGCAGCTCGGGCGGCGGCGTCGATTGGAGCAACGTCGGCGCCATCGAGCTCACCTTCGAAGGCGTCACCGCCGTCGACGGCATGGTCTCGCTGGTCGGCGTCATCGGCCTCACGACGAAGACCGCCGACTTCACCGCTTACGAGCGGATCAACCTTGGCGATCGCGTCTGGAACGATGCGAACAACAACGGTACGCTCGACGGCAGCGAACAAGGGATCGGCAACGTCAAGCTGAACCTGTTCATCGACGCCGACAACAACAACCAATTCACGCCTGGCGTCGACACCTTCGTGGCGACGACGACGACCAACGGCACGGGCCATTACCAGTTCACCGATCTGCTGCCCGGCAAGTACATCGTGCAGGTCGACGCGGCGAACTTCGGCGCCGGCCAGGCTCTTGAAGGCCTCAAACCAAGCTCGGGCGTTGCGGCTGATCCCGACAACGGCGTCGACAACGATAACAACGGCGCCCTGCTCGCCGGCCAAGGAGTCGTCAGCCAGGGCCTGTCGCTGATCGCCGCCAACATGACGGTCGACTTCGGTTTCTTCGGCTTCGACCTGGTGCTCGACAAGTCGATCGATCAAACCAGCGCCTCGCCGACCGAGACGCTGGACTACACGGTTCGCATCGTCAACGACGGTCCCTCGACCGCGATGAACGTGTCGTTCCTCGATACGCTCCCCGATGGCGTGACCTACAAGTCGCTCACCATCGATAAGGCTGGCATCAGCCTCACGCACTCGAACGGCAAGATCACCGGCAACCTCGGCAACATGGCCGCGGGCGAGGTGATCATCATCAAGATCAAGGTCGACGTGAAGGCCAACGCCACCGGTTCGCTGCTCAATAAGGCCGAAGTCAGCGCCCCGAACGAAGAATACACGCTGAATAACAAGGACGAGGTCGAGATCCCGGTGATCCCGAAGATCGACCTCGCCATCGACAAGATCGATAGCCGCGATCCGGTTGCGCCGGGCGAAATCTTCTACTACACGGTGACGGTCACGAACAACGGTCCGTCGATCGCCACGGGCGTGAAGGTCGTCGACACGCTCCCAGCGAGCGGCGTGGCCTACATGTCGACGTCGCGGGCGTTGGAGTCGCACCTGGGGCGCGAGCTGACTTACAACCTCGGCACGATGGCGCCGGGCGACGTCGTCACGTTTACGATCTACGTGCAAGTGGATCAAGGGTTCAGCGGCACGCTGTTGAACGAGATCACGGTCGCGGGCAACGAGATCGAAATCACCTACGCCAATAACAAGGACACTGAGCCGACGGTCGTGAAGGTCGATCCGGCGAGCCTGAATGGCTACGTCTATGTCGACAAGAACAACAACGGCGTCAAGGAAGCGGGCGAGCAACCGATTGCCGGCGTGCTGATGACGCTTAACGGCATCGATATCTTCGGCACGTCGGTGTCGCGTACGACGTACACCAATGCGAGCGGTTACTACAGCTTCGACAATCTGACGCCTGGCACCTACAACGTCCTGCAGACGCAGCCGACGAAGTACAAGGACGGCAAGGATGCAGTAGGTAACACGTTCAATCAGCTCGGCGAAATGCTGATCGGTCAGAACGGCTTTTTGGGGCTTGATATGAATGATCAAGACACTGCCGACGCCGATTCCATCCAGCAGATCACGCTCAATGGCGGCCACGCGGCGAAGGACTACAACTTCGGCGAGCTCGCCGTCTCGACGAGCAAAGTCGATTTCATCCGTCCGATTTTCTACCGCTAAGCGGTTGATCGTCGGCGACAATTCGAAATGGCATGCGAGCCGCTCCATCGGGGGCGGCTCGCGGCGTTTTGAGACGGTGCTGCGTCCCTAGCCCCGGGCTCCGCCCGGGGGTGACGTGACGTTGGGGTGACCCTTGCCGGGGTGGAGACCGACCCCCGGGCGGAGCCCGGGGCTAGGCGTCGCGTCGCGTCGCCATGCGACGCGACGTCGATTTTAGGCGACACTAAGGCATTGCTCTAAAGTGTTGGTTTGAAACGCGTTGCGGCGAATCGTGCTTGTCGCGTGCTGTCGTGAGGCGACATTAAGGGGCTCCAGGCGACATCTAACTTGCCCGCTTGGGCGCCCGCTCGGCGCTGCAGGGTTCGTGAAGGCGGCGGGTTGTCAAAGATCGGCTCCGCGCGCGGCGTCGCCTCGGAGAGCTTCACCATAGCAAATTGGGGCTCGTTTGTCCGTTACGATTTTCGGCCACCCTGGCGGATTGGTTGGCGGAGGACTCGGCGGGCTCGAAACAACGAGAGCGCTTCTCAACGAGTCGCATGCATGGCCCTCAGCCTCGGAGGGGCGATAGGTTGTAGCCAGGGTCGCTAGCCCCTGGTTTCTGGACAGAATAGTCATTTCAGCCCCGTCAGGGGCGACACTGCTTGGATTGAGTAGCGGGATCAATGTCGCCCCTCCGGGGCTTGAGTTCATCGCAACGGTTCTGACCAGGGGCTGACGCCCCTGGCTACACTCTGTCGCCCCCTCCGGGGGCTGAGAGCCGCTTTGTCCGTCGGAGCGTGACGAACTGCTATATCCACCGGGATGGACGCTGACCCCCGGGCGGAGCCCGGGGCTAGTTCGGCGGCGGGCCTTCTAGCCGGCAAAAAAGTTCGAATCTTTTCCACCCCGATCCGGCGCCTTTCCCATTCGTGACCTAGGGTTGTAATGCCCGGCCATGCGCCTGCCGAGAAATCGGCGACGCGGGGCCGCGGCAGGGCTTTCGGCCCTCCTTTTCGTTGACTTATCCCCTGCCCCTTTTCGTTTCGCTCCGCTCTTTCACGCGTGCTCGCACGGCGTTCGACGCTGCGCGCCGCACACACCGACAGACTCGCGAGACGGACCCGCCAGTCGAGACGCCATCATGCGGCACCTCAGGAAACGTCCGGCGCAACGCCGCGGCACCGCCGTCGTCGAAACGGCGGTCGTGCTTCCCGTCTATGTGCTGCTGCTATTGGGGATCATCGAGTTCGGCCATGCGACGATGGTGATCAACCTGCTGCAAAGCGGTTGCCGCACCGCCGCTCGCATGGGCTCGATGCAGGGGCCGAACACGGATCAAGTCGTCGCGAGGGTTCGCCAGACGCTCGGATCCGCGATTGATGCGAACAAGGTGAACGTTTTCGTGCAGGACGCCAGTTCGCTTGATTCGGGCGCCGTCTGGCCGACCACGGACGCCGAAGTCCAAGCGTTGCCCCCCATGGAATTAACCGAGGCCGAGCCTCGGCAGATGTTCGTCGTCCGCGCCAGCGTCAACTACAACGACGTATCGGTGCTTCCAATGCCTTTCCTGGCCGGCGTCACCCTCGACGCTCAAGCCTTTATGCGACACGAGTGATGTCCACTACATAGGAAGCCCATGCCATGTCTCCCGCCACCCCTCAGCGACGTTGGAATCGTCGCTCCCTAAAGCCAGCCGCACGACGCGGCGCCGTTGCCGTCGAATTCGCCGCAGTCGCCCCGCTGCTGCTTGCCGTGATCGTCGGGCTCGTTGAGCTCTCGCGAGTTTATAGCGTTCAAAACTGCCTCGAAACCGCCGCTCGCGAGGGAGCCCGCTTCGCCGCGCTCGATCGCTCCGGCATGATGCTCGGCGGCAAGACCGCGAATCAAAAGCTGATCGACGACGTCAAAAACTATCTTGCCTCGAACAACATCAATCCCGACAAGGTCACGGTGAAGGTGACCGCCGCCGACAACCCGGACCACGAATTTAATCTCGATGATCGGGCCAACGACATGCAACTGTTCCAAGTTCGCGTCGAGGTTCCTTATTCCGACGTCAGCTACACCCCGGTGAGCGACGCCAACGACTACACCCTGAATTCCGCGCTGACGTTCCGCAACGGTCGAGCGGTCGTCGCCAACTAATCGCCTGCTACTCCTGCCTGCTTCCTGCTCCTGCCCCGCCGCACGCCCCCGCGGCCCCTCGTGCTTCTCGGAGATCCTGCCATGAAACTCGAACCCGACATCCAGCGCCCCTCCGCGCCACGGCAATCGCGCCGTGCCACGCCGCCGCGACGCGGCGTGATCCTGGTCCTCACTGGATTCTGCCTGGTCGCGCTCTTCGCCTTCGTCGCCCTGTCGGTCGACGCCGGGCGAATGGTGCTCACCAGCACCAAGATGCAGAACGCGGTCGACGCGTCGGCCCTTGCGGCGGCGCAAGAAATCTCGGCCGCCATTCACGCCGCCGGTCAGGGCCAAGGCTCGGCCAACGTCGACGCCAACTCGATTGCCGTCGAGCAGGCCCGCTCCATGGCGGCTCAAGTCGCCGAAGCCAACGGCCTCTACATCGATCCCGCGCAGGACGTGAAGTTCGGCAAGCGGGTGTTCGACGATGCGACCGGCACATGGCCCATTCATTGGGGCGCGTCGCCGTTCAACGTCGTGAAGGTCGTCGGCCGGCGTACTGACGAAAACGTCGACGCTCCGGACGGACAGTTGCCGTTGGCCTTTGGTTGGGCCGTCGGCCGTTCGAAGGTGCCGATCACCGCGTCGGCCACGGCGTTCGTCGAAGCCCGCGACTTGGTCGTCGTGCTCGACTTCTCGGCGTCGATGAACGACGACAGCACGCTCGGCGATAGTGCCTTGTCGCAAGCTCAGGTTGAAGCCCAACTCGATGCGATGTGGGCTTCGCTGCAAGCGGCCAATCCGAAATGGCCCAATACGACGGTGAGCAAGTTTCCCGCGGCCGGCTTCGGTCAGGTGAAATCGGCGGCCGGCACTTCCGTAGCCAGTACCGACGTGAACACCATTTTCACGACGTTGCAGCTCAACGCCCGCAATAGCGACGGCTCGGCGAAGTACCCGTTCCCGCAGTCGGGTCGCGCTAGCAACGGCAAGCCGAACGCGAAGCTCAGCGCGACTGCCAGCGACACGGCGTGGAAGGCGTACATCACCTACGTGAAAGGCCTGAGCGGAACGTACAAACAAAAGTACGGCTACCGCACGCTGCTCAGCTACCTGCAGAACAGCAAGAACGGCTGGTACGAATCGGAAGACTTGTGGCGGACCCCGCACTACCCGTTCCACGCGGTGAAGCAGGGGACGTCGCTGTTCTTCAACTTTCTGTCTGATCTCGACTTCGGCGACGAGGTCGGCGTCGTCAGCTACGGTTCGTACGCCGTCAAAGAATGGGACCATCACGACGGCGAGGTCGACATCGACATCAGCAGCGATCCGATCACGGCGGATTACGCGACGCTCGATAACATCCAGCGTCGGCACCAGGCCGGTCACTACGACGACTACACCGGCATGGGCGACGGCATCTTGAAAGGTCGCGAGCTGCTGCTCGGCGTCGACAGCGATCCCAACGACGACGGCTTCTCGCGCTACGGCGCCCGGCCGACGATGATCGTGATGACCGACGGTCAGGCCAATCGCTGCCCGGCGAATTGGAGCTTGCCCGCCAGCTTCAAGTGGAAAGACTGGACCGATTACGACGGTAACGGGACGGCTAATTACACGACGACGGACAAGTACAAGCAGTACGCCTTCTACGAAGCGACGAAGGCGATCGACCGCGGCACGACGGTCCATACGTTTGCGGTTGGCGCCGACGCGGATCGAGCCCTCATGCAAGCCATCGCCTACGCTGGCGGCGGCATTTACATGAACGTTCCCGGCGGCAGCACGGTCTCTGCGATGGAGACTCAGCTAACCGAGGCCTATCGACAGATTGCTTCGAAAGTGCCGCCGGCGAAGTTGGTCTACGAGTTCCCGAACAACTGAGGCTAACGCCGCCGCAGTCGTTTGGTTTGACGCGATGCAGCCCCGGCCTGCCGATCCAGGTCGGGGCTCTTCGTTTGACGGAGAACTACAGGGGCGTTCGCCTCACGGCGGTTTCCCCTGCCCAGGCAGCCGGCAGTGCTCGGTCGAGATGCTCGGTGTCCAAATCTCGGTCGCAGCCTGCCGGTTGCCGCTTTGGATAATTGTCAGGGGGCCGTCGTCAGTTGTCAGTTGCTAAATGCGGGGATGTTGAATCCTGCGACAGCAGCAACGGACCACGGACCACGGACCACTGACAACGGACAAAACCTCAATCCTCATACGTCGCCGCGCTACGGCGTCGCTTCGAGTAGCCGAGCCGCATCCGCGTGGCGCGCGTCTGGTAGTCGCCTTCGAGGAAGTAGTAGCCGCTGAGCAGCTTGTAGAAGAACAGAATCAGCAGCGTGCCGCCGACGCCGACGAGCATGCCGAGCGGGCTGATGGGGACGATGCGTTCGCCTTCGGTGAAGTGGCTGACGACGCCGCAGCCCATGATCGTGCCGCCAATGCCCATGAGAACGGTGGCGATGGCGCCGCCCGGATCGCGGCCTGGCATGATCCCCTTGGCGACGAGTCCGATGACCGTGCCGAAGCCGATCCAGACGAGCACGTCGTTGATCAACTGGTGGGCGGAGTCGTTGAGCACGACTCCCTGAGCTGTGTCGAAGCCTTCCATGGCGTCACCTGTGTCGCTAACGGTCGCAAGGCGAGTGCGGTGCAACGATTGCGCACCGGCCCCTATCAGTAAGCTCGGTCGATTGACGGGCAAACTGTAGCGTTTGCCGCCGCGAGCGAATAGACGAGCCGCCGCTGCTAGCAGTGCTTCGCTGATTTCTTTGCGTCTTCGCGCCTTTGCGTGAAATCAGCAAATGCATGTTTCTCGCAAAGGCGCGAAGGCGCAAAGAGAAGAGCAAAAATACGTTCGTGAAATAAAATAAAAAAGGTCGCGAGCGGCGATTGCCGACTCGCGACCTTTTTCGTGTAACAAACTTCCGGCCTGATTGCGACTGGGTGGAGTCGCTGGAAGAAAGACGTGCGTCGAACAGCGCTGCGCGCTGCCATGTTACCGATGCAGGCCTAATCCGATTAAATGGTCCTCCCGCCGAAATCTTGACCAGAAGCTTGATTCGTTAATCTCCATGGCCGCGAGCAACTCGCTAGCCTGGAGTTCTTGTTACGGTGCAGCAAACCTATCGGTTCGCTCCGCTCGCAGGCGTGATTGTTTCTCCCGCGAGGGACGGACATTACACCGTAATTTTAGTTCGCGGAATAGCGGTCGGGAGGATTTTTTCCTGACCGCAAAGCGTGTGCCGATGGAAGTCAGTTGTCCGTCGTCAGTGGTCAGTTGCTGCTGTCGCCGGGTTCTTTTTCCCGCATTTCAGCAACTGACCACGGACCACTGACAACTGACATTTACGCAAACAAGCCAGTCACCGCCGCCCCTTTGACCAGCTCTCTGGGCTGCTTCAGATGGTTGTAGACGATCGTCTGCGGCTCGATGCCGAGGGCGTAGTAGACGGTCGCCAGGAGCTCGGTCGGGTGGACCGGGCTGTCGGCCGGGGCGCTGCCGGTTTTGTCGCTACGGCCGTAGACGAAACCTCGCTTCATGCCGCCGCCAGCCAGCAGGCCGCTGAAGCAGTAGGGCCAGTGGTCGCGGCCGTCGTCGCTGTTGGCGTTGCCGGAGGTGCTCAGACCGCGCTCGGGGCTGCGGCCGAATTCGCCGACCGCGACGACGAGCGTGTCGTCGAGCATCCCCCGCTGGTCGAGATCGTTGATCAGCATCGACAGGCCCGCGTCGAGCATCGGCGCCGCCACGGTTTTCAGTCGCGTGCTGAGCTCAGTGTGCGTATCGAACGAATGGTTCTGCCCGTTGGCGACGTTGGGCCATAAGACTTCGACGACGCGCGTGCCGGCTTCGATCAATCGCCGCGCGAGCAAGCAGCTTTGGCCGAAAGCGTTCTTACCGTAAGCCTCGCGGAGTTGATCTGATTCTTGGCTGAGGTTGAACGCCTGCCGCGCGCGGCCGCTGACGATAAGGTCGAGCGCGCGGGTGTAGTTTTCGTCAAGCTTGTAGTCGGCGACGGCTCGCTCCAGCGACGGCATGCCTTGGCTGATCGCATCGCGGAGACGCGCGCGACGCAGAAGTCGCGACGCCGGCACTTCGGCGCGCAGCTGCAAGTCGTCGACGCTGATTCGCTCCATCTTCTGGAGGTCGAGGTCGCCGCCGTCGGGATAGAGCGTGTAGGGATCGTACGCCTTGCCGAGGAACCCGGCCGTGCCTCCTTTGCCGATGACGTTGCTCTCTTGCAGCGGTCGCGGCAACATCACGAACGGCAGCATCGGCTCCTTCGACGGCTTGAGCGCGGTGATCTGCGCGCCGAAGTTCGGGAAGTCCTTGGGGCTCGGCGGTTCGAGCTGGCCTGACGGGCTCACCTTGTCGGTCGTGTAGCCGGTCATCATCTGGTAGATGGCGGCGGTGTGGTTGAACAGGCCGACCGGTTCGTAGGCGAGCGAGCGGATGAGCGTGGTGCGGTCGATCGTTTGCGCGAGCTTCGGCAGCAGCTCGGTAAATTGCACGCCGGGGATGACGGTCGAGATCGGCTTGAAGACGCTGCGGATGTTGTCGGGAACGTCTGGCTTCGGGTCCCAGAGGTCGAGGTGACTGGGTCCGCCTTGGAGGTAGACCATGATGACGCTTTTGGCGGCGCCGAAACCGTGGGGGGCATTGGCTGCGCCGGCCGGGGGCGGGGACGCCCCGGCTCGCTGGAGGTTGAGGATGTCGGCGAGGGAGAGGCCGAGGATCGACGAGCCGCCGACGCGCAGGAGTTCTCGCCGCGAGATTTTCGCGGGGCGATCGCACGTGTCGCGCCCGGCAGTGCCTGGAATGATCAGCATGGCAATCCGCCTCAATCTAATGCCGTTGCAAAACGCTCAAAGCGAGCCGGGGCGTCCTCGCCCCCGGCCGTCGAACCTCACCCCTCCATTATGACCATCGGCGCCCCCTCGGGGGCAAGCATTCGGCCCCGGCTCGCCCCGCAAACGCCCGGCAACGGCGGTTTCGGCCCTCCCAGCCCCGCAAATCGGCCTTGCCGGCCCCCTGCCCCGTCCAGTACAAGTCGCCGCGCGAAAATCGGCTTCCGCTGCGCGCCGCCCTTAGCCGGAGGGCCACGCCCTCCGGGACCGGAAGGCGTGGCCCTCCGGCTAATGCCGCAGCGAAATGCAAGCGAGCAGAACACGCAGTCCGACGCACCCTTCCTAACGCGACGGAGGATATCTCTTATGCAATTCAGACCAACCGTGCGCGTCCTCGGCCTGATCGCCCTGGCGGCGCTGATTGCCAACGCCGTCGTCGATGCGCCGGGCCGCGCAATCGAAATCCAGAACCTTCCCCGGCCGGTCACGCCTTCCGATCGTTTGAAGGAAGGGGGCCGCCAGGTCAATCTCTACGACATGCTGCGCGTGGGCTTGAAAGCGAAGACGAAAGCCGACTTCGAGTACATCGCCGAGGTCGTCGCGAAGGTCGATCAAGGGAAGTTGCCGCGCGACATGGTCGAGTCGAGTTTCCTTTACGCTCGTTACCGTTACCGGACTCATCCGGGGAGTCACCAATTGCGACCGATGGTCTACTTTCAACCGTCGCTTACCGCACGAGCGAAGAGTATTGGCGTGATCCTGGAAGGAAGCGTGTTGTAAGCCTCTGCGTCGTTCGTTTGAACCGCCAAGGACGCCAAGAGCGCCAAGGAATACGGGGAGAATTGAACCACGACGGCACGACGAGCACGACGGAATACGGAACCGCAGATAAACGCCGATTGTTTTCATTGGCGTCGATCTGCGTTCATCGGCGGTTCCAATGAGCGACTGAATTTCTTGGCGCTCTTGGCGTCCTTGGCGGTTAAGTATTCGGAGGTTTGTCGTCCTAGCGGAGGCTGGTCCGGGGCCGCTAGGCAATCGATTGTCAATAGGTTACATTTCGGGAGCTAGCTGACTGCCTTTATACCGACGGGATGTGCGGGTCTATGGCCAAGAAACCAGCGAAGAAAGCTGCTCCAGCTAAAAAGAAGACGCCCCCTAAGAAGGTGGCTAAACCTGTCGCCAAATCGGCGCCAGTGAAGAAGAAAGCCGCCAAGAAGGCGGTCAAGAAAGCACCTGCACCTGTGAAGAAAACTGTCGTGAAGAAGGCTGCCCCGAAGGCGGCGGCCGCTGGTAAAGTCAAAAAGGTCGTCAAGAAGAAGGTCGCCAAAAAGGCCGCCGCTTCGAAGGACGGCGCGGTCGAAAAGAAGAAGGTCGTCAAGCGCGTCCGCACGAAGGAAGTCCGTCTGAAGGCTTTCTGGGGCGTCTTCAATCAGACGATGCGTCGCGTCGCCGTCTACGAGTTCGGCGATCGCACCGGGGCCGACAAGAAGGCCGACGAACTGACGAAGTCGGGAAAGTCGCCCCACTTTGTCCAGCTCGTCAAAGAGCAGATCGTCGAGTAGCTTCGGTCGTTTGCGGGTTCTGAATTTGAACCACGAAGACACGACGGGCACGAAGGATAGGCAAGCGCGCAGATGTGCGCGCTCATTCGGACGCTTCGTGCGTTCTTTGAGTCTTCGACGCTTGGTGGTTTAGGCTTTCGCCTTGCCGAGGATTGGCTGCAACTTTGCCACCGTTTCGGGCTTCGCCAGTTCCAGCTTGCCGAAGCCGCGGAGGGCGCCGATTTCCATCGCCGCCTGCTGATGCTCGTCGTAGTTGGTGATCAGCATCGCCGGCACCTTGGCCAAGTCGGCGTCGGCTTTGATCTGACGGATAATCTCGATGCCGTCGGAGTAATCCATGTCGAGCTTGCGGTTCACGAGCACTAGGTCGACCGGGCCCGACCGCAGCGCCGCGAGCGCATCCTCGGCCCCGTCCGCCTGCATTACTTCGCAGTCGAAGTGCTTGCCGAGGAAATGCTTGATCGACGAGTGATCGGGCACGCAGTTGCCGACGTCGAGCACGCGTTTTTTCATGGTCTTCGCCTTATTTCCCGTCCGGCGTGATCGCGAACAGGTGCGTTTGATTGCTGATGTACAGCACGTTCCCCGCGACGACGGGCGTGCTGTAGACGCTCGCGCCCATGTTGCGGGTTCCGTAGAACGGGACCATCTCGCCGTCCTCTTCCCGCATCGCTTCCGACGGGTCGGCCGAGTGCTTGAAGACCGAGATCTCGCCGTCTTCGTCGCCCATGTAGACCTTGTCCTCGACGATCAGCGGCGAGCCCCATGCCGCCGACAGCATGTCGTAGGCCCAGTTCACCTTGCCCGTTTGGGCGTCGAGACAATGGAACATGCCGCTGAAGTCGGCGATGTACAAAATGTCGTCGCGAATGGCCACCGTGCCGATGCTGCGGTGGAACGTCTCTTCGAAGGCCATCTCCCCGTCGCCGTCGCGGTCGACGGCGTTGTATTCCCAGATGACGGCCGAATTCGGATTCGGACGGGCGAAGTCGCCGTCCTTCTCCACGACCGCTTGGACGCGCTTGTGCGGGATCGGCGTCTTCGGATCCGAGGCGTTGAACGCGAGTTCCTTGCTGACGTCGCCGCGCTTCGTCGGATCGAGACACCAGAGCGTGCCGATGCCTTCGCCGTGCTCGGGATCTTGCCCAGTGGCGAAGTAAACTTTGTTGTCGTATACGACCGGCGTCGAAATGATGTCGTTGCGGGTTCCCTTGCCCATCAGCTCGAGCTTCGAGGTCTTGGGGTTCGAGTCGAACTTCCACAGCAATTTACTTTTGCCGTTCTCGCCCGCGGGGTCGAAGCTGTAGAGGTAACCGTCGCCGCCGCCGAACAGCACCTGCGGCTGGCCGTCGATCACCGCGTACGTCGGCGACGACCACTGGCCGTGGTGGATGTTGAGCCCCGGCGAGTTGTCGGTCCACAACACCTTGCCGGTGTTCTTGTCGATCGCGAAGAAGCTCGGCGCGTCGGGCGCCGGAATGTAGTTGTGTTCAACGTCGACGCCGTTGGACGTGCAGACAAACAGCACGTCGCCGGCCGAGGTGATGGAGCAACTGCACATGTTGTGCTGCGAGATGCCCATCTCCTTCATCATGTCGTAGATCCAGACGACGTCGGCTTCCATCTTCAGGTCGGACGAGATCGTGTTCGCCTGAGCGGTGAGAGCCTTGATCTTGTCTTGCGTTTTCTGATCCGGATTCGGCGTCGCTTGCAACTGCTTGATCTGGCCGGCGATCGAGGCCTTCCGTTGGGCGATTTGCGCGTCGATGACCTTCTGCTCGTCGACGTACGGGCCGTCGTTCTCGCCGTCGTGGAAGCCTTCAACGTCGAGGCAGCGGATTTCGCCCATGTTCGTCACGAACCAGATGCGATCGCCCTCGGCGTACGCCGCGCTGCAGACTCCCTGCAGCGGCCAGTCGTACACGCGGCCGGCGGGGTGCTTCTCGTTCGAATGCTGCCACAGGAACTTGCCGTCCTTGATGTCGAAGCAGAGCATGCAGCCGAGGTCGGTGCCGGCGCCGAAACGCTTGATCCACTCGCCGCCGTTGTTCGTGCCGACGAAGACTTTGCCGTTGTGGACGACCGGGTTGCCGTAGGTTTGCGAGCCGAGCTTGGCGACCCACTTGATGTTCTTCGCTTCCGCGGGATCCCAGGCGCCGGTCTTGTAGTCGAACTCGCCGATTTCCCACTCGGTGGGGATGTTTTTGCCGACCGGCGTGTTGTTGCGGGCCGACGAACCACCCCACTGCGACCAGTTGACGTTCGGTTCGCCTGCCGGCGCGGCTTGCGCGGCAGCCGGCGCCGCAGCGGCGGGCTTGGGCGCTTCCTTCGCCGGCGGCACGTCGGCGGCAACGGCCAGTCCGATCGCGCCCACCCCGCTCATTCCCACGGCGGCAAACAGCCCCGCCAGACGCAGAATTCGTGTACTCATGAAAACGCTCGATTTATTCGCGTTGGTTGATGAATCAAAACAGCGAGCCGCAGGGCTAGTCCCCGCGGTCTTGTGCGGGCGTATCCAGTTCCCTACGCACGCCCCGCCCTACTCGTTTGCCGTGATTGAAATATTGTCCATGTAAAATTCGGCTTCTTGCGCCTGACCGTAAATACCGGGACTACCGGCCTTGATCGGCGACTTGTCGACCATTTGCACCGACCAGTCCTTCGGTTCGTCCTGGTCGCGGAGCCAAACTTTGGCCTTCACGTCGGCCGTGCCATCCTTCTGCTCCACGCGGAGCTTCAGGCGGTACCAGACGCCCGGCTGCGGGTCGAAGTCGATCTCCGCCGCCGTCCGGTGGTCGTGAGCCAGCCAGCTGTAGAGCCGCAGCTTCCGGTCGCCCGCGCGGAGCGAGGCGGTATAGCCGCTATTATTGACGCCCACGTCGGGCATGCGGCCGTTCTTTTCCGTCAGGCGGAAGTCGGCCTGGATGGTGTAATCCTGCATGCTGCTCGGGCCCATGAAGAGCTGGCTCCGCGTGCCGAGCTGATTCTTCGGATTCGTGGGCGTCGGTAGAACGTCGAGCTTCTTGGCGACCTTGTTCCCTTCCAAATCCTCAATCACGTAACGAATGCGGCCGCCAACCCAACTGAGCGGCATGTCCTTCTCTTTTTCAAAGTCGAACTGCCACGGCAGCGGCGGCACGAGGCGGACGCGGGCCTTCGCTTTCAACGTGCCGACGGTCGCGAGCACGAGTGAACCGGTGTGGCCGTCGCGCTTCGACGCGGTGTAGGTTCCGTCCGCGGCGACCTCGCCCGGACCCTGCACCGTGAACTTCACTTCTTCCGGCGTGGCGATCTTCAGGAACTGGCCGCGGGCGTTGTAGAGCCGCGCGGTAAACTTCTGCGTTCCTTCCGGGGCCAAGGTGGCGTCGTAGGGAGAGAGGAGAACCGTTGCCGGCTTTTCGTCGGCCGTCACGGGCGGTTCCTGCTCGGGCGTTGGCAGCGGGTCGGCCGACGGCTCGACGTTTTTGTTGCCAATGCAGTAGAGGCCTTCGGAGGTCGGCAGGTAGATCCGGCCGTGCGAAACGATCGGCGAGCCGTCGTTCTGGTCGGCCTGGCTGAGCCGCAGCTTCAGCAGGACGTCGGCGCCGTCCGGTTTCGGTTTCAGCGTGTACCAGATACCCGAGTTGGTGCAGAGGTAAACTTTGCCGTCAGCGTAAATCGGGGTGCTTCGCATCACGGTGCCGAGCGCCTTCTTCCCGACCAATTCGCCCGTCGCGGGGTCGAGGACCTGCAGCTTGGCGCCGTCGGTGACGATCCACAGGCGATCGTCCACCATCACCGGCGAGCTCTTGCCTGCCATCAGCGTGTATTGAATCCATTTTTCCTTGCCGGCAATGTCGCCGCGGAGCGTCGCGTCGAGCGCGACGACGGCGCCCTGCGTACTGCCGACGAGATTCTCTTCGCTGTGCCCGATGTAGACCGTCTTGTCGATCACGATCGGCGAGGCGTTGATGCTGCGCTGGCTGAGCGGGAAGTTCCAAAGTTGCTTGCCGGTGCGGGGCTGCAGGCTCCAGACTTTGCCGTCGGCGCCGCCGAAAATCAGCTGCGCTTCGCCGCCGACGACCTTGGCGACCGGCGTGCTGTAGTTCGTGTCCGGCGGCGAAATCGTCGTTCCGGCGAGCCAGCGGAGCTCGCCAGTCTTCTTCTCAAACGCCATGAAGCGGTGAGCGGGACGGGCCAGGCCGTCAAAGTCGGGCGTGTCTCCCCAGCTCACCAGAATGGCGCTGATCAGCACCATGTCGTCGAACATGATGGGATTGTTGGTGCGACCGCCGTAGGTGGTGATCGTGCCGAACTCCTCGACTAGGTTGCGCGACCAGACGATCTTGCCCGTCTCGCCGTCGATGCAGGCGAACAGGCCGCCGACGCCTTGGGCGTAAATCAAACCAGTCTCGGGATCGCCGACGACGTTCGACCAGCCGAGGCGGGTGTCGGGGACGTCGCTGAGGTAAACGTCGAGGCGACACTCCCAGATGCGTTCGCCGGTGGCTGCGTCGACGCAAACGACCTTCTCGCCCTCGTCGGCGGTGCCGGGCTTATCGCGAACGGTGACGTACAGCTTCCCGCGTAGGACGATCGGCGTGGAGCGCGTGCCGAGGTCGGAACGCTTCCACAGCAGGTTCGACTTCTCGCCCCCTTTGGGGTTCCATTTCTCGATGAGGTTTTTTTCCGTCGAGATGGAGTCTTGTTGCGGTCCGCGCCAGTTTGCCCAATCCATTGGGTCGATCGGCGCCGCCGTTCCGATTTCTTTGGGCGGTTCTGGTTTGGGTTCTTGATCAGCGGCCGGCGCTGCGGCTGGCTTCGCGGCCGCGTCTTGAGCGCGGCTGGCATTGCTCGCTGCGAGCAGAGCCGACGCCGTCAACAGGGCAGCCAACGGGCGAGTGAACGTCCACGAGGTCGCAGCGAAACCGAACGGTCGGAGCGTCATGTAGATTCTCTTGCAATTCAATGCGGGCATGCAGGGCCGGAGAGCGCCGGGGCCTTGCCTGGTAAACCCCGGACGAGCGATGAAGGGCAGGATATGGTCGGAAGGCACTGTCTTTCGGAAACATGGCTTTCGGAAACGGGGCTCCGGGGAGCCGCGATCTTACGGCGCAGCGGGGGGTGAAGTCCCCGCTCTCAATCCAGTGCTCGCCGTCGATCTGTTCCTGGTAGACCTTGCCGGTTGCGTGGCTGTCGAGGGGTGCGTCGACCATGCCGCCTTGGCAGTGCGCCGCGCCAGCAACCTAGGGTGCGAGCTTGTTAAACCATAGCAGATTTTCCGGCTGTGAACCACGTCCCGGCAAGTCTTTGGGGCCTACAACCGGACCCCCGGGAAGGCCTTTCGTAGGCGGCAAAGTTTGCCTAACAGTCGACGTAAGCCACTTGCTGAAAATTACTTCCGCACTGCTCAAGCCTTGTTCTTGGAGCGGCCGATATCTCCGGTGTCGCAAGCAAAGCACTAACGTGTCACTGCGACACAAGCATAGAGCGACGGCAACCGGTAGTTACTAAAACGAGCCATGGACTGGCTCGACCGGAGCCGCCGCCCACCAGTGGGGATGACCCCGCGACAACCCGCCTTGCCGACCTCGGCCCCGCCTCGGCTTAGCTCCCGCCCCGTACATTCCCGCCCCCCGGCCGCCTCGGCCGAAACCTGTCGCCACGACAGTCACAGGGAGTGATCCGCCGCGCGAACGCCGTGACGACAAGATGTCGCAGTGGTTGCCCCTCACGCAAAAGGAGACGTGGATCGATGAAAGGTAACTTGTTGGGTGCGCTGTTGGTGAGCGTGTGCCTGGCAGGCCAGAGCTTCGGCGCTGGCATGCTGGACCGGATGCTCGGCGGCGGCTGCGGCTGCGACTCGTGCGAGCCGTCTTGTTGCTGCGAAAAGTCGTGTGGTTGCCCGAGCGATTCGTGCTGCGAAGATCCGTGCTGCAGCGACAGCTGCTGCGGCAAGCAACGCTGCTGCTTGCTCGGACGCCTGTTCGCCAAGCACAAGTGCTGCAAGAGCAGCTGCTGCGAAGCCAGCTGCTGTGCGACTGACAGCTGCTGCGAAGATCCTTGCTGCGAAGCCAGCTGCGGTTGCCCGGACGACTCGTGCTGCGACAGCGGTTGCGGCTGCAAGAAGCGTTGCTGCTTGCTGAACCTGTTCGCCAAGCACAAGTGCTGCAAGTCGAGCTGCTGCGAAGCCAGCTGCTGTGCTGCTGACTCGTGCTGCGAAGACCCGTGCTGCGAAGCCAGCTGCGGTTGCCCGGACGACTCGTGCTGCGAACCGGCTTGCGGTTGTGCCGCCAAGAGCTGCTGCAAGAAGGGTTGCTTCCTGAGCCGCTTGTTCGCTCGTAAGCACTGCTGCAAGAGCAGCTGCTGCGAAGCCAGCTGCGGTTGCGAAGCGAGCTGCGGTTGCGACAGCGGTTGCACCAGCGGTTGCTCGTCGTGTGCTCCGGCCACTGGCGAAGCTGCTGCCCCGGAAGCCGCTCCGATTCCGCCGGCCCCGGTCGCTGACCCGGCTGCTCGGATTGCCCAGCCCCGTAAGGTCGTCTCGGCCAGCTTCGTCCGCTAAGACTTAGCTAACCGACCGACAATTGAGACCCCCTCTGAGGACCTGTCTCGAGCCACCTGGCTCGGGGCAGGTTCTTTTCGTTGGTAGATGAAAAAGTACGAACGTCCGTGGTCAGTAGTCCGTAGTCAGTAGCGAGCAGCGAGTGAAGGCGAGCCGCGGGGTTCATCCCCGCGGTCTTCCCGCGGACTTTTCCCCCGCGCCACAAACGGCAACCCGCATCCCGCAATCGCCCCAACCGATAAGTGTTCAAGCTTTCGACCCCCATCGAGAGCCATGCCAGCACTTGCCGATAAAACCCTAGTGAATCCCGCGGGATTAGTGCCCGGCGACGATGCAACTGACGACTGACAACTGAACACGGACGTTTCCCAGATGTTCCCCCGGCTCGCCCCAGCCGCCGTCGCCTTCGCCCTCGCGGCGTTGTTGGCGTCTTCTTCCTGGGCGGAGTCGATCGTGGCGACCTCGATCGACCCCTCGCGGCAGAAGCTCGCCGCCTCGATCAGCCAACTCCTCGAAGACGCGATCCCCGTCAACTACGACAAGCGCCAGGACTGGGACGCCCAAACCGAAATGGTCGTCGGCCTCCGCACCGAGGGCCATGGCTTCCATACCGAAATCCACCGCCGCAAGAAGATGGTGGATCACGGCGTTTGGAAACATTACCGCGTTCGCGTCGTCGAGCCGGAGCGGAATCTCTCGCTGCAACTGACGCGGCTCGAACCAATCGCCCCCGGCCGCATCGGCTTCACGCTGCGGCTTGATGCCAAGCTCGACGCCTGGGCCCGCGCGAAGGTCTACCAGTACGGCGTCCACATCATCGCTCTGGAAGTCGAAGGCGACACGCGGATGATTCTCGACTTGTCGGGCGAGATCGGTCTGCAAATGACCACGGTGGATGGTTCGCCTGGCATGAAGGTCGACCCACGGATCACCGACGCCCGCCTACAGCTGGAAGATTTCCACATCCGCCGCGTCAGCCAGGCCCGCGGCCCGCTCGTTAAAGAGCTGAGCGGCGGCGTGCGGCGAGTGATCGAAGAAGAAGCGAACGGCCCGCAGCTGGTGGAGAAGCTGAATCGCGCGATCGACAAAAAACGGGATCGCCTGGTCTTCAGCACCGCCGACTGGCTAAAGTCCCCCTGGTCGACAGCGCAACAGTAGCCGCGGGGCAACGCCCCCGCCGGAGCGCCATTCCAGCAGGCGCACCACGCAACCCACCGCCACCACGCAACCCACCGCCATTTTTTAGCCCCCGGTTCTTCAAACCGGGGGGAGCATGGCGTCGCGTCCCACCCCCGATTTGAAGAACCGGGGGCGAAGCAGTTCTCTTGTTCGCGGAAACGTCGCAGGCGATGATGCCGATTGGTTCGCTCCGGCGGGTCATTGACCCGCGGCTCGTCTGGCTTCTCCGCACATGCAATTCCGCATCGCCGACGTAGTCTATCTCTTCACGTTATATGCGACAAGCTTTGCTGCCTTTGGGCCGTTAGGGTTCTTGGTTGGCACGATCGTCGGACTCTTTTGGTTGGGCGTTTTTAAAACGTTCAGGATGAAGCTCGTTGAGTTCCTGATTGTCGTCATGATCGTTGGAACGTTGGTCGGATTGATTTTTTCGGCCCAGATGGGCTCGCGAGAGCCATACCGAGTTGCCGGTTGTCGGCACAATCTCACTAATCTTGCGAAAGCATTGCTCGCCTTCGACGCCGGTCATGGCCATCTGCCGCAAGCGATCGTTCCGGATTCCCAGGACCGGCCGATGCACAGTTGGCGGACCTCGATTCTTCCCCAACTCGACCAACAGTCGCTCGCAAGCGCCTACGATCTCTCGCAGCCTTGGGATAGCCCGAAGAACTCAGCAACGCTCAGCGCTGGCATCGAGCTATTCGAATGCCTCAGCGATCCGCCTAGCCAAGCGAATGCACCGCATACCAGCTACTTCGCGATCGTCGGCTCGCAAACGGCGTGGCCGAAGGACCGCGGGCTTGCACCCAACGAGATTACCGATGGCCGCGAAGCGACGCTGCTATTATTGGAAGTCGCCGGGTGGGACGTCCCTTGGGGAAAGCCGCGCGATCTCACTTACGACGAAGCCCTCAACGTGCTGCTGGGCAAGTCGCCCCCATCAAGCCGATTTGCGGCGTCCGCGTACGGGCCAGTGACTCACCGTTACTACAGCAAGCCGGGGCACTTCTACAAAGGGCACGGAACGCCCAGGCCCGGCTTCCATGCCGCGTTTGCCGACGGAAAGGTTCGCTTTCTACCAGTGCCGCTGCCAGAAGAAATAGCCAAGGCGCTCCTCACCGCGAACGCCGGCGACCACGTGGATTGGGAGGAGTTCGAGCGTCTCACCGCGTCGCAGCTCGATTACGCGAAGATTTACGCGACGATCGCATTTGCCATCGTTGCGTTATGGCCCGTGCGGCGAGTGTTTCGCAAGCGATCCGTTTTAGCCCCCGGTTTGAAGAACCGGGGGCTAAGCGGGGGAATGTCGAAATGACCTTCACGCCAACAGCGAGCCGCGGGGTTCATCCCCGCGGTCCTGGCCGCTACGCCGAGCGGCGCTTCGCCGTCACAAAATGCTCCGGCGGCAACAACATCGCGGTAACGCGGAAGCCGAACTTCTCGCCGACTTTCACCGCTTCGCCTTCGGCGACGGCGTTCTCGCCGACGACCAGCCGCAACAACTCCTCGCACCCCTTCTCGAACTTGATGATCGAACCGGGCGCGAGCGAGATCACTTCTTGCAGCGTCTCCTTCTTGCTGGCGAGTTCGACGCTCACCGGGACGCTAATCTTCAGCAAGCTGCGCGAGTAGCCCGGCAGACCGCTGAAGTCGGGCGGCTGGGCGCTGCGGGCGGCAGGTGCGGCCGCCGGCTTGGGCGGCGCGGCTGGCTTCGGCGCTGGTTTCGGTTCGGGCGCTGGCGCGGCGGCGGCTGGCGGAGCCGCGACGGCGAGCAGAGCGGCCGGCGCGGTCAGCGGCCAAACGATCCGCAGGACGCCCGACTTGTCGCCCGCGGCGACCTTGAGCGCCACCTGCGTTGCGTCGCCGGCGACTCCGGCTGCGGCGAGCGCGCTCTTCAAGTTGGCGACGTAGCTGGTCTTCGTCTCGCCGACAGGCAACGCCTCCGGCAAGACGATCATGCTGAACTCTTGCGCTAGCGTTGCTAGCTTGCTCGTGCCGGTGGCGTCAGGCTTTTGATACCACGCGGGGAGCAGGCCCGACGCTTCGGGCAAGATGGCGACAAGCGCCGCTGCGCCGACGTTGAACAGCACCGCGAGACCGGGGCCGTCGAGTTCCGCGGCGTTGACTTCTGCAAACGGCGCCGAGTCGCCGACTTCCGCGGTGAACGTCCCATCGAGCGCTCGGCTGAGCGCTTCCGCGGCGTCGCCTGTGCCGCTGCGGCACATCTCAAGGAGCGAAGACGCGAGTTCTGGGTTGAGTTCACTCATGACGCGGCGATGCCGAGATCTCGATGCATGCAGACAAGTGGGCGCAATCGCTGACGATGCGCTTTCGCATAGTCGTTATCGGCGTGCTAACCGTCAAACTTGATCGGTCCCGAAGTTTGGTCATCTGGGTATTTGTGGGAGGGGTCTCTGACCCCGAAGCGGCGTCGAGGCGCAGTAGCCGCTAGCGGTGGTGGCCGGCATCGGCGTCGGAGACGCCTCCCACAGGTGATTTTTCGACGACGCCTTTTTGGTCGGCAATCGTCCAACTCGGCTGAGCGGCGGCAGGCCACTGGGCCCC
Source organism: Lacipirellula parvula (assembly GCF_009177095.1). NCBI lineage: Bacteria > Pseudomonadati > Planctomycetota > Planctomycetia > Pirellulales > Lacipirellulaceae > Lacipirellula > Lacipirellula parvula. Next base: position 280,434 of record NZ_AP021861.1, read on the forward strand.
GTTCGGCACGCCATCCAATCGGGGGGAGAAACTCGTTTCACCCCGGATTTCTCCGCGGTAAACCGTACTTCGGTCCAGCGGCGGTCGCCCTTTGGCACAACGCTTGCGGTTCAAATTTCACGGAGAGGGACGACTTCCATCAGCAACTGTCCACGGTATTTGGACGCTTCGAAACAGAATTGTTTGTACGAGGAGATGTAACGATGACACGCTACACGAAACGAGCCGGCGCGCTGCTTGGCGCCGCCGCATTGTTCTTCACGCCGGCGGCCTACGCCCAAGACCTTGGAGGCGCGCTGGGCGGCGCTACTGAGGCTGTGACAGGCGGCACGGGAGCAAGCGTCGAATCGGCGGCGGGCGTCGCGACCGACGCCACGAACGCCGGCGCTGGCGCCACCGTCGCGTCGCAGGCGAACTCCGGCGCGGCCAACATCGCCGCCTCGACTTCGCAACCTGCAGCCAGTGTCGGTGGGCAGACCGCCGTTGGCGCACCGGTCGCCGCACCGCCAATTCCTGCGACTCCCGGACGAGCGGCTGCTCAAGTCGGCGTTGGGGTCGCCCCAGGCCAAACGAACGTCAACGTCGGAGCGAACGCGGCGACTCAACCCGGCGCGGCGGCCGCTGCGCTCGGAGCCAATGTCGGAGCCAACGCCAACGCCACGGCCGGCAACGACCGCAATGCTCGCTGGCGCTTTAAGCAACACAACGGCGAGTGGTGGTATTGGAATCCTGGCAACTACTGGCAGTATCACCGCGATGGTAACTGGAGTCGCTACGATCAGGCGAACTACAACTACCCGCGTGGCTACCGTGCGAATGTCGGCGGCGTCTACCAAGGTCGCGGCTACGGCCAGCAGTACAACGGCGGCTACCGTTACGGCGCCGGCTACCGTGGGTACAACGATGGCTACGGCTACGGGAACCCTGGCTACGGTAATGGTTACGGCCCCGGCTACGGCGGTCAGTACAACGGCAACCAGGGCTACCGCGCTGGCGCCAATGTCGGCGGAGCGATTGGCGGGGCCGTCGGCGGCAACCAAGGCGCGAATATCGGCGCCGCCATCGGTGGAGCGCTCGGAGCCGACTAAACGTCGCTTAGGTCGGTAGGGTTGGGCCGGCAGCACAAGCCGCTGAAGCCAATCTTACCACTGAAACATGCGGAGAATCTCTCTCCGGCGGGTGGATCGTCATCGACGGTCCGCCCGTTTTTTTATGCGCCGAGGCCGCGAACGTGGCCGGTCCCTGTGAACCTGGCCGCTGCCGCCCGCCACCATTTCTCATATAATGGGACGACGGCCATAGCCGCCGCTCCCGCACAGACCGTCCGCTAGCCCATCGCCAGCCCGCACGCCCCGGCGACCCATCGACGCCCATGACCATCGCCGCTCCCCCTGCCCCGCAGTTCGCACTGCAACCCTACAAGTCGCTCTCGAACGACGAACTGCAGCAGCGGATCGACAAGGTCCGCCAGCAGCTCGGCTCGCGGCTGCTAATCCTCGGGCATCACTACCAGCAGGACGAGGTGATCGCGCTCGCCGACCTCAGCGGCGACAGCTACCAGCTGAGCCAGATGGCCGCCGCCAGCGCCGACTGCCGCTACATCGCATTTTGCGGCGTCCACTTCATGGCCGAGACTGCCGACATCTTGGCAAACCGGCCGGAGAAACTTGCCGAACGCCACGGCGAGCGTGTGCAAGTGGTGCTACCCGATCTCGCCGCCGGCTGCTCGATGGCCGACATGGCCGGCATCCGGCAAATCGAATCGGCGTGGGATCAACTCGCCGAGGTCATCGACACCGAAGACATCACCCCCGTCACCTACATCAACTCGGCCGCGAGTTTGAAGGCGTTCGTCGGCCGGCACGGCGGCATCGTTTGCACGAGCAGCAACGCAAAGGCGGCGCTCGAATGGGCCTTCGCCCGCACGAGCCGCGTGATGTTCTTCCCCGACCAACACCTCGGCCGCAACACGGCGACGGGGATGGGCATCCCGCTCGAGCAGATGCCGGTGTGGGATCCGTACGCCGACGAACTCGGCGGCAGCACCGAAGAGCAAATCCAGACCAGCCGCGTCATCCTGTGGAAGGGGCACTGCAGCGTTCACCAAATGTTCCGGCCGGAGCACGTTGCACTCGCGCGGAAGAATCACCCCGGCATCAAGATTCTCGTCCATCCCGAGTGTCCGCGCGAGGTCTTCGAACTCGCCGACGAATCGGGGAGCACCGGCAAGATCATCAAGACGGTCGAAGCGGCGCCGCCGGGGACGAAGTGGTCGATCGGCACCGAACTGCACTTAGTGAACCGCCTCAAGCAGCAGCACCCCGAGCAAGAGATTCACTTCCTCTCGCCGGTCGTCTGCATGTGCGCCACGATGTACCGCATCGACCTCGCCCACTTGGCGTGGAGCCTCGAGAACCTCGCCGTCGGCACGCCGGTGAACATCATCGAAGTCGATGAGGAAACGTCAAAGTGGTCGCTCGTCGCGTTGGAGCGGATGTTGGAAGTGCAGTAGCGCCAAGTCACGTCAGTAGCCGCGGGTCAACGACCCGCCGGAGCGGTGCGTTTTGGCGTTGCCCCAATTAGCCCCCGGTTCTTCAAACCGGGGGCTCTAACGCCGCCGCCTCTCCCCCCGGTTTGAAGAACCGGGGGCAAAAACGCCGCCACCGCTTACTTACCCACAAGCTTCGCGGTAATCTCCGCCACATGCCGCCCCTGGAACCGGGCGATCGCGAGCTCATTCTCGCTCGGCTGCCGCGAACCATCCGCCCCCGCCAGCGTCCCCGCGCCATACGGCGAGCCGCCGGTGATCTCGTTCATGTTCGTCAGCTCCGCGCAGCTGTACGGCACGCCGACGATGATCATGCCGTGATGGAGCAGCGTCGAGTGAAAGCTAGTGATCGTCGTCTCCTGACCGCCATGTTGCGTGCCGGTGCTGGTGAAGACGCTACCGACTTTGCCAATCAGCCCCCCCTTGGCCCACAGGCCGCCGGTTTGGTCGAGGAAGTTTCGCATCTGGGCCGCCATGTTGCCGAACCGCGTCGGCGTGCCGAAGATGATCGCATCGGCCTCGGCGAGTTGTGCCGCGGTGGCGACCGGCACGTTGGCGAAGCCATCGCGAACTTTCTTGGCGCCGGTTCGTTCGAGCGCCGCATCCGGTACGAGCTCGGCCACCTGGTAGAGCGACACCTCGGCCCCCGCCACTTCCTTGGCCCCTGCCGCGACCGCTTCGGCCATCTGATGGATGTGGCCGTACATGCTGTAGAAAATGACCTGAATCTTCACGGCAGCGCTCCTTTGTTTCCTTTGCCTTCTCGGTTCTTTGAACCTGAGGCCAATTCATTCAACCCCGGCAATCGGGCGAACCATCGCCACCGATCTTACCACTCTCCGCCCCCGCATCTAGCCGCCTGCGTCCCAGCAACGAGAATAGGAGGATGAACCCAGACAATGCCGCTCCGCTCGCTGCTCGCCCCTCGCGAGCGATCGACTTCGCCCTCGCCGCGACGGCCGCGCTCAGCGCGTGGTTGATCTTCCAAGTCCAGCCGATGGTCGCTAAGCGAATCCTGCCATGGTTCGGCGGCGGCACGGCCGTGTGGACGACGGTGATGCTGTTTTTTCAAGCGGCTCTGTTCTTCGGCTACCTCTACGCGCACCTCGCGACGAAGTGGTTTACGCCGCGCCGGCAGGTTCACCTGCACGTCGCCCTGTTGGCCGCCGCAGCGATGCTCGCCGCGATCGTCGGCGTGCTGCCGAGCGACGAGTGGCGGCCCAGTGGCAGCGGCCCGCCGGCCCTGCACATTTTGGTGATGCTCGCCGCCGCGGTCGGGCTTCCCTATCTCTCGCTTTCCGCAACGGCTCCCCTCACGCAGGTCTGGTTCGCCCGCATCCATCCCGGGCGTTCCCCCTATCGGCTCTATGCCCTGTCGAACGCCGGATCGCTCGCGGCGCTTCTCAGCTATCCATTCCTCGTGGAGCCGAATCTTGGCGTCTCCGCACAGGGAGTTTCGTGGTCTGGGCTCTTCGTCGTCTTCGCGCTACTGTGCGCCTGGAGCGCCTTAGCCTCGCTGAAGTCCCGCGACAAATCGATCGCGCCGTCAAGCGCCGACGCCCCCGATGTCTCCGCTCCAAGCAAGTTGCAACGATTCTTCTGGCTCGCGTTGCCGGCGACGGCTTCGGCTACGCTCTTGGCGATCACGACCTATCTCTGCCAAGACGTGCCGTCGATGCCGCTGTTGTGGATCGCGCCGATGGTCGTCTACCTGCTCAGCTTCATCCTGACGTTCGACAGCGACCGCTGGTATCGCCGCGACGTCTGGTTTTCGATCGGCGCGCTCGCTTCATTCGCCGCCGTCATTTCATGGTTTCAGAAAAACGCGGCGCCGTTGCCGACGATGCTCGGCGTGCATCTCACGCTGCTGGCGGCGATCTGCATGATCTGCCACGGCGAACTCGTTCGTCGGCGTCCTGGCGCGAGCCGGCTCACAGCATTTTACCTGAGCATCGCGGCCGGCGGCGCGATCGGCGGGCTGCTCGTCGGCATCGTCGCGCCGCTCGTGCTCAGCGACTACTACGAATTGCAACTAAGCGTGCTGGCGACGTGGGGACTCGCGCTGCTCGCTCTTGTCACCGACCCCGCGTCGCCCTACTTCGACGGCGGCAAACGCGAACGCTACGCCGGTACCTTGGGAATGGTCGCGCTGCTCGTCTTGCTCGCGATCTGCATGGGAATCAACGTCGTCAAGCTGCGGGAAGGCGTCGTGCAGCGGGCGCGCAACTTCTACGGCGTGCTCACCGTGCGGCACATGAATCAAAACTCTCCCGATGAGTTTGTTGAACTCTCCAACGGCCGTACCACGCACGGCGGGCAATTTATTGCGGAAGCGAATCGCCGCGTTCCCATGTGGTACTACCACGCCGACAGCGGCGTCGGCATCCTCATGCGCGAAACGTCCGGCGACGCTCCGCGCCGCGTCGGCGTCATCGGCCTGGGCGTCGGGACGCTCGCCGCCTATGCGGAGCCCGGAGAAACATTCCGCTTCTACGACATCAATCCGCAAGTTATCGATCTGGCCGCCGATTTTTTTCACTACCTGGGCGAAGCGAACGGTCGCGGCGCGACGATCGAACTGATCGAGGGGGATGCTCGGATCGCACTCGAGAATGAACCGCCGCAAAACTTCGACATCCTGGTGCTCGACGCCTTCAACAGCGACTCGATTCCCGCCCACCTGCTCACGCTCGAAGCGTTCGAACTTTACCTGAAGCATTTGAAGGAGCCGAACGGCTTCCTGGCAGTCCACGTTTCCAGCGTCCACCTCGATCTGATTCCGGTCGTCAAAGCCGCGGCCGAGAAATTCGGCCTGCACGGCGCCATTATCGAAGTGCCGCCCGACGACACCCCTTCCACCGCGGGATGCACTTGGGTGCTGCTGAGCCGTCAGCCGAACCCGTTCGTCGACCTCGACGTCGCGATTCCGCTCGGCGAAGGCGCCGGCGCCGTGCCGTCGGTCACCTGGACCGACGATTACAGCTCGCTGCTCGACGTGCTGAAGGATTAAGACGCTTTTTGACGCTTGCGTTTACGGCTCGCGAAAAACTCCACTTGCCAACTATGACTCGTGTCGTAATACTACCGCAGTCGTAATTAAGGGTTCTTCGCCGCGGCCACGGATGTGCTCGCCATGCCTCGTAAATCGCCTCTCCCCCGGCTCGCCGCCGGCGAACTCGAAATGCTGCAAATGCTGTGGCGCGAGGGGAGCGTCACCATCAGCGAAGCCCAGCAGGCCCTCGGCCTGCCGATCGGCTACACGACCGTGCAAACGCGGCTCAATCGCCTCGTGAAGAAGGGCGCCGCCGCCCGCACGCCCGAACGGCCGGCTAAGTATTCCGCCGCCATCTCCGCCGCCGACGTCGGGCAGACCGATCTCGACACGCTCGTCGAGCGCGTCACCGCCGGCCGCGTCACGCCGCTGGTCGCCCATTTGCTTGAGCGGCACAAGCTCTCCGCCGCCGAGATCAAAGAGTTGAAAGCACTCGTCGCCGCGGCGGAACGCAAGTCCCGCGGCCGCCAATCGTAGCGAGGTCCGCATGACGCTCGTCGACATCGCCGTTGCTTTGGTTCGCACGACGCTGGCCACGTCGCTTGCCGCGCTCGTCGCGTGGGCGTTGCTCGCAGCGCTGCGCGTGAGTTCCCCCCGCATTCACCGCGTTGCGTGGCTGTTAGTCATCGCGCAAGGCTGGCTATTCTTCCCCTTTACCATCCAAATCGAATCCCCCGCCCCGCCAACTCCAAAGCGAGCCGCTGGCTTTATGCCAGCGGTAATTCCGGAGCCAGAAGTTATCTCCTTCGAGAACGGATCTGAATGGGTCCAAGACCCGTTGACGACTGGCGCCTCAACAATCGTTGAAGTCCCGCCGTCACAAGCATTCCCCGACCCCTTACCGTTCGCTATCGGCGCATGGCTACTCGGCGCGATCACGCTCGTCACCATCGCCGCCTATCGCTACCTGCGAGTCCTCCGCACGTTCCCGCTCGGCTCACCGCCCGACGATCCGCAGTGGCAAGCCGAATGGGACTCGGCGCGCAGCAGTGCGAAGCTTCGCCGCCATCAAACCGTGACGCTCCGCATCACCGCCGCGCTCGGCCCGCTTCTCCACTGGGCGCCCTGGGCCTACTTCATCCTCGTGCCGCGATCGCTCTGGAGTAGCTTGCAGGCCGCCGAACGCTCGGCAATCCTCCGCCACGAATTCGCTCACCTCCGTCGCAACGATCTTTGGAAGTCGCTGGCGATCCGCGTCCTCGCGCTGCCGCAGTGGTTCAACCCACTCGCCTGGCTCGCGGTCCGCCGGTTCGACGAAGCCGCCGAATGGGCCTGCGACGACGCCGCAGCCCGCAACGCCAACGACCGCCTCGCGTTCGCCAACTCGCTGCTCCAGTCGGCCGAATACGCCCTCGCCCCCTACCCCGCCAGCGCCCCCGCCGCCCGCGGCACGCTGACGCGCAGAATCCGTCGCCTCGTCAGTCCGAGATTCAAGGAGGAATCGAAGATGAAACTGTTGCTTGTCCCAACCCTGCTTGTAGTGGCCGCCGCTGCCCAGACGATTCGCATCGAGCGCGTTGCCGCAGAGCTGCCTCAGCAACCGTCCAACTCCCACAGCTGGTCGCTCGCAGAGGAATTTTCCGTTCCGCTCGCAGAACGCTTGGAGAATACCAAGCGACGGCACGCGCAACTGCTCGCCGAAAGGCAGCGCGCTGTGGATGCTGCCGAGAGTTCGAACAATGCCGCGACGCAGGATGGGCGGCACTCGGGCCCGCCGGCAAGCATCGAGCAAATGAACTTCGATCAGCTGGCGAAAGAGTTTGAACAATTCGCTCACATGAATTACGTGATCGAACCGCCGGACATACTATCGATTCGCGTCACTCCCCGACTTTCAAATGCCGTAAGAGGAAACGGACCGATTGCGAACGTCGGCCCCCCGCGTTTGAAAGTTGCCGTCGCGCCGAGCGGCGCGACGAAACGTTTTCTCGTCGAGATGGATGGCAGGATTTCTCTTAAGCCATATGCATCAGTCTACGTGGCAGGCATGACGCTCGACGAAGCGAAGCACGCGATCCAAGTCGCGTTAGATAGTCGCGGCATCGAGAACGACGTGCAAGTGAGCGTCGACCAGTTCAACAGCAAAGTTTACTACGTGATCACTGAGGGAGCAGCCGAAGGCGACGACGTGACGCGACTCCCGATTCCATACCCAGTCGATGGGAAGGAGACTGTCGGCGCCGCGATTGCTCGGATCTACGCCCACCCGGAGGATCTCGCGAATCCCAAGGGGCTCATCGCGAATGCGACGATCACGCTGCATCGCGTTGCTCTCAAGCATCCGGGGGCCTCGCGAATCTACGCCATCGAGTGGGATCCGGCGCTACAGGCTCCTACGCCGCTCACGAATTATTGCCTCCTGCCCGGCGATCGCATTTTCATCCGTTCGAAGGAGTCTATTGAACGGGGAGCTGTTTCCCGCGCGAAGGCGCCGTCGGCTCCCCAAGAGGTTAATCCCCAGGAACTGCCAAGAGATGGCGATTACTACAAACCGGAGAGGGCTGAGATGCGGCAATCGACTTACCGCCTGCAGCCTCACGACACGATCAAACTGCGCGTCGAACGTCCTCATCGGCCTGCCTACACGCTCACTTGGGGCGATTTCGAAGGAGATTTCACCGTCAATCACGACGGCGACGTCAAGCTAGGTCGCGCCGCAGCAGGTGCTGCCGTTGTCGTCGCCGGCTTAACCGCCAATGAAGCTCGCGAAGCGATCGAGCAAGAACTTCGCAAGGAATCGCCTGGTTGCGAACTGCAACTCACCCTCAGCACGCTCGCCACAGAGAAGTATGTCATTTCGATTCAGCGTGCCGACGGAACGGAACTGGCCGTTGGCGCGCTCCGCTCCGATTGTCTTTCCAAGTCAGACTTCTCGGAGTGGACTTATTTTCGCTCGTTTATTGCCGAACTCGCGCCGATCACCGAAGTGAAGCTCGAACGCACCGACCGTCATGGCAAGACCGAGTCAATCAAACTTGCGACGATTTGGGACGCTATTCAGGCCCCTCAAATGCTGGCCAATGATCATCCGGTTCGCCCCGGGGATCGACTCGTCGTCACCGTCGCCGATGATTGGCAGCCGCGTGTCTTTCCTGCCTGGCTTGAGCCACGCGACATCCAACGAAAGCGTGGTCAAACGCTTTTCCGAATCGTGGAAGGATGGAGCCAAGTCGGTGGCGTCAAATTCGACCACCCCGACGTCCAGCGCCCCGCCGGCCCGAAGTACAGCCGCTAGCCGGAGGCCCACGGCCTCCGGGCGGCGCCAACAATTGGCGTCGATTCCCGCCAAGCCCATTTAGCCGCGGGCGATAGCCCGCGAACCCGCCGCAAGCGGCGGGCCTAAATGGCCGCTGCGTGATGGCGAACGAATCGGCTTTGCCGCGAATCGGGATCACCATTCACGGCTCGCCGATCACCGCATTACGAATCAAACCACTTCGTGAACATCCGCACCGTCGTCTGCCGCCCGGCGCGGGCGATCGACTTAGTCAGCGGGATCGATTTCGGACAAACGGCGACGCAATTTTGGGCGTTGCCGCAGACTTGGATGCCGCCCGGTTCCATGAGGGCGTCGAGGCGTTCAGCCTTCTTCATGGCGCCCGTTTGGTTGTCGTTGAACAGCATCGCCTGGCTAATCGCCGCGGCGCCGACGAAGCCGTCTTGGAAGGCTTCGTTCTCGCGCTTCGTGAAGTCGGCGTCGCTCTCGCCCGGCAGGCGTTCGACTTCGATCTTCGTGTACTGCGGGCACGCCTCGACGCAGCAGCCGCAGGTCATGCACTCGCTGAGCGGGTAGCGCGTCCCTTGCATCTGCGGCGACTCGCGCGGGCCGGCGCCGCGATCGAAGTAGTCGTCCACTTCGATCCACGCCTGGACCTTCTCGAGGGCCTGGAACATTCGCCGACGGTCGACGCACAGGTCGCGCAGCACGGGGAACTTGCTCATCGGCCGCAGTTCGATCGCTTCGTTGTCTTCGAGCAGACGGTCGACCAGCGCCGAGCAGGCTTGGCGGGTCTTACCGTTGATCAGCATCGTGCAGGCGCCGCAGACCTCTTCCAGGCAGTTGCAGTCCCACGCGACGGGCGTCGTCGAGGCGCCGTCGGCCGTGGTGGCCTGGGCGGCGATCTTCTGCAGCACGCTGATGACGTTGAGGTTCGGCTCGTAGGTGACGCGATGGCGTTCCCAGCGGCTCCCCTCGCCCGGGGCCTCCTGGCGCAACACGCGAACTTCGAACGAGTTCGGCTTCTTCGATTCGTGACCGGTCGTAGACGTAGCGTGGGAAGACATCGAAGGTTCCACAAACTGGGCGATTTTCGAGCGTTCTTGCAATTGTAGGAGAATCAGTTCCCCTCGCCAACCGAGGTAGTTGGCAGGGTTCGGGGTTCAGGGTTCAGATTTTTGGAACTCGGTTACGGGCATTTTCTGAACCCTGAACCCCGAACCCTGCCATCCGCGCCCTCCGTCGATCTTTTCACTTCTTAAGATCCACCCGGATCAGTTCCTTATCGTTCCGGGCAAACACGCTCTGCATGGCGAACGCCGGGTGCGACCAGACCGTCATCCGCCGCTGGATAGGCTGCAGCGGCTCGATCAGTTCAGCCCGGCTAATTTCGCGATAGCCTTCGGGCGAAAGCTCGGCGGTGATCAGTTCCCCCTGCTCGTTGGCGATGTAGACCCGCCGGCCACTCATTTCGCCGTGCGGGATGAGGAAGGCGTTCCACCAGCGACCCTTGCCGGTCGCGTCGAGCGTTTCCCACACCATCTCGCCGTTGTCGGCTTTCAGGCACCGCAGCTGGCCGTAGCTGCTGATGCCGTAGACGTAATCTTCGGTGAAGATCGGCGTCGGCATGATCGAGTGGATGCTGTCGTTCTTCAGGTCGTTGTTCCCCTTGCCCGTGGTCCACAGCACGGTCGGCGTGACGCCGTCGGCGCCGAGGTCGAGCATCATCGGCCCTTCGTAGAACGCCGTGACGAACAGCCGATTGCCAACTTGCCGCGGCGTGGCGACGCAGAGCGCCGCCTGCAGCGGGAACGGAACTTCCCACAAGAGGGTGCCGGTGGCGGGATTGAGCGACGACACGTGCGAGGCGTGCCAAATGATGAGTTGCCGTCGGCCGCCGAACTCCATGATCACCGGCGGGCAGTAGCCGACTTCGGGGTCGTCGAGCGCTCGCCAGAGTTCCTGGCCGGTTCGTTTGTCGAAGCTGACGACAAGCGCCCCGTTCTCGCCGCCGGCGAGGACGATCACCTGGTCCCCGTCGATGAGCGGCGCCGCGGCGAGGCCCCACGTTGGGAGCTTCGTCCCCACGGCATCGACGAGGTATTTTTCCCACACGACGTCGCCGGTCGCCGCCCTCAAGCAAAGCAAGTGGCCAACGGCGCCGAGAGTGTAGACCAATTCGCCGTCGACCGTCGGCGTCGCACGCGGGCCGAGCGGGTAGCTGATGCCGTACGAGGCGTCGTAGGAGTGCTGCCACAGTGGCTTGCCGTCGGCGGCGTCGAAGCAGAGGACGCGCTCCAGATTCTTCTCGGCGATGCGATCGGTGACGAACACGCGACCATCGGCCACCGCCGGGCCGGCGTAGCCTGCACCGATCGGCGCCGACCAAACGCGCGGCAGTTTGCCCTCGGGAAGCTTTTCGACGACGTTAGCTTCCCGCCATACGATGTCGCGTTGCGGGCCGCCCCATTGCGGCCAGTCGTCGGCGCGAAGCACGGCCGTGGATATCGACGCGAACGCCGCCAAAGCAATGAATGCCGCGCGTGAGCAAGCCTTGGCCATGATGCGTTCTCCGAAGACGCGGCTACTTCGTCGGTGCGGTAGCCTTAACTTCCTTCGCCGGCTTCGCCTCGACGCCGTTCAACTGAAAATCGTCCCAGTTGCCGTTGTCGTCGAACGTCCCCAGCCCGACTTGGCCCCAAGTGAACGTCTTGTCCTTCGCGGCCATCAGCGGCTCGTCCATGTCGTCGAAGTAAACCTCGATCGTCCCGTCAACGGCGTTGCGGATGACGCGGACCTCATGCCAGCCGGTGGTCCACGGCGTTCCCTCGGCCGTCTTTGTGGTGATCGGCGTGCGGGCCGCGCCGTTCACAATGAAGATTTGGCAGGCGTTGGGATCGGAGACGGCGCCGAAATGGACGTAATAGTAGTGCGTCGGATCTTGGTAGCCCCAGAAGATGCACATGTCGCGATGCGGGCCGGCGTCGACGTTGGTGCTTTGCACCTTGGCCGTCAGTTCGAAATCGCCGACGGTGACGTCTTTCAGCAGAGCGATGTTCGGCGGGCTGCGAAATTTCGGCTGGTAGGCGCTCTTGCCGGTGGTGCGAAACACCTTGGTCGGCTTGCCGGCGGCGTTCTTCAGGTCGACGACTTGCCACGTCGGCTTCGCCGGATCGACGTCGGTCGTCTGCCAGCTCTCGATGCCGTTTTCGAAATCGTCGGCAAAGAGGAGCGGGTAAGTATCGGCGGCCCGCGCTACGGGGAACGCCAGCAAGCACCAGATCGCCAGAGTCGACAATGTTCGCATGAGATCCTCGTTGAAAAGTCGTTGCTCAGTGCGTCGTCGCTCGTTCAGTTCGAAGCTCGCGAACTGCGGTCGGCGACCTTACGCCACGGGCTGCGGAGCATTCGCCGCCTTGGCGCCGTTGTTCTTATGCTTCGCTTGCCGCTCCCGCCAAGCTTCTTCGATCATTTCGGCGCCGACCAACCCGTACAGCCGCGGCCGTGGCGTGACGAGCGTCGTGTCGACGTCTTCGTACCGCAGGTGAGGCTCGCCGTTGGCGTCGACTTCCGCGATCGTCGTCTTCAGCCACTTGCGATTCTTCTCTTCGAACTTGTCGCACCATTCTTCGGCTTGGCGGTGCTTTTCGGGCGGCGAGGCGTCGGCGTCGATGCCCGGCATGTCGAACGCCGGCTTGTAGTGGGCGCCGCGGCATTCGTCGCGGGCGAGGGCGCCCTTCAGAATCGCCTTGGCGATCGGGAACATATCCCGCAGCGACTTGGTGAAGATGACGTTCTGGTTGGTCCAGTTGCCGGTGTCGGAGAGCGAGCAGTTCTTTACCCGCTCGGCGAGGTCGTTCACCTTCTCGATCGCGTCGCGCAGCTGGCCGTTCTCGCGGACCACCGTGGCGGCCTTCGTCATCACGTCGCCAAGCTGCTGGTGAATGAGATACGGGTTCTCGCGACCACCCTGGCGATTGAGCAGGTCGTCGTGCTCAAGCTGCTTCACGGCCCGTTGGCCGCGGAGGAGTTGGTCGTACTTCTCGTCGCTGGCAGAATCCTTCAGCGAGGCGATCGATTTCTGGATGCCAGGCGCGGCGAACAATCCGCTGAAGATGCACGACAGCAGCGAGTTGGCGCCGAGCCGATTGGCGCCGTGATACTGATAATCGCACTCGCCCATGGCGTACAGGCCCGGGATGTTTGTCTGCTGGTTGCGCGGCGAACCGGGAACCAGGCCGCCGGCCGCGGTCCGCTCGTAGTCGGCCCACAGGCCGCCCATCGAGTAGTGGACCGCTGGGAAGATCTTCATCGGGACTTCGCGGGGATCGACGCCCTGGAACTTCTCGTAAATGTGGAGAATGCCCCCCAATTTGCGATCGAGTTCCGCCCGCGAGATATGCGTCAGATCGAGGTAGACGCACTGGCGATCGGCGTCGACGCTTAGGCCGTCGTTCACGCAAACACTGAAGATCTCGCGGGTGGCGATGTCCCGCGGCACGAGGTTGCCGTACTTCGGGTAGCGCTCTTCGAGGAAGTAGTAGCGTTCGTTCTCCGGAATCTGCTTTGGATCGCGCGGGTCGTGCGGCTTCCGCGGCACCCAGACGCGGCCGCCCTCGCCACGGGCCGATTCGCTCATCAACCGCAGCTTGTCGGCTCCGGGGATCGCGGTGGGGTGAACTTGAATGAACTCGGCGTTGCCGTAGAGGGCGCCGGCTTGCGTGGCGCGGCTCGCGGCGGCGCCGGTGCAGGCCATCGACATCGTGCTGCGGCCGAAGATCAACCCGCAACCACCTACCGCCAACACCACCGCATCGGCAGGGAAGGCGCGGATCTCCATGTTCACCAAATTCTGCCCGATGGCGCCGCGGCAACGGCCATCGTCATCGAGCACGGGGCTCAGGAAGTCCCAGCCCTCGTAGAAGGTGATCTTGCCCGCCGCGTGCCAACGGCGAACCTGTTCGTCGAGGGCGTACAGCAGCTGCTGGCCAGTGGTGGCGCCAGAAAACGCCGTCCGCTTGAACAGCGTGCCGCCGAAGCGACGTTGATCGCGGAAGCCTTCGGCGGTGCGGTTGAACGGCACGCCGAGCCGGTCCATCAGGTCGATGATCCGCGGCCCCCAGTCGGTCATTTCTTTGACCGGCGGCTGGTGCTGCAAGAAGTCGCCGCCGTAGACGGTGTCATCGAGATGCTTCGACTCGTTGTCGCCCTGCTGGCGAGTCAGCTCGTTAACGCTGTTGATGCCGCCCTGGGCGCACACGCTGTGCGAGCGCTTCACCGGCGTGAGGCTCATCACGTCGACGTCGACGCCACCCTCGGCGAGTTGCATCGCCGCGGCCAATCCCGCCAAACCGCCGCCGACTACCAATACGCGTTGCTTTGCCATGTTCGCTTGTTTCCGTCGAGATAGGCCAGCCAGGTCGCAGCGAGTCGCCGGCGGCGTCGGATCGTTTGAGTCAGTGCGGTGGACTAGTTGCCGGCGGCGGCCGCAGCCGCTTCGGCCTCGGGCGTTTCGTCGTCGCCCTCTTCGTCGAGCGGGGCGGCTTCCTTGTGTTCGTTCGGCTGGATGTCGCCGGTGGCGATCTTCAGTTCGACGATGCGATCTTCCTGAGCGCGGACTTCACGCAGCTTCTCCGGCGTGTCGACGGCGGCTCGCAATCCGAAGAGCGCCGTGCCGCTGACGACCATCATCAGCACGCCAAAGGCCGAGCAGACGTACGACGCGCGGCGTTGTGCCGTCGGGCTGGTCCAGACGCCCCAGGTGATCCCCATCGTCCAGATGCCGTTGGCCAGGTGATAAACGCAGGCCGTGACGCCGATGACGTACAACGCGACAACCCAGATCTGCTGCAGCGCCATGCCGGCGGTGCTGGTGGCGTTGTACGGACGGAACTGGGCGCCCCCCATCGGTCGGACGACGTAGTGGAGCCACGATTCGTTGTGAATCCACCCGTGCATATGCAGCACGTGCAGCATGATGAAGAAGAAGGCGATCACGCCCGTGGCCCGCTGCAGCGTGTAGCGGTAGTTGGCGGCGTACGGGTAGTTGTGATTGTTGGGCATGCCCCCCGCGATGATGAAGAAGCCAAAAATCGCGTGGAACAAAATCGGAATGAAGATGAATCCCCATTCCAGGATCGGCAACAGGTCGCCGAACTTGTGGATGTTCAGCACGTTGTTCTGGAACGTCGCGTCGCCGTTGACGACGCTGGCGTTCACCAACAGGTGAACCACCATGTAGGCGCCCACGGGAATCAAACCGCAGAGCGAGTGGAGGCGGCGAATCAGAAAGTCGTTGCGAACCAAAAACGATTGTCGCGAGCTATCCACGGCGGCGTACTTTCCACGCGAGCGGGGCTGAGGCGCATCGGGCGAGGCGCGCAGGCCTCTGGGGGCGCCCTGCCCTGCGGGCGACCCTGCCACAAGCGGTTCAGTATAGGGGACCAGGGTAGAGTGACAAGGCGGCGAACGGGGCCGTTGGAGAGGCCGATCGGGCGGAAGCGAAGCGATTTTCTCTGAAATGTCTTTCCTTTGCGCCTCTGCGCCTTTGCGAGAGATCTTTTGGGAAAGGCATGTCTCTCGCAAAGGCGCGAAGGCGCAAAGAAAGCCGGTGAAAACCTTGGCCTTGCTCAGCGCACTTGGCGGCTCATTAAAGAAAACTTAGCGCAACAAAAAAGGGGCGGGTCGCCATGACCCGCCCCTTTTCTATTTCAACTTTTCAAACAACCAGCGATCAGTTGCTGGAAGCTTGCTTTTCATTCGCTTCGTCGGCCTTCTTTTGATATTCATCGGCCAGGTCGTTCTTGCCCATCTTGCGCAACGCCTCGGCCATCTTGCTGAACATCTTCGGCTGCGGATTGTCTTGCAGCAGCGCGAGCCGGAAGAAGTCGGCTGCCTTCTTGTATTCCTTCATCTGCAGGTAGGCGTAGCCGACGTTGTAGTAGTTGTCGCCGACGTCCGGCTCGGAGCGGATCGCGTCGTTGAAGGCCTCGATCGCCCGCTTGTATTCCTTCAGGTCCATATACGCGCGGCCCTTGTTGACGTGGGCGAGAGCGTAGTTCGGGGCCTTGGCGATTGCTTCGCCGTAGGAGTTGATTGCGTCGCGATGGTTGCCTTGCTGGTGGTGGGTAAACCCGATCCACAAGAAAATGCGCGGATCTTGGTAACCGCTGCCGGTTGACGACGCTTGCTCGAAGTCGCCGCGCGCCAGATCGGCCTCGCCCATGTAGTACCAGCAAATGCCGCGGTACATCAGCGCGTCGGCCACATACGGCACGTCTTGTCCGGCGGGAACGTCGCTAATAGCGCGTGTGAACGAGTTCACCGCATCGCTATAGCGTTCGAGCATCCGTTCAGCGCGGCCCTTGCGGAAATAGGCTTGGCCTTGTTCGGCGCGGCCTTCGAACTTGTCGATGACCACGTTCATGTCCTCGATCGCTGCATTGAGCTGCTCTTCGGCCTTCTTCGCGTCCTTTTCCTTCTCCGCGAGCTTCAGGCGAGCGTCGGCGCGAAGCAGGTAACCCGTCACGAAGATTTCCGGATCGCCGCCCTTTTCAGGCTTGTAGGCGTCGATCGCCTTCGTCAGCGCATCCACGGCCTTCGCAAAGTCGTCCTGAAAGAGGTAGACGTTGGCCAGCACCGCGAAGTTCTCGTGATCGCCCGGCTCCAGTTCGGCCGCCTTCTTGATGTCGGTTTCCGCCTTGTCGAACTGACGCATCAACGCTTGGGCGTAGCCGCGATTGCGGTACGAACGGGCGTCTTCTGGGTTGCCGGCGATGGCGTCGTCCAGGCGGCGAATCGCCGTCGCCATGCCAGCCGCGTCGCCGCGGCTGAAGTTGACCAGGATGTGGCCGATGTTCGAGAGAATTTTGGGGTTCGACGGCGCGAGTTCCAAGGCGTTGTTGAAGTCGTTCGCCGCGAGATCGATTTGCTGCGTTTCGAGGTAGCACTCGCCGCGGCCGGTCAGTGCGGCGGCCGAACGGGCGTCGAGGTTCAGCGCCTGCGAATAGGCGGTGGCGGCGGCGCCGTAGTCCTCAAGGCCCTTCATCGCGTCGCCTTTGCCGACGAAAGCTTCCGGGAACGTGCCGTCGGCCTGGATGGCGGTGTTGAACTGCACGAGCGCCGCTTTGTAAGCGGTAGCCTTCGCCTCTTTTTCTTTCGCGGCCTCGGCTTCAGCCAGCGACTTGGCGCCCTGCTCGTAGGCGGTGATCGCTTCTTGCGGACGCATGAGCGCCGGCTGTTCCTCGGTCGCCTCTTGAGCGAACGCGGGGACTTGAGAAACAACGACGGCGCAAACAGTGCACGCCGCCCAGAACGATCGCTTAAAACGACTCATGAAAAGTCCCTCGAGGCGAGGAAAAAACAATGGAGCTAGTTGAGAATCAGTGGGAATCGTAGGCTTGGCCATCCCGAAAGAGTAGCCTGCGAATGCGTCCCAGGTCGGTTCATGGTAAACGGCCCCAGAATCCGCCGCACGCATTTTGAGCCTGCCGCGGCGGCGATTTGGCCGAATCGGCGCGGTCTGCGCAGAGGGCGAGGATTGTGACGGAGCGAGCCTCCGCGGCAGCGATGGCAGACGGAGTCGCATGGCGCCGGTCGTGTCGACTATGCCGCGCGTCTAGCCCCGGGCTCCGCCCGGGGGTCGGCAACCATTTCGCAACGCGTTCCCTAACGCAACGCCACCCCCGGGCGGAGCCCGGGGCTAGAACTGAACCGCCAAACAAAAAAAGCCCCCGGCAGAACCGGGGGCTTCGGAAAACTGAACCTTGAGGTCCCCTCCCCTTGAGGGGGAGGGTTAGGGAGGGGTGAAAGCAGCGGGTGCCAGAGTTCCACCCCCTCCCCAGCCCTCCCCTCAAGGGGGAGGGAGCCAGAAAATTCGGGGTGGTCGGCAGCAGTGCTACTTCTTCGCCGCCCCGTGGAACGTGTGCGACGGCTCTTCGTCGTCCGGCGTGGCGACCGCGTAGCGGCCATACGCTTTGTTCGTCCGCGTGTACTCTTCGGCGAAGCCGACCGCCTGCTCGTCGGTGAACTTGCGGCCGATCGTCCGTTTCAGGACGCCGAACTCGTAGACGTGAACCACATGGTCCGCCGGCGGACCGGCAGGAACTGGCGGAGCCTCGGGGGCGGGCGCTTCGGCCTCGGCTTCTTCAGCCGCCGGCTCGCGCACCTCACGCGGCTCACGCACTTCCTTCACCTCTCGCGGTTCCCTTGCCTCGCGAACTTCCCGCGCCTCGCGGGCTGGCTTCGGCGCGGCTGCTGGCTCGTCCTTGAACGGCAGATCGTCGTCTTCCTCGTCATCGAGGCCGTCGGCGAAGCTGAGGTAACCTTTCGGCGCCGCCTCAATCGGGCCTTTGTCGGCCGGGGGCTTCGAGCCTGGACCAGCGGGCTTGGCCGGACGCTTCCCGGCGCCTTCGTCACGGCGAGATTCCCGCTTCGCGGCAGGCTTCTCCGCCGGCTTGTCGGTGCTGCGAGCGCGCTTCGGAGCGCGCGACGCCGGCTTGTCGGCCTTTTCCTTCGATTCCTTCCCCTTCGGCGCCGCCTTCTTCTTGGCCGGCTTCGCCTTTGGCTTCTCTTCTAGCTCGGAATCATCATCTGCGTCATCGTCGTCGACGAAGTCGAACTCCTCGCCAAACAAATCGTCATCGTCGTCGTACGGCATGGTCCGGGTCGTCCCAGCATCAGGACGCGGATAGAGGAAACGGCACGCGAAGCGACCGCTCAGACGGCGGCCAATCGTGCGGAAAGGTGAACCGAACAGTATCGCCCGGAACGGCCTGAGGCGTCAACCACGTGAGGGTTCAGCGGTTACGGGAGGGTTCAGTGGTTGGGGTTCAGGGTTCAGGAAAAACGGGGACTTGGCTTCGGGGTTTTGCTGAACCCTGAACCCTGCCACCTGAACCCTTCAGCGCAAGCGGCCAGGGCCCGGAGTTCAGGAATGGCCGTGGCGGCCCTATTGCCTGAACCCCGAACCCTGATGCCTGAACCCTCTACTTGACCGCCCCGTCAGCCGCCGGAGCGGCGACCCGGTTGCGGGATTGGTCGACGGCTGCCTGAATTCCCGCTTCCAACGCCCGGTCGCCCACGATCTTCAATTCGCTGATGCCAGCGGCCGGCTTCGCGGCCGTGTACCCGCCGGGGGCGACGTTCGCGGCAATCGTCGCCGGTTGTTGAATCGGCTTGGCGGCCGTGCGGTGAGATTCGACTGGGATGGTCGGCGTGACGCCGTTCTTGCTGATC
This sequence comes from Lacipirellula parvula, assembly GCF_009177095.1. NCBI lineage: Bacteria > Pseudomonadati > Planctomycetota > Planctomycetia > Pirellulales > Lacipirellulaceae > Lacipirellula > Lacipirellula parvula. The sequence continues at coordinate 299,487 of NZ_AP021861.1, forward strand.
TTCAAACCGTTCGGCGAATAGAACAAAGCGGTCGTCAGGCGAATCCCCGCCCCGGCGTAACCGAGCGGGAAGATCCCCTGCACCGAGCCCTTGCCGTACGACTTCTGGCCGACGATGTCGCCGCGTTCGTTGTCCTTGATGGCGGCCGCAAAAATCTCGCTGGCGCTGGCGCTGTCGCCGTCGACCAGCACCACCAACGGCACCCGCCAGGTTCCACCGTAGTGGGCCTGGTAGTTAAAGTCTTCCTGAGCACTGCGGCCGCGGGTCGAAACGATCCCGCCCTGTTGCAGGAACTTGTCGGCGACTTCAACGGCAGCCGTCAGCAACCCGCCCGGATTGCCGCGGAGGTCGAGCACCAACGTCCGCATCCCCTTGGCGTGCAAATCCCACAGGGCGGCGTCGAGGTCGCGGCTCGTCGTCTTTTGGAACGCCGGGATCCGAATGTACGCAACGCCGGCGGCCAATTGCTCGGCAGAGACGGCGAGTTGCTTCTCTTCGGCGAACTTCGCGTCGACGATGCGAACATCTTCCAGACTCGGCACTTCGACATGCTCGCGGCGAACGGTCAACTCGCGACGTTGGCCGGCTGTTTCGGCGACGACGCGGACGACGCTTCCCTCTTCGCCGGTCAGCATCGAAGCGGCTTCGTCGGTCGACAGCTCTTCGGTCGAACGGCCGTCAACGGCCACGATGCGGTCGCCGTCCTTGATGCCGGCCCGTTCGGCGGGGCTGCCGGGGATGACGTGCACGATCAACAAGGCGCCCTTGTCGGCCTTCAACTCGACGCCCAAGCCGACGAAGTTGCCTTCGATCTGCGAGTACACGTCACGCAGCTGATCCGAGGTGAGGAACGCCGAGTATTCGTCCAACCCGCCAGCAGCGGCGGCGGTGAATTCCAGGAACGTCGCCGACGGACGCAAATTGCCGCGAGCTTCGACCAACCGAGCGATGTCGGCGGCGAACGCAGCCAGATCATCGGGGCCAGCGAGCGGCCGGGTCGTCAGGGCTTCGGTCCGCTGGTAGAGCTCGTTGAGCAGCGTGGCTCGTTGTTCGTTCGACAGGTTCAGGCCGTTGGTCGCACAGAACGTCTTTTCGCCCAAACCAATCGCCACGGCGTTGGCGCCCCGCTTGGCGAGGTTCTGCCACGGCGGCGCGGTGACGTAATGAGTGTTGATTTTGCGGGCCAGCTCCAGATACAGAGCGGCGGCTTGCTGCGGCGTCAGCGTTTGCAGCGACTGAACGAAGCTGCGGTCGGCGTAACGGCGTTCGAGGCTGAAGTGCAGCTTCGCCAGGTCGCTCCGCTGTTGCAGCGCGACGTTCTCGGGCGTTTCACGCAGGGCATGTTCGTAGTGCGAAACAGCTTCGCCCCACCGGCCGAGCGATTCCAACCGTGCGCCTTCCGCCAACACGCCGTCGAGCGAATTGGCCGGCAGTTCCGGGGCGATGAAGACCGGCGGCGCCGATCGCGTAAACTGTTCTTGCGCGGCAAGCGGCGCCGTCTGTAGCAAGCAAGTCGGCAGACAACAGATCGCCAGGGCAAGTGGCAGCCAGGAGCGTCGATGCCGGAAGACCCAGAAGTGCATGTGTTGCTCGATCCGTGCGTTGGGGAGGGTCGCTAGCGCCTCGTTGAGCAAACGAATCCGCGTCGGCGTGCGGAAGATTGCTCGAGGCATAGGGTGAGCATCCATGCGGTGGGAAGCTTGGCGAAAGGGGTCGCTATCGCCAGCCACCAGCAATATAGGTCACAGCTAGCAACCGGTCAAAAAACCACGCTAGCGGAACTCAACTTTTCTGCGATCGCGGCGCGGCGCCATCGTCAAAGGCGTTGCGGCAATCCCCAGCCGAAGGGCCGAAGAGGACGCTCGCGAAGACAAGGCAAACCTTAGCGGTTGGCGGCGATCGCGGACTCGAGAAGAGCGTCCGCGCAGTTCTTGCTGAGCGTCATGCCAGAGAAGCCCGCCGCTTCATGTGCAACGGGAGAACTGCACCCCACTACGCGACCTCGAACAACGAGGTTCAGTGCTAGCGTCGCGGATGATTTGCTCCGCTGCTAGCATCTAAATTGCCTAACCGCCAAGGACGCCAAGAGCGCCAAGGAAATGCGTGGAGAAGGGAACCACGACGGCACAACGCACAAGACGAAGAGCATGCGTATTTCACTCTGCCTTGTCTTCTCCTTTGCGCCTCTGCGCCTTTGCGAGAGATCTTTCTGGGGAAGGCATGTCTCACGCAAAGGCGCGAAGGCGCAAAGGAGATTTGGGAGAACCTTCGTTTCCCTTGGCGCTCTTGGCATCTTTGGCGGACGCCTTTCTTTCGTTAGTGGTTTCTGTCTATTCCGTAATGTTGCTCTAGCTGCGGCAAGCCGGATGTCGCATATTACCGACGCGGTTTGCCTACTCCCTCCGTTCCTCGGGTTTCCCTTACCCTCGTGGTCGACTGGCTCGTCATCACGGCGGATTGCACGGAAGCTGGTCGCGGCGTTCGCGGCTACACGCTCGCCGGCTTTCTGCGCACCTATTTTGGCCGCCGCGCCGTGGCGATGCAGTCGCCTGAAGAATGGCGGCACGCCCCGATAAAAGCCGCCACGGCCTTCGTCGGACTCCCCAGTTCCCTCACGCCCGAAGAACTCCAGCGACTCCGTACGGACTCACGCCAGGTCGTCCCGTTCGACTACCTCGACCAGCAAGAACTCGCCTGGAACATCGAGCAAGAAACTACGCTCCGCCGCACGAGCGATCGCTATTTGAAGCCTTGGTTCGAACGCGCCTGGCGCCACGATTTGCAGATGGGCATGCTTCCCATCCGCCGCTACAGCCGCTTCACCGCCGCCGTCGTTTGCGACCGCTGCTCGCGACGCCTTGGCAGCCGGCCTGAAGCCATTCACGACGTCGCTTTTCTCGGTCGGCCGAACGAAACCCGCATGTATGTGGATGGCCAGGTCGAAATGGTCGACCAGCGGTTCCACTGGATCCGCGACGTTAAACGCGACGCTCCGCAGCTGAAGTTCTGGGGCGGGCTCGTCGAGGTTTACCCCGACTCCCGCGAGCGGCTCCACGCCACTTACGGCCAGTTCGACGACCTGATGCACACGGAGAAGAAAGTCGGCTTTGCCGCTTACTATCGCGCGATCCGCAGCAGCCGCGTCGCCCTCGCGCCTGGCGGCAATGTTCCGTGGACCTACCGCCACTACGAATCGCTTTACGCCGGCGCAGTCCTCGCGACGATCGACTACCGCGAGCGCGACATGCTGATCCCGCTGCCGAGCGAAGGCGTGGTCCACGTCCCCGATGGCGCCCCGGTCCTGCCGGCGGTGCACAAGGCGCTCGAACTCAGCCGCCGCACCCCGCGACTCGGCGAGCAGCACTTCACCCACTTGGAGCAGTACCTCCGCTTCGGCGCCTACTCCAGCCGCCGCCCGGCGCTCTTAAACCGCTTCACCGCCCAACTAGCGTCCTAGCCCAGGGCTTTGCGCATTGAATGTTGTGGTCCCCTCCCCTTGAGGGGGAGGGTTAGGGAGGGGTGAGTGCAGCGGGTACCAGGGTTCTTCCCCCCTCCCCAGCCCTCCCCTCCGGGGGGAGGGAGCCAGAAGTGGGATTACTAACTGGGGCTCCGTATTAAGCCGCCATGCGCACGCGCCGCGCTTCCGCCAGTGCCACGCCCACCGCATTCCACACCCGCTCCACCGAAAGATCTTGCATGCACCGATGATGCCCCAACGGGCACGTCCGCGCCATGCACGGCTGGCAATCGAGCCCCAGCGACAGCCCCACATCGTGGGCTGCCCCGGTTCGCGTGTAGGCCACGCTCGTCGGCCCGAACAGCGCCACCGTCGGCACGCCGAACGCCACGCCAAAAAACCGCGGCCCGCTATCAGTCGTCACCAACAGCCGCGAGCGGCGGATCATCGCCTTCGTCAGCCCCAGCGGCAGCGATTCCTCTTCGGCCAAACTCACAATCCGCTCATCGCGGGCCTCGGCCACAATGTTCCGCACCGCCTGCCGTTCGGCGGGCCCGCAGTTCAGCACCACATGCAGCCCCTGCTCCCTCGCGAGCCGCAACGCCAGCTGCGTGAAGTGGGCCGCCGGCCAATCCTTCGCGGCGCCAAACGCGCCGCCCGTGTTCAGCACCGCCACCCGGTCGCCGCTCGGCAGCCGCAACCGCTTCCACACGGCATCGGCCAATTGCTCGTCCGCGGGCGTGGTGAAGAGTTCCAGCGTCGGCGCTTCGGGCGAGGCGCCGGCCGCGTAAGCGATCTGCAAGTAGCCCGCCGTCGGCGGCAGCGTGAGCGATCGCCGCCCCTGCCGCGGCGCGTAAACCCGCGTCGTGAGCAGCGGACTCCGCAGATTGCCGATCATCCCAATCCGCTGCCGCGCCCCGCTGCGATACGCCATCCACGCCGTCCGCAGCGAGTTAGTCAGCAGCACCACCGCATCGAACCGGGCGTCACGCAGCTTTTGTCGCACGGCCGGCGGCTGCAATTCCGCCGCGGCCGACGACTTTTTGTCGTACAAAATCTGCCCGTCAAACCAGGGATTCCCCCCCAGCGCCTCGGCCACGTACGGCCGCATGACGGCGATCAGCTCGCCCCCCGCCACATGCTTGCGCAGGGCGCGAATGGCCGGCGTCGCCATCGCGACGTCGCCGATCCAATTGGGCAGAAAAATCCCGAGGCGCATCCTTCGCTCCATCGTTGGGCGCCAAATAGCTAGAAGCGGCCGAAGTGTATCGCCAGCGGGCGCTAGCGACAATCGAAGTTGGGGGAAATGACGAATGACGAAGCCCGAATGACGAATGAAAAACGCTTGCGTCCGCCATTCGTCATTCGTCATTCGGATTTCGTCATTCCCCTCTCCCACCGCTCCGGCGGCCCGTGTACTCGCGGCAGAAGACTCGTTGACCCGCGACTAAATCGAGTGCTATCGTGACCGACCCCACTCCCCCTTCAGCATTCCGCCTTCCCCCTTCAGCATTCCCATGTCCCTCTCCCCTCCGATCAAACGAGCCCTCATCAGCGTCAGCGACAAAACGGGCCTCCTCGACTTCGCCCGCTCGCTCGTCACCTGCGGCGTCGAGCTCTTCTCCACCGGCGGCACCCGCAAGCATCTCGCCGACGCCGGCCTCCCGGTCCGCGACGTCGCCGACTACACCGGCTTCCCCGAAATGATGGATGGCCGCGTCAAAACCCTCCACCCGAAGGTCCACGGCGGCATCCTCTGCCGCCACGACCACCCCGAGGACATGAAGTCGCTCGCCGACCACGGCATCCTCAGCTTCGAGCTGGTCGTCGTGAACCTCTACCCCTTCGAGAAGACGGTCGCCAATCCCGACGTCGCCATCGAAGCGGCGATCGAGCAAATCGACATCGGCGGCCCTTCGATGGTCCGCTCGGCCGCGAAGAACCACGCCTTCGTCACCCTGGCGACCGACGCGAGCCAATACGAAACGATCCTCCAGCAAATCGAAACCCACGGCCGCACCACCCCAGAGCTCCGCCGCCAACTAGCCGGCGCCGCCTTCGCCCGCACCTCGCAGTACGACACCGCGATCGCCGCCTACTTCGCGAAGATTCTGGGCTCTTCTCCCCTCCCCCTTCCGCCTTCCCCAGGCACCGATCACCGATCACCAGTCACCTCCGCAGACGCCGTCACCCTCCACCTCACCCACCGCACCCCCCTCCGCTACGGCGAAAACCCCCACCAATCCGCCGACCTCTACGCCTTCGCCGACGCTCCATCCCACGCCTTCGTCAACGCCGAGCAGCTCCACGGCAAGGAACTCTCCTACAACAACCTGCTCGACCTCGACGCTGCGCTCGCGATCGCCAAGGCCCTCCCCCGCCCTGCCGTCGCGGTGCTCAAGCACAACAACCCCTGCGGCGCCGCCACGGCTGCCACCCTCGGTGAAGCTGTCGCGAAGGCCTGGGATGGCGACCCGCTCAGTGCCTTCGGCTCGGTCCTCGGCGTGAACGTCCCCGTCGACGCCGCGATGGCCGAGTACCTCTCCGAGCCGGGCAAGTTCATCGAAGCGATCGTCGCCCCCGAGTTCCACCCCGACGCCATTCGCATCCTCACCACGAAGCCAAAGTGGCGCGACAACGTCCGGTTGCTCCGCGTCGGCGAACTCCCCGTCGGCCATGGCGCCCGCCAGTTCCGCCAGATCGACGGCGGTATGCTTGCTCAGAATGCCGACGACCTGCCGGATGAACCCTCCGAATGGAAGGTCGTCACGCAGGTGCAGCCGACCCCAGAACTCCACCACGAGCTCCGCTTCGCCTGGGCCGCCTGCCGGTTCGTGAAGAGCAACGCGATCGTCGTCTCGAACAACGGCGCCCTCGCCGGCGTCGGCGCCGGCCAAATGAGCCGCGTCGACTCGGTCGAAATCGCCCTCAAAAAGGCGGGCGAGAAGGCCCGCGGCGGGGTGCTGGCTTCCGACGCCTTTTTCCCGTTCGACGACTCGATCGGCCCCGCCGCCGCCGCCGGCATCGCCGCGATCATCCAACCGGGCGGCAGCCGCCGCGACGAGGAAGTGATCGCCGCCTGCAACAAACACGGTATCCCGATGATCTTCACCGGCCGCCGCCACTTCCGCCACTAAGCGCTTAGCCCCCGGTTCTTCAAACCGGGGGCTCTATCGACGCCCCATCTCACAAGTTCACCGCCCCACAACCCCCGGCATCAAGTGCCGGGGGCTAAAAATCGCACGGTGTCCTTACTGCGAGCCGCGGGGTTCACCCCCGCGGTCTTCGCATCGCCCCCCGCCGTAAAATCCCCTCCCCAAAAACGTTTGCTGGCATTTTCCCCCGGTTTCGGCGATAATTACTCGGCCACGGCGATCGCGCCCGCCGGGCCGGATTCTGACTTATCTACCGGCCCCAACGGACCATCGCGCCACCGCCGCGCCGCAGCCAGGGCAATCGTGCAGGGGAACACTGCTGTACACAGAGGAGAGAAGCGTCATGTCCACATCGTCCCGCCGCGGCTTCACGCTCGTTGAGCTGTTGGTCGTCATTGCGATCATCGGCACGCTTGTCGGGTTGTTGCTGCCAGCTATTCAAGCGGCGCGGGCTCGCGCTGCGATGACCCAGTGCCAGAACAACATTCGCCAGTTGGCGATTGCAACGAAGGGGTACACGACAAAGTCTGGCGGCGCTTACCCTGGGTGGATGCAACTGCAGCAGGTT